>JAHFPU010000101.1 GCA_023266635.1 Sphingobium sp.
GGACCGTCGGGCGCAGATTCGAGGCGCGCTACGCCTGGGCGGCGGCGAGTACCTTCGCCGATGCGGCCGATGCGGATCGGATCGGGCGGAAAATGCGCGAAGGGCTGAACGCGCGCGACGCGGCGCATTGATCCGGAGCCAGACGTGATCGAGGAAAAGGCCTACGCCAAGATCAACCTGGCGCTGCATGTCCGCAATCGGCGACCGGACGGTTTTCACGAACTGGAGAGCCTGTTCGCCTTTGCCGATGAGGGCGATGTTCTGCGCGCGTCGGCGCGGGAGGATGGCGCGGTCCGCCTGACGATAGACGGCCCCTTCGCCGATGGACTGGATGCAGGACCCGACAATCTGGTGTTCAGGGCGGCGATCGCGCTACAGGCTGCGAGCGGCACTGGGCACGGCGCTGATATTGGCCTTACCAAGAATTTGCCCATAGCATCGGGGATCGGCGGTGGATCCGCCGATGCGGCTGCAGCGCTTAGGCTGCTTAACAGGCTATGGGACCTGCGGATCGAGGAAGCGGGGCTGCTGGCCCTTGCCGATCCGCTGGGGTCGGACGTGCCGGCCTGCGTCGTCAGCCGGACGCTGGTGGGAACAGGCAGGGGGGAGGCGCTTGATGTCCGCGAACTGCCGGGCCTTTCCGCCATGCCGCTGCTGCTGATCAATCCCGGCGTCGCCCTGTCGACTGGGCCGGTCTTTCGGGGATGGGACGGGATCGACCGGGGCGCGCTGGATGCGTCCAGCCTAGCAGCGATCGTGAAGGACGGGCGCAATGACCTGCAGCCTCCTGCAGCTGCGCTCGTTCCGGAGGTCGGCGCGGTGATCGAGGTCCTGTCCGTACTGCCGGGCATGGTGTTGGCGCGCATGTCGGGATCTGGCGCGACCTGTTTCGCCCTGTTCGATGATGAAGGCGCGCGGGACCGGGCGGCGGATCATATCATGGCGATGCATTCCGGATGGTGGGTGATGACGACAAGGATAAGGGGCGCATGAGCGAGGCCTTTACGGTTCTGAAGGGTGGCGACAGGCCGATCCTGATCGTCGGGGACCATGCGTCCAACCGCGTTCCAGAGGATATCGACCTGGGCATCGATCCTGCCCTGTTCAACCAGCACGTCGCAATCGACATTGGCGTGGCGGAGGTCGCGGCGCTCCTCGTGCAATCCCTGTCCTGCTCCGCGATTCTCGGTGGCGCGTCACGGCTTGTTATCGATCTCAACCGTGAGCCCGACGCGCCCGGCCTTCTGCCAGTAACGAGCGACGGCCATGACATTCCGGGCAATCGCAGCGCCGATCTGGCCGAGCGGATGATCCGCTTTCATCATCCCTATCATCATGAGGTTGGCAGGCTGCTTGGCGGCATGACGTCACCCTTCATCCTGTCGTTGCACAGCTTCACGCCGGGCTTGGCCAGCAGGCCGGAGGAGATGCGTCCATGGGATATAGGCATCCTTTACAATCAGGATGACCGGGCGGCGCGCATCGCCATTCCCATGCTGGAGGCGGCGGGGCTCAAGGTCGGCGACCAACTGCCCTATTCGGGCGCGCTGTTGAACGCGACGATGAACCGGCATGCCGAAGTCAACGGCATTCCCTATCTCGGCGTTGAGATGCGGCAAGATCATGTCGCCGATGCCGCCGGATGGGATCGATTCGCAAAAATTTTGGCACCAATTGTGAAATTATGCTGCGCAACCCTTGCATGATCCGATAATTTTTGGAAAGAGGCGCGCCGAAAGAAGGACCGTAAATGACTCACATATTCGACAAGTCAAAGCTCCCCAGCCGCCATGTTTCCGTCGGTCCGGAGCGCGCGCCGCAGCGCAGCTATTATTACGCCATGGGCCTGACCGAAGAAGAGATCGCCCGCCCGTTCGTGGGTATCGCGTCGGCAGGCAATGACAGCGCGCCATGCAACACCACGCTCGATATGCAGGCGGACTTCTGTCGCGAGGGCGTGAACGCCGCTGGCGGCATGCCGCGCCGGTTCAATACCATCACCGTGACCGACGGCATTGCCATGGGGCATCAGGGGATGAAGAGCTCGCTGGTCAGCCGCGAGGTCATTGCGGATTCGGTGGAACTGTCGGTGCGCGGGCATTGCTATGACGCGCTGGTGACCTTTGCCGGGTGCGACAAGTCGCTGCCGGGCATGATGATGGCGATGCTTCGCCTCAATGTGCCGTCGATCTTCGTTTATGGTGGATCGATCCTGCCAGGCCGCTATCAGGACCGTGACCTGACCGTTATCGACGTGTTCGAGGCGGTGGGTCGATTCAGTGCCGGCAACTGCCCGCTTTCGGAAGTCACGGCGATCGAGAAGGCGGCCTGCCCGGGCCATGGCGCGTGCGGCGGCCAATATACCGCCAACACCATGGCCTGCGTCGGCGAGGCGATCGGTTTGTCCTTGCCGAACAGCAATATGGCGCCCGCTCCTTACAAGAGTCGTGAAGAGGTGGCTGTTGCTGCGGGCAAGCAGATCATGGAACTGCTGAAGCTCAACCTGCGCCCGCGCGATATCTGTACGCGTGAAGCGTTTGAGAATGCCGCGCGGATCGTCGCCGCCACCGGCGGATCGACCAACGGCGCGCTGCATCTCCCGGCCATGGCCAATGAGTGCGGCATCGATTTCGATCTGTTCGACGTAGCCGAGATATTCAAGACCACGCCTTATATCGCTGACCTGAAGCCGGGCGGGCAGTATGTCGCGCGCGACATGTATGATGCCGGCGGCATCTACATGCTGATGAAGACGCTTGCGAACGAGGGCTTTTTGCATCTCGACTGCATGACGGTGACCGGCAAGACGCTGGGCGAGAATATCGATCAGGTCACCTGGAACCCGGATCAGAAGGTCATCTATGACGCCAAGACTCCAATTACGCCCACCGGTGGCGTGGTCGGCCTGAAGGGGTCGCTTGCTCCGGAAGGCGCGATCGTGAAGGTCGCGGGCATGAAGCGGCTGCAGTTCACCGGCACCGCCAAGGTCTACGAGCGCGAGGAGGACGCCTTCGCAGCGGTCGAGGCGCAGCAGATCGGCGATGGCGATGTGGTCGTCATTCGCTATGAAGGGCCGAAGGGCGGTCCGGGCATGCGCGAAATGCTGGCGACGACGGCGGCGCTTTATGGCCAGGGACTGGGCGAGAAGGTGGCGCTGATCACTGACGGACGCTTTTCCGGCGGGACGCGCGGCTTCTGCATCGGCCATGTCGGGCCGGAGGCGGCCGATGGCGGACCGATCGCACTGGTCGAGAATGGCGACCAGATCGCCATCGACGCGGAAGCCGGGACCATAGACCTGCTGGTGGACGAAGCCGTTCTGGCCGAACGCCGCAACGCATGGAAGCCACGGACGAACGACTATCAATCCGGGGCCCTCTGGCGCTATGCGCAGAATGTCGGTCCGGCCTATGAGGGGGCGGTGACGCACCCGGGGGCCAAGGCCGAGACGCATGTATTCGCGGATATCTAATGCCATCCTGCTGCTGATGCTGTCCGCCTGCCAGGGCGGAGACGGAAAAGCGGAGGGCGAGACCATTGCCTGCGCGATCGGAGCGGGCAGCGCTCTCGCGCCCGCCTGCCAGATGGAACGGGGGCGGGATGCGGCCGGCGCGATCGTCACCGTAAGACAACCGGGTGGCGGATTTCGGCGGCTGCGGGCAGTCGCTGGCGTATGGGAAGCAGCGGACGGCGCCTTCGCTGCCGACAGCGTTACGGCGGCCAACGGACAGGTCGAAGTGACAGTGGCGGGGGATCGCTACCTGATGCCGGGACCGCACGTACCAGCAGACACGAAATGACCAGCGTCACGGCGATCCTGACTGCCGACGAGATGCGCGCCGCCGAGCAGGCGGTGTTCGACAGCGGTGTCGCGCCTTACGACTTGATGGAGCGGGCTGGCGCGGCGGCGGCCGAGATCATCTGGCGCGCGGCGGGATTGCGCGACGCGCTGGTGCTGTGTGGGCCGGGGAATAATGGCGGAGATGGGTTCGTCATCGCGCGCCTGTTGCGGGAGCGGGGCGTTCCCGTGCGCGTGGCAGCGAATGGCGAGAGCAGGACTGAGTCGTCGCGCAAGGCGAGGGAACGCTGGGATGGTCCTGTCGAGGCGTTGGCCGACGCAGCGCCCGCGACGCAGCTTGTTGATGCGCTGTTCGGGATAGGGTTGTCGCGCGGCCTGGAGCCCGATTTGGCGGCGCGGCTGTACGATCTGGTCGGGGCGGCGGACCGCAGTTATGCGATCGATGTGCCGAGCGGCGTCGATACGGATGGCGGGACGGCTCTGTCGGAGGTTCCGTATTTCGATATCTGCATAGCGTTGGGTGCGTTGAAACCCGCCCATGCCCTGCAACCGGCGAGCGGGTTTTTCTCCCGGCTCGTGTGCGTTGATATCGGCATATCGGCCGGCAAGGCGAAGGCGCATCTGCTCGCTCCGCCACAGATCGCCCCACCGCCGGCTAACTCGCATAAATATAGGCGGGGACTGGTCGCCGTGGTCGCCGGGGAGATGGCCGGGGCGGGGATATTGGCTGCGTCGGCGGCTGCGCGCTCCGGGGCTGGTTATGTCCGATATCTGGCCCCAAGCTCCACGGATCGCCTGCCGAATGCCGTGGTTCAAGATGCGGGCGAGGTCAGCAAGGCGCTGGAGGACAGGCGGATAGCTGCGGTGCTTGTCGGTCCAGGGCTTGGTCGGTCGGACGAAGCGAAGGCGCGGTTGCGGGCGGCGGTTTTGGCTGGTCATCCGCTGGTGGTGGACGCCGATGGCCTGATTCTGCTGGACGGATCGGGCGGTCTGCCCAGCGGGGCTATCGTGACGCCACATGAGGGCGAGTTCGTCAGCCTGTTCGGTGAACTTCCCGGCAACAAGATCGACCGAGCGCGCAAAGCGGCGGCGCTGGTGCAGGGCGTCCTTGTCTACAAAGGTCCGGACACGGTGATCGCCGACGCCGACGGGCGCGTGGCGGTGGCGCAGACGGGATCGAGCTGGCTTTCGACGGCCGGGACGGGGGATGTGCTGGCGGGCCTATGCGCGGCGCGGCTTGCGGTGACGGGCGATCCTTTCCGGGCGGCGTGTGAAGCTGTGTGGCTGCATGGGGATGCGGCCCGGCGGGCGGGTGCGGCGTTCGTAGCAGATGACCTGATCGCGCATATTCCTGTGGCCATTGTGGCGCGGCTGGCATGAGCGATTCCGGATTGATCGTGCGGATCGCCGCGAAGGGCGACGGCGTGACGGCAGACGGGCGGCATATGCCACTGAGCGCGCCCGGCGACCGGATCGGGGAAGATGGGGCGCTGGTGCGCGGGCCGGGGCATGCGGAGCCGCCCTGTCGCCATTTCCCGGAATGCGGAGGGTGCCAGCTCCAGCATGTGCAGGACGACGCCTACGCCCAATATGTGTCCGACAGGGTTGCCGGGGCGCTCGCGGGGCAGGGAATAAGCGCGCAAACGCTGCTGCCCGCCCATATATCCCCGCCCGAAAGCCGACGCAGGGCCTCGCTGCGGGCGGTGCGGACCGGCAAGCGGGTGGAGATCGGCTTTTCCGCCGAGGGCAGCCACCGGATCGTGGATATGGAGATGTGCTGCATCCTCCATCCCAAGCTGTTCGCGCTGGTCGCCCCGCTCCGTACGCTGCTGAGGCCCATGATGGCGGACAAAGGCGCGGCGCATGTGCGAATGAGCCTGACCGATCAGGGCGTCGATATGCTGCTGGAAGGGCTGAGCGTCGAGGGGCTGGCGGCGCGGGAGGCGCTGACCGACTTTGCGCGTGCGCAGGGTCTGGCGCGTCTGGTGCTGGATGATGGCTATGGGCAACAGACCTGCTGGGAGCCTGAGCCGGTGACCGTGCGCTTCGGCGAGGTCGCGGTGGGTTTTCCGCCCTATGCTTTCCTGCAGGCAACGGCGGATGGCGAGGCGGCGCTGGCCGATGCCGTGCGTCCGGCGATCACAGATGCTGCCGCCTTTGCCGACCTGTTCTCCGGTCTCGGCACCTTCGCGCTGACGCTGGGCGCTGGTAAGGCGGTCTACGCGGCGGAGGCTGGACGTGACCTAGTGCTCGCGCTGAAATCGGCGGCCAATCGCGGTGGACGGAAACTGGCGGCTGACCATCGCGACCTGTTCCGGCGGCCTTTGTCGCCCGACGAACTCAACAGGTTCGGCGCGATCATCCTCGATCCGCCAAGGGCCGGAGCGCGGGAACAGGCCGCGCAACTGGCGATCAGCAAGGTCCCGGCGATCGGCTACATATCCTGCAATCCCGGCAGCTTTGCGCGGGATGCTGTCATCCTGACTGAAGGCGGCTACCGGCTGGAAAGCGTAAAGCCGGTCGGCCAGTTCCGCTGGTCGACCCATGTGGAACTGGCCGGGATATTCCGGCGGTAGGGCAGCCCGGCCTTACTGGCCGAGCTTCACCACATTGGCGCGGCGTGGCGCTTCGATTTCCTCGCGGTAGAGGCTCGCCATCGGTTCGTCGTCGAGTTCGATGATGGTCTCCGACGAGAAGCCGTTGAACCCGGTCCGCATGGCGGCGCCATAGGCTCCGAGCATGCCGATCTCGATATAGTCGCCGGCCTGCACGTCCGCGGGCAGCATGAACGGGCCGACCATATGATCCATGTCGTCACAGGTTGGACCGTAGAAGCTGAAGCCCTTCACCTCCGACTCGCTGTCCTCTTCGCGCAGCAGCGCGACGGGGAAACGCCAGCCGATATGGGCCGCGTCGAACAGCGCGCCATAGGCGCCGTCATTGATGTAGAGTTCGTCGCCACGGCGACGCTCGACGCGCACGATCAGCGAGGAATATTCCGCCGACAGCGCCCGGCCGGGCTCGCACCACAGTTCCGACGAGTAGGATACCGGCAGGCTTTCGAAACCGCGATGGATCGCGTCGAAATATAGCTCCAGCGCCGGAGGCTCCATGCCCGGATAGATGGACGGGAAGCCGCCGCCGACATCGATGATGTCGACCGTGACCGCCGCCTCGACAATCGCGGCGCGTACGCGCTCGATCGCCTGGGTGTAGGCATGGGGCGTCATCGCCTGGCTGCCGACATGGAAGCAGATGCCCAGGGCATCGGCCGCCTGGCGGGTCGCCATCAACAGTTCCTTGGTCTCGCCGATTTCCGCGCCGAACTTCGACGCGAGGCTCAGCTCCGAATATTCGGACGACACGCGAATGCGGACGCACAGTTCCAGATCGGTGGCGTCGCCGGTGGCGCGCATGATCTTTTCCAGCTCGTCGATCGTGTCGAGCGAGAAGGTGCGCACGCCATGGGTGTGATAGGCCTCGAAGATCGCTTCTTCCGCCTTCACCGGATGCATGAAGCACAGCTTGGCTTCCGGCAGGGTGCGGGCGACGAGCCGGACCTCGGCGATCGAGGCGACGTCGTAATGCGTAATTCCGCTATCCCAGAGCGTCCGGAGGAGTTCCGGCGATGGGTTGGCCTTCACGGCATAAAGCGAGCGCCCCGGAAACTTCTCGACGAAGAATCGGGCGGCGCGGGCTGCTGCCTGCGGGCGAATAAGCGTTACCGGGGCTGCCGGTTTGAGGGCAATTGCTACCCCCAGCGCGCTGGGATGCTCGTACAATTCAAGGGACCTCCAGTGTCGTTCAGCAGAAATAAGCTGCCTTGCGGTGGAAGTCCCATGGGGCAGCGGACGTGCGATATATGAGTAAGGGGGGGTCCTGTAAAGCGGCTGCGTAAAAAATTGTGTAACAAGAATGTCATGAAAGCCGATTCTTGAAATCCGCATAGCCAAAACGGCGAACCTCCCGCAGCGCGTCGGTGTCGCTGTTCCACAGCCAGATGCCGGGAAGCGGGACGCCGTTGAACATGGTCGTCTTGACCATGGAGTAATGCGCCTGATCGAGGAAAGCGATCCGCGCCCCCGGCTCGGCCGTGCCCGGAACGCGATAATCGCCGATAATATCGCCTGCGAGGCAGGAAGGGCCGCCAAGACGGGTCACCGGGCCATCGACAGGCTCATGGAGCATGGCGGGCCTGTACGGGGCCTCTATGACGTCCGGCATGTGGCAGGTTGCCGATATGTCGGTGATGGCGACGGGCATCCCATTGTCGATGACGTCGAGCACTTCGCCGACCAGGATGCCCCCATCCAGCGCCATCGCCTCGCCCGGCTCGATATAGAGGTCAACTCCCGTCTCCTGGCGAATCTGGCGAATGAACTCGACCAGATCGTCGCGCTGATAATCGGCGCGGGTGATATGGTGACCGCCGCCCAGGTTCAGCCATTTGAGCTGGCCATAATAAGGCGAGATCAGCGATTCGATGGATTCCCAGGTGCGTTCCAGCGGCAGGAAATCCTGCTCGCACAAAGAATGGAAATGGAGGCCCGATACGCCTTCCAGATGCTCCGGCTTCAGTTGGGTGATCGGGAAGCCGAGGCGGCTGTGCGGCTGGGACGGGTCATATTTGGCGACCTCGCCCTCGGCATGGAGGGGATTGATGCGCAGGCCTATATCGAACGATTCGCCCGCCGCCCGTGCAGCGTCGATCTGCGGGCGGAAGCGGGCGATCTGGCCGGGGCTGTTGAAGATCACATGATCGGAAATACGCAGGATTTCCGGCAGGTCCTCCGCCTTGTACCCCGCGCAATAAGTGGCGATCTCGCCGCGATACTCCTCGTCGGCAAGGCGCGCTTCGTAGAGGCCGGAGGCGCAGACGCCGTCGAGATATTCGCCGACGACGGACCCCAGCGACCACATGGAGAAGGCCTTGAGCGCGCCAAGGACCTTCGCTCCGGAGCGGTCGCGGACATCCTTGAGGATAGCGAGGTTGCGGCGAATCGCGGCCTCATCCACCACGAAGGCGGGCGAGGGAACGCGATAGAGGTCGAAGCGCGCAAAGGCGCCGGGATCGCCGGCTCTGGTTTCCATAATCACTCTCCGTCACCCCAGCGAAGGCTGGGGTCTCAGGCCATGCGGCACATTTTGGGGCACGAGATCCCAGCCTTCGCTGGGATGTCGGCTGATTGGGGTGGCGACCGTTAGAAATCCAGCGGTGCGTCCAGTTCCTTCACCTGCCAGGGCAGGCCATGCTTGTTCAACATGTCCATGAACGGATCGGGATCGAACTGCTCGATGTTGAACACGCCAGCGCCGGACCATGCGCCGGTCAGCACCATCGCTGCGCCAATCATCGCCGGGACGCCGGTGGTGTAGCTGACCGCCTGGTTGCCGGTCTCGGCAAAGGCTTCCTCATGGTCGCAGATGTTGAGAACATAGACGGTCTTCTGCTTGCCGTCCTTCATGCCGGTGGCGATGTCGCCGATATTCGTCTTGCCCTTGGTTGTGACGCCCAGCGAGGCGGGCTCGGGCAGCACGGCCTTGAGGAACTGCAGCGGGATGATCTCGCGGCCTTCGTACATGACCGGATCGATGCGGGTCATGCCGACATTCTGCAGCACTTCCAGATGCTTGAGATAGGCGTCGCCGAAGGTCATCCAGAAACGGATGCGTTTGATCTCAGGGTAGAATTTCGCAAGGCTCTCTAGTTCCTCATGATACATGAGGTACATATTCTTCTCGCCCACCTGATCGAACAGGAAGGGCTGCTTGTGGCTGAGCGCAGGGCCTTCGACCCATTCGCCGTTGGCCCAGTGGCGCGAGGGGGCGGTGACTTCGCGGATGTTGATTTCCGGGTTGAAGTTGGTCGCGAAATGCTGGCCATGGTCGCCGCCATTGCAGTCGAGAATGTCGAGCGTGTCGATGCTGTCGAGCAGGTGCTTCTTGATGTAGCTGGCAAAGACGCTGGTGACGCCGGGGTCGAAGCCGGAGCCGAGCAGGGCCATCAGGCCAGCTTCGCGGAAACGATCCTGATAGGCCCACTGCCAGCCATATTCGAACTTTGCCTCGTCACGCGGCTCGTAATTGGCGGTGTCCATATAATGCACGCCGGTCTTCAGGCACGCGTCCATGATGGCGAGGTCCTGATAGGGGAGGGCCAGATTCACGACGAGCTTGGCCTGCACTTTCGCAATGAGGGCGGCGGTTTCCTCGACATTGTCGGCGTCGACCTGCGCGGTGGCGATGGTGACGCCGGTCCGGGCCTTCACCGATTCGGCGACGGCGTCGCACTTGGCGACGCGACGGCTGGCCAGGGTGATGTCACTAAATATGTCAGGGTTCATGGCCATCTTGTGGACCGCTACCGACCCGACGCCGCCTGCGCCGATGACAAGAACCTTGCTCAATGCCTATCTCCATGCTTGATCCGCGCGACGCGCGAAAGCGCCCATATAGGGATGTGACATGACAGCGCAAAGTCAGAGTGCGGCCCCAACCCCCGATAGATCGGCTCCCAACAAGCAAAGTGTGGAACGCGCTGCGGCGAAAATCGCTGCCATCCTGCCGCCGACGCCTCTGCTGCCGCTTGACATCGACGGTGTGACCATCTGGTGCAAGGCGGAGTGCCTGCAGCCTATCGGCGCGTTCAAGATACGTGGCGCATGGCATCGGCTGTCGGATATGACGGATGAGGAGCGGGTGGCTGGCGTCGTTGCTTTCTCCTCCGGCAACCATGCGCAGGGGGTGGCGTGGGCGGCGCGGCGGCTGGGGATGCCCGCAACGATCGTCATGCCCGCCGATGCGCCGGTGGCCAAGATGGCCTCCACGATAGCGCTCGGGGCCACCGTCGTGACCTACGACCGGATGACGGAAAACCGGGAGGAGATCGCCGGCCGGCTGGCGACGGAAAAAAGCGCTGTGCTGGTGCCGAGCTTCGACGATCCCTGGGTGGTCGAGGGGCAGGGGAGCGCAGGCGTTGAGATCGGCGCGCAGATGCCGGGCGGGGTGGTCAGCCATCTCGTGATCCCCTGTGGTGGTGGCGGGCTGGCGAGCGGATGCGCCCTGGCCTTGCCGGATGCGCAGGTGACGATCGTGGAGCCAGAGGGCTGGGCGGACATGGGCGAGTCGTTGCGGGCGGGGGATATCGTGCCCGTCGGGCCGAACCCGCCCTTTACCAGTTGCGACGCCTTGCAGACGACGCGCGTCGCGCCCCTGACCTTCGGGATATTGCGGGATCGTGGCGCGACGGGCGTCAGTGTGACCGAGGCAGAGATCGGCGCGGCCATGCGGCTGGCGATGACCCGGCTCGGTCTGGTTCTGGAACCGGGCGGCGCGGTTGCACTGGCGGCGGTGCTCGCCGGGAAGGTCGCACCGGTCGAGGGTATGGCAGTGCTGCTGTCCGGGCGGAACGTCGATCCGGGGCGGTTTCGTGTGATGACGGAGGTCTGAATATTTTGGTCAGTGCTCCTGCGAAAGCAGGAGCCCAGATCTGACGGCGGAACTGGACTCCTGCTTTCGCAGGAGCACGGGAAAGGGCAACCGCTAGCTGATCATCCGTTCCAGCGTTTCGATGACATCCGCCTCCGCCGCCGGCTTGTCCCTCCGTATGCGGGAGATGCGGGGGAAGCGCATGGCGATGCCAGATTTGTGGCGCTTGCTCTGATGGATGGAATCGAAGGCGACCTCCAG
>JAHFPU010000216.1 GCA_023266635.1 Sphingobium sp.
GACCTTGCCCGTTCTTCCGGTCTGGACGGCATAGTCTGTTCCGGCGAGGAAGTGGCGGCAGCGCACAAGGCGTGGCCAGACGGTTTCTTCGTCGTCCCCGGCGTACGCCCGGCGGGTGGCGCCAAGGGAGACCAGAAGCGTGCGGTAACGCCACGGCAGGCGCTTGATCGGGGCGCTTCCATCCTGGTCGTCGGCAGGCCGATCAGCCTGGCGTCAGATCCGGACATTGCAGCGCGCGAGATCGAAGCCACGCTGTAAAAACGGTCTGCCCTCAGCAGATGTCCGCCTCAGCCACGACTGGGCGACTTTCCCGCGTGGCGCGCATGCGGCTTTTGGGATCATCCGGATCAGACGCAAGTATCACATGATCCTCATGGACTTCCGTCAACACACCCATGAAGGGGAAATCCGCAAGACTGCCCGTGACCCGGTAGCTCACGGAATCGCCGACCTTGAATGTTGCGGGATCAAAATTGAACGTGAATGGGCATGCTTCGCCGCTGCCAGTGTCCATCTGCCTTCTCCTTTACGGATATGTATGGGGACAGGAGACGATGAATCAAGAGTAGTAATTGTGATGCAACGGTTTCCCGATGGGACGGCAACAGCTAGAGGGGCGCCATGTCCCGAATCGCCATTAAAATCTGCGGCCTTTCAGCGCCCGATACGATCGCCGCAGCCTTGAGCGGTGGGGCAAGCCATGTCGGATTCGTTCATTTTTCCAAAAGCCCGCGCCATGTGGAGATAGACCGCATGGCAGCGCTGGCGCGCAGCGTTCCAAGTCATGTGACGCGTGTCGCCGTATTGGTGGAGCCGGACGACGTCCTGCTCAGCGAAATTGCCCCGCATGTCGATGTTCTGCAATTGCATGGCGAAGAATCGCCCGAACGAGCGGCGGCGATACGCGCCCGGTTCGGCAAGACCGTGTGGAAGGCGATTCCGGTAAAAACACGCACCGACCTTGCCGCGGGAGTCGCCTTTGCAGGTGCCGTCGATATGCTGCTCTATGACGCCAAGACGCCAAAAGGCGCTGATCTGCCTGGCGGGATGGGCCTGCGGTTTGATTGGGACCTGTTGGCGGATTTCCGCCCGCCGCTCGCCTGGGGACTGTCAGGTGGACTCGATCCCGCCAATGTGGCTGAAGCCATCCGCATCACGCGCGCGCCGCTGGTCGATGTCTCGTCGGGCGTGGAAAGCGCGCCGGGCATCAAGGATGTGGACAAGATCACCGCCTTCTGCAATGCGGTCTCCGCATGAAGATACAGGCCGACACTATTGCATATGCCGGCGCGCGCATCGTGGGGCGATGGCGCTGAACGCTTCCCCTTCCGAAGCGAACAGCCCTATCATGCCTTGTGAGATTGAAGCGATCATGACTGACACCATCACCTTGCCCAACAGCCTGCGCACCCAGCCCGATGACCGGGGCCATTTCGGTAGTTTTGGCGGACGCTATGTCGCCGAAACGCTGATGCCGCTGATCCTCGACCTGGAAAAGGAATATCGGAAGGCGAAGACCGACCCGGCATTCGAGGATCAATTCCAGACGCTGTTGAAACAGTATGTGGGGCGGCCCAATCCGCTCTATTATGCGGGGCGTTTAACCGAAGCGTTGCGCGAAGGCGCACCGGCCGGAAAAGGCGCCAAGATATACCTGAAGCGCGAGGAACTGAACCACACCGGCGCGCACAAGATCAACAATTGCATCGGTCAGATCCTGCTTGCCCTGCGCATGGGCAAGAAGAAGATCATCGCGGAGACCGGCGCAGGCCAGCATGGCGTGGCGACCGCGACAGTGGCGGCGCTGTTCGGCCTGCCCTGCACCATCTTTATGGGCGCGAAGGATGTCGAGCGGCAGAAGCCTAATGTGTTCCGCATGAAGCTGCTCGGCGCCGAGGTGCATGCCGTGACTTCGGGATCGCAGACGCTGAAGGATGCGATGAACGATGCGCTGCGCCACTGGGTGTCGAATGTGCACGACACCTTCTACATTATCGGTACGGCGGCAGGGCCCCATCCCTATCCCGAGTTAGTCCGGGATTTTCAGTCGGTGATCGGCAAGGAAATCCGCGCGCAGATGCTGGAGGCCGAGGGCCGCCTGCCCGATATGTTGATTGCACCGGTCGGTGGCGGTTCCAATGCCATCGGCATGTTCCACCCTTTCCTCGACGATCCGGAAGTTGCGATGGTCGGCGTCGAGGCAGCAGGCGAAGGGCTGGACAGCGGCAAGCATGCGGCAAGCCTGGCTGGCGGCGGATCGGGCATATTGCACGGCAACCGTACCTACCTGCTGCAGGACGAGGACGGCCAGATCACCGAAGCGCACAGTATTTCGGCGGGGCTGGATTATCCGGGCATCGGGCCGGAACATAGCTGGCTGCACGAAATCGGCCGGGTCGATTATGTGCCGGTGACAGACGCAGAGGCGCTGGCGAGTTTCCAGAAGCTCTCCTCGCTTGAGGGAATCATTCCCGCGCTGGAGTCCGCCCATGCCGTTGCCGCTGCGGAACGGATCGCGCCAACGCTGGACGCCGACAAGATCATCGTCGTCAATCTTTCCGGGCGGGGCGACAAGGACATCTTCACAGTCGCCGATGCGCTGGGAGTGGAAATATGACCTCCCGCTTCGAAACCACATTCGCTGCCTGCCGTGCAAAGGGACGGTCGGCGCTCATCACTTTCGTAACAGCGGGCGACCCGACGGCGGCGGACACCGGACCTATATTGGACGCGCTGGTCGAAGGCGGCGCGGACATCATCGAGCTGGGGATGCCGTTCACTGATCCGATGGCGGACGGGCCGGCGATCGAGCTGGCCAACCTGCGTAGCCTGGGATCAGGAACCAAGACTGCTGATATATTGGCGATCGCCACCGCCTTTCGCGCGCGGCATCCCGATACGCCCATTGTGCTGATGGGCTATGCAAACCCTATGTTGATCCGCGGCGCGGAGTGGTTCGCGGCGCAGGCCAAGGCGGCGGGTGTCGACGGCATCATCTGCGTCGATCTGCCGCCGGAGGAGGATCAGGAAATCGGCCCTGCCCTGCGCGCGGCTGGCGTGGAGCTGATCCGTCTGGCGACGCCGACGACGGACGCAGTCCGCCTGCCCGCCGTGCTGAATGGTGCGAGCGGGTTCCTCTACTATGTCTCGGTCGCCGGGATCACCGGCAAGCAGCAGGCGCAACTGACCAATATCGAAAATGCCGTCGCCAAGCTGAAGGCAGCGACCGATCTTCCGGTGGCGGTAGGTTTTGGCGTGCGGACCCCGGAACAGGCCGCCGCCATCGGGCGCGTGGCGGACGGGGTTGTCGTCGGCTCCGCCATTGTCGATATTGTGGGTTCACATGGAAATGAAGCGGCGCCCTTCGTGCGCGACTTTGTCGCCTCGCTGCGCGCCGCCATGACAGCAAGGGAGCATGCCGCATGAGCTGGCTGAACCGCGTCCGTAACGCCATTCCGTTTA
>JAHFPU010000102.1:0-1172 GCA_023266635.1 Sphingobium sp.
CAGCGTTTCCTTTTCGGTCGCACCGCGCTCGCGCTTGAAGAAGCCACCCGGAATGCGTCCGGCGGCCGAATATTTTTCCTGATAGTGGACGGTCAGCGGGAAGAAGTCCTGTCCTTCCTTCACCGACTTGGCGGCGGTCACGGCGCACAGCACCACGGTCTCGCCATAGGTGGCCAGCACAGCGCCGTCAGCCTGACGGGCAATACGACCGGTTTCGAGCGTGAGGGTCTTGCCGCCCAGCTCGATGGAGACTTTCTTTACATCAAACATAGAGTTTTTCCTTCGCCCGCGGCGCCCTATTGCACGGCGGGGCCTGTTTGCGCGCTAAGCCGGCGCGCGTCGGTGCGGAGGCGTATCTGGCCTCCATTTCAGCAGCGCCGGGGGCCGAATTGCTCCCTGCGCTGGAATCAGAAACGGCCCCGCGCGGGGGCCGTCCCTTCACTGGCGTCTTACTTACGAAGACCCAGCTTGGCGATCAGGTCGGTGTAGCGACCATGATCTTTCGCCTTCAGATAATCCAGAAGGCTGCGACGCTTATTGACCATCATCAGCAAGCCGCGACGGCTGTGATTGTCCTTGTGATGGCCCTTGAAATGCTCGGTCAGGTTGGCAATCCGCTCGGTGAGGATCGAAACCTGGACTTCAGGAGAACCGGTATCGCCTTCGGCGCGGCCATGTTCCTTGATCAGCGCTTCCTTGCGCTCGGCAGTAATCGTCATTCACTATCTTCCTTCGGCATCAGGTTGAACCCCCGCACGACCTTGATCTCAAGGCCGGAAGCCTCGACCAGCGCGACAGGCGTTTCGCCTTCCATCGCCAGCATGAGACCCTGTTTGCGTGGGTCCCCGGAGAGGATGCGTCCCTGACGGAGCGCAGCGGCCTCTTGCGGGGAGACGGAAAGAGCCAGGATGTCGTCCAGCCCCGCCGTCAACGGCAGCATCAACTGCGCGATGGCGCGCGCATTAGCAGCATCGCGCAAATTGTCCAGCGTTATCGCGTTTTCCAAGGTGAACGGCCCGGCCTTTACGCGGCGGAGCATGGTGACGTGGCCGACCGTGCCCAGAGCGAGCGCGATGTCCCGGGCGAGCGAGCGGATGTAGGTGCCCTTGGAGACATGAGCGGTCAGGGTGATGCTCTCCAGTTCCTCCCCGGCCCGCGCCAGGTCATAGGCG
>JAHFPU010000102.1:1182-11403 GCA_023266635.1 Sphingobium sp.
CTTCGGCGACGGTCCCCCTCCCCGTGCCGGGGAGGATTAGCGAGTGGACGGTCACCGCCCGCAGCTTCATCTCCACCGCCTCCCCGGCCCGCGCCAGGTCATAGGCGCGCTGGCCGTCGATCAGGATCGCGGAATAAGCGGGCGGAGCCTGCTCGATCGGTCCGGTGAAACGGGGAAGGATTGCCGCGACATCGGCGAGCGTCGGGCGCACATCGCTCTGCGCGATCACTGCCCCCTCCAAATCCAGCGTGTCGGTCTGCGCGCCAAATGCGATGGTGAAGTCGTAGATCTTGTCGCTGTCCAGCATCCGCCCGGCAAGCTTCGTCGCCTCGCCGACCGCGATGGGCAGCACACCCGTCGCCAGAGGGTCTAGCGTTCCGCCGTGGCCGACCTTCACCTTGCCAGCGCCGGCCTGCCGAAAGGCGCGCTTTACGGCGCTGACCGCCTGGGTGGAGCCAAGTCCATGGGGTTTGTCGATGATGATCCAGCCGTGCATCGGCGCGGCCTAGAGGATTTTAGTCGCGCAGGGAACGCATTCGCTTCCCTCTTTTCCCGCGAAACTCGACATTTTGTTACGTCAGCGTGATCCTATCGGAAAGCATGCGCCGCTTGTCTGAACGATGGGAAAGAGCCGTTGTCGTATGTTATCGAATGGTCGGCCTGTAGGACAGTGGGCGACCTAAGCGTACTCCTGCGAACGCAGGAGCCCAGGGCCGCTATGCGCTACCTCACCCTGGGTTCCTGCGTTCGCAGGAACACATCCGACCTTAGCGCCATTCGTCCTTCAACAGGCCGAATATGGCCGTGTCCCGGACATAGCCGGTCCAGGTTATCCGATTGCGGCGCAGCGTGCCTTCATGTGTCGCGCCGAGTTTCAGCACCGCCGCCATCGACCGGCTGTTGCGCGTATCGACGCGTATCTCGATCCGGGTAAAGCCGCAGGCGAAGGCGCGGTCGATCATCAGCCGCTTCATTGCGCCGTTAAAGCCGCTGCCCCGTACCGAAGGCTCGATATAGGTGCCGCCGATCTCCAACGATCCGTTGTTCACGTCCGGATCGATGAAATTGGTCATGCCGACCACCGCGCCCCTATGCAGGACGGCGAAACGCACCCAGCCCCGGCTGCCGTGGAATCGTTCGGTCTGCGCCAGCGCCTCGTCGAAATGCACGCCAGCCCAAGAGACAGGATAAATGTCCCAGATATCCGCGTCCCGCGAACAGGCCATCCGCAACGGCTCGATATGATGATCGGCGAGCAGCTCCAGTCGAACATCGCCGTCCTCCAGCGGCGCGGCGAGCGCCGCCGCATCAGCGATAGCCATCGATACGCTCCATGAAATGCCGGCGGCACAGGGCGATATAGCGGTCGTTACCGCCAATCTCCGTCTGGTCGCCGAAGCGGATCGCCCGCCCCTCCCCGTCCACGCGCAGGTTCATCGTCGCTTTCCGCCCACAATCGCAGACGGTCTTGATCTCGCTCAGCGTGTCCGCAATGCCGAGCAGATGCGCGCTGCCCTCAAACAGATCGCCCCGAAAATCCGTGCGCAATCCGTAGCACAGCACGGGTATGCCAAGTTGATCGCACACCGACGCCAGTTGGAGAACCTGCGCGCGCGTCAGGAATTGCGCTTCATCGACGAGCACGCAGGCGAGCGGTGAGCGACCGTGCTCCAGCGCCACCGCAGCGCGAATGTCCGTATCCGCTCCAAAGGTGTGTGCGCCCGCGTCCAGCCCGATCCGTGACGTGATATGCCCCGCCTCATATCGCCCGTCGATCTCGGCAGTCCACAGCATCGTATGCATGCCCCGCTCCCGATAGTTGAAGCTGGACTGCAGCAATGTCGTCGATTTCCCCGCATTCATCGAGGAATAATAGAAATAGAGCTTCGCCATCAGGGCAGCGGCGGCGCCACCTGATCCAGCCAGCGGACGAGCAGGTCGGCGAGCGCGATCCGCTTGTCGGAGAAGCTGTGATCGGTCGGCCAGATCATGAACTGCGCGGCGGCGCCGGCGGACTGCGCCTCCCCTGCCACGGTACGCGATTGCGCGCCGATTCCTCGCTCTGCGCCCACCAGCAACAAGGGCCGGTTCCCATAGGCCAGCACTCTCTTGCCCAGGTCGAAACGATCGGTATTGCCCGTAATTTCGGCGGTCAGCGCATCATAGCTTGTGCCGGCAAGCGGCGGCAGATCGCCCGCCACCTCTTCCTTCCATGCCGCAACGCCGGCGGGTGTCGACAGAGACTGCGCAGTCGCGGACGGGTCCCAGGCGTCGATCAGGAAGAGCCCTGCCACCAGGGGATCATCCGCAGCCGTGTCGGCAGCCATGAAGCCGCCCATGCTGTGCCCAGCAACGGCGACATATTTGGTATCGATATGATATTTCGCAACGACCGCCGGGTCATGCAGATATTCGAGCGCCCTGTGCGCGTCTTTCGCCGCATTGCCGAAACTGAACGTGCCAGGACTGCCCCATGATCCGCGATAATGGAGCGTCAGCACATTCCATCCCGCACGCCTGGCGGCCTGCGCCAGATCCAAATTCTGCTCATTTCCGGGAAAGCCGTGCAGCAGGAGCAAAGTCGGATGCGGGCCGCGCCCGGCGGCCGTGTACATCACGGCATTCATCGCTCCGCCGTCCGTGGGAATGACGAAGGCGCTCATGCCCGCCGGATTGGCGGCATCGGCCGCCGGATCGGCGATGACGGCGCGGTGGAGAGTGTCTTTCGCCTGGACAGGAGAAAGGAAGAGCAAGGCCGCGCAGAGGGCCGAACCGAATGCAAGTTTCACCATAGCCGACTCCGTTCGCCCTGAGTTGTCCTCTTTAAGTCAGAAGATAGCTTCGGCAAGCTCTCGCGCACTGAAGCGCGGCATAACGGATTGAGTGGCTATTCCTCGTCGTCGCCCGTCAGATCCTGCGCTACCTTCGGGTCACGCAGCAACTTATCGATATGGCTTCCCTCGTCGAAGCTCTCATCGGCAAGGAACTTCAGCTTCGCAGCATATTTCAGCTTCGTGTGCTTCGCCACTTCGCGCTGGAGATAGGCGGTGTTGGTCCGCAACGCCTTCAGCACCGCCTCTTCATCCTTGCCGAGCAATGGCTTGATGAAAGCGGTCGCGTGGCGCAGGTCGGGCGACATGCGGACCTCGGTGATGCTCACGACATGGCTTGCGAGCACATCGTCATGCACATCGCCCCGCGCCAATATCCCGGCAAGGACATGACGGACCTGTTCGCCGACGCGCAGCACGCGGACGGACGGACCTTCGGATGAGGGAACAGCCATAACAAATCCTCGTCATCCCGGCACAGACCGGACTCTTAGGCGGCACGAAGGACCGGGAAGCGCATCACCCCGGTTTTGCCGGGGTGATGCGTCCTTTTACAGTGTCCGGGCGCGTTCCTCGACCTCGAACAGTTCGAGCGTATCGCCGGTCTTGATATCGTTCGTATCCTGCAGCATCGCGCCGCATTCCATGCCTGCGCGCACTTCGGACACATCGTCCTTGAACCGGCGCAGCGACACGATCGTCGTGCGCGAGACAATGACGTCGTCGCGGGTAAGGCGGGCGTTGAGGCCCTTGCGGATGATGCCGTCCATGACGAGCAGACCCGCCGCCTTGTCCTTCTTGCCGGCCGGGAAGACCTGCAGGATTTCGGCGCGACCAACGATGGTCTCGATGCGTTCCGGCGCAAGCTGGCCCGCCATCTCGCCCTTCACTTCCTCAAGCAGGTCGTAGATCACGTCATAATAGCGCAGCTTCACCTTGTCCCGCTCGGCCAGGACGCGCGCCTTGGCGTTAGGACGGACGTTGAACCCGATCAGCGGCGCGCCCGATGCAGCGGCGAGCGTCACATCGGATTCCGTGATCGCCCCGACGCCCGAATGCAGGACGCGCACCTTGATCTCGTCGGTGGAGATGCGGTTCAGCGAGGTCACGATGGCCTCGACCGAACCCTGCACATCGCCCTTCACGACGATCGGATATTCGACCATCGACGTGTTGAGCGCGGAGAACATATGCTCGACGCTGGTCGGGGCGGATGTCGTGCGCTTCTTCGTCGCCTGTTCCGAACGATAGGCGGCAACCTCGCGAGCGCGGGCTTCATTCTCGACCACGGAAAGCTGATCGCCCGCCATCGGCACGCCCGACAAGCCAAGCACCTCCACGGGCGAGGACGGTCCTGCGACCTTCACATTCTCACCCTTGTCGTTGACCATCGCACGGACCTTGCCGCTCTCGGCGCCGACCACGAACGTGTCGCCGACCTTCAGCGTGCCGCGACGCACCAGGACGGTGGCGACAGGACCACGGCCCTTGTCGAGCTTCGCCTCGATGACATTGCCTTCCGCCGCGCGATCCGGGTTTGCACCCAGTTCGAGCAGTTCGGCCTGAAGCATGATCTTCTCGATCAGGTCGTCCAGACCCGTCTTCTTGAGCGCCGAAACCTGCACATCCTGCACGTCGCCGCCCATATCCTCGACCACGACTTCATGCTCGAGCAGGCGCTCGCGCACCTTCTGCGGATTGGCGTCGGGCTTATCGACCTTGTTGATCGCCACGATCATTGGCACGCCGGCCGCCTTGGTGTGGTGGATCGCCTCGATCGTCTGCGGCATCAAACCGTCATCGGCCGCCACCACAAGGATGACGATATCAGTGACGTTTGCGCCACGGGCGCGCATTTCGGTAAAGGCTTCATGGCCGGGCGTATCGAGGAAGGTGATGATGTCACCGTCCTTTGTCTTCACCTGATAGGCGCCGATATGCTGGGTGATGCCGCCAGCCTCGCCACGCACCACGTCCGTGCCGCGCAGAGCGTCGAGCAGCGACGTCTTGCCATGATCGACATGGCCCATGATCGTGACGACCGGCGCACGCGGCTTCAGCGTCTCGACAGCATCCTGATCGCCCTCGACGCCGATCTCGACGTCGGATTCAGAAACACGCTGGATGCGGTGGCCGAATTCCTCGACCAGCAGTTCCGCCGTATCCTGATCGATCACGTCGTTGATCGTGACCGGCGTGCCCATCTTGAAAAGGGCCTTCACCAGGTCAGCGCCCTTTTCCGCCATGCGGTTGGCGAGTTCCTGAATGGTGATCGCTTCAGGCACCACAACATCGCGGCTCTGCTTCTCGCGCGGCTGCTGGCGGCCGCCGGAATGGGCGCGACGCTCCTTCTCACGAGCGCGCTTGAGCGCAGCAAGGCTGCGCGCACGGGCGCTATCGTCATCGGCCAGAGCGCGGGTGACGGTCAGCTTGCCGGACTGGCGGCGGTCATGTTCGCTGCGCTTCGTGCGATCCGGCTTGACCGGCTCGGGGCGCTTGATCGGAGCCACCGGCGTGAAGCGGCGCGGCGGCGGGTGATCGCCGGTGCGCGGAGTCTCTGCCGCTGGTGTTTCTGTTGCCACAAGCGCAGCGGCCTCAGCAGCCGGAGCGGCGCTCGGAGGCACAGGCACGGCGGGCGCTTCTGCAACAGGCTCTTCGGGAGCAGCGGTTTCCGCGCGGCGATTTTCCTCCGACCGGCGCTTTTCTTCCTCGCTTGCTGCCTGGCGCTGCGCATCCTCACGACGGCGCGCGTCTTCCTGCGCGGCCATGCGAGCTTCTTCCGCTTCGCGGAGCAGCTTCGTCTGCATTTCCTGCCTGGAAAGCAGGCTGGGCGGCGGAGCCGTACGCGACGGCGGCGGCGGTGGCGGCGGTGGCGCAGCAGGACGCGGCGCGGACGCAGCCGCGACAGGCTCGGGCGTCTGCGCCGGAGCCGCCTCGACGACTTCGCCAGGCTTGCCCAGGACGCGGCGCCGCTTCACCTCCACCACGACCGTATTCTTGCGGCCATGGCTGAAGCTCTGCTGCACCTGGCCGGATTCCACGGTCCGCTTGATGCCCAACGGCTTGCGGCCAAGAACCGGCTTGTCTTCCTTGCTGTCACTCATCGACTAAACTGAACCCTTCACTTCACATATGCAGGCGCGCGGCGCTCAAAGGCCACGGCCGATAGTTTCAAACCTGATCGGCTGCCACGCCCCCGCCGGCATCGACTCCGCCTTCTTCAGGCGGGATCGCGCGCGAAGGCGCCCCATTAGCGCATCCGAGATAGCTTTGCCAGCGGCCAAGGGCCGTTCCCAGCCGGGCGGCTGCTCTTTGATCGGTCACCGCGACATGGACGACATTCTCGCGGCCCATCGCCATAGATAGGGCGTCGCGGTCCAGAGGCAAGATGAGGCCGGCAAGATCGGTGCCCTCGGCCTCCTGCCCGACGCGTAGCGCCTGGTCGAGTTTCCGGCTGCCGTCCGGCCGCGCGTCGGCCGCATGGAGCAGCATGACGACCTGCCCCCGGCGCGCCGCGACGTCGATCTTTTCCGATCCGATGATCAGCATGGAGGACCGCGCCTCCAGCCCCAGCCGGTCGAGCAGCGCCTGTTTCAACGCCATGTCGATCCGCTCAGGCAGATCCGCCTCCAGGGTGAAGTCGCCGGTCTTGAAGGCGCGGGCCAGCCCGCCCTTCAGCTTGCCGTTGGCCAGCGCCTTTTCCAGTTCCGCGCGGGATACGCCGATCCACGCGCCGCGCCCCGGGGCTTTGGCGCGAACATCGGGCGCGACCTGTCCATCGGGGCCAAGCGCAAGACGCACCAGCCCTTCGGGATCGGCGCGATCACCGGAAAGTATGCAACGGCGCTCGGTCACAGGCCCCTCCCATAATCCGGGAGGGGTGTGATCGTGCTCTGGCCTTCGCTAGATCCTAGCGTGTCATTGGGGAGTTTCCGCAACAGCGTCCTCCCCAGCTTCCGCTTCCTCGTCCGCAAACCAGTGCGCACGGGCAGCCATGATGGTCTCGTTGCCCTGTTCCTCGGAGAGGCCATATTCGGCAAGAATGCCGCCCTTGTCCTCTTGCACGTCACGACGGCGGCGCTGATCCACCCGCTTCTTCTGCACCAGCTCGTCGGTGGCGAGATCGGCCAGGTCGTCGAGCGTCTTGATGCCCGCCTTGCCCAGCGTTACCAGCATCGCTTCGGTCAGATGCGGCATTTCAGCCAGCGCATCCTCAACGCCCAGGCCACGACGTTCCTCGCGGGCGGCGGCTTCGCGGCGCTCCAGCGCTTCCTGCGCGCGGCTCTGCAGTTCCTCGGCCAGTTCGTCGTCGAAGCCTTCGATCGAGGCCAACTCGTCGATGCCGACATAGGCGACCTCTTCCAGCTCGCCGAAACCTTCGGCGACCAGCAGCTGCGAAAGGGTTTCGTCGACGTCCAGCTCGTTCTGGAACATCTCGGAGCGCTGCACGAATTCCTTCTGGCGCTTCTCGCTGGCGTCGGCCTCGGTCATGATGTCGATCGCCGAGCCGGTCAGCTGGCTGGCGAGACGGACATTCTGGCCACGGCGGCCAATCGCGAGCGAAAGCTGATCGTCGGGAACGACAACCTCGATCCGGCTTTCATCCTCATCGATGACGACGCGGCTGACGGTCGCGGGCTGGAGCGCGTTGACGACGAAGGTCGCCGTGTCTTCCGACCAGGGGATGATGTCGATCTTCTCGCCCTGCATCTCCTGCACGACGGCCTGCACGCGGCTGCCCTTCATGCCGACGCAGGCACCGACGGGGTCGATGCCGGAATCGCGGCTGATGACGCCGATCTTCGCACGGCTGCCCGGGTCGCGAGCGGCGGCCATGATCGTGATGATGCCGTCGTAGATTTCCGGCACTTCCTGCGCGAACAGCTTCTTCATGAAGTCGGGGTGCGCACGGCTGAGGAAAATCTGCGGCCCGCGGTTCTCGCGGCGCACATTCAGGATGATCGAGCGGATGCGGTCGCCGACACGGACGACTTCGCGCGGAATCTGCTGGTCGCGGCGAATGACGCCCTCGGCCCGGCCCAGGTTGACGACGACATGGCCGAACTCGACCGACTTGACGACGCCGGTGATGATCTCACCCACGCGGTCCTTGAACTCCTCATGCTGACGCTCGCGCTCGGCATCACGGACCTTCTGGAAGATCACCTGCTTGGCGGACTGCGCGTCGATACGGCCAAGGTCGATCGGGGGCAGCGGATCGACGATGAAGTCGCCGACAGCGGCGTCCTTCTGCAGCTTCTGGCCCTGCTTCAGGTCCACCTGCTTGAAATAGTCCTCAACGGCCTCGACAACCTCGACGACGCGCCACAGGCGCAGGTCGCCGGTGTCCGGGTCCAGCTTGGCGCGAATATCGTTCTCTGCGCCGTAGCGGGCGCGGGCCGCGCGCTGGATCGCATCTTCCATCGCCTCGATGACGATGGCCTTGTCGATCATCTTCTCGCTGGCGACGCTGTTGGCGATCGCGATCAGTTCGGCCCTGTTGGCGGAAATGGCATTGGCCATCGTTGGAACCCTTATCCTTCCGTTTCGATTTCGTCCGCGCCCTGCGAGGAGAGCGGCATGGTAGCAGAAATGAGCGCGTCGGTCAGCACCAGCTTCGCGCTGTTGATATTGGCGAAGGCGATGACGACCTCGCCCACCTTGGCGTCGTGCAGTTGGACGTCCTCGCCCTCCAGCCCGATCAGCAATCCCTTGAACGTCTTGCGCCCCTCGACCGCTTCATGAACGGTGACGCGGGCCTCATGTCCGGCCCAGTCGACAAAGTCGTGCAGCCGCGTCAGCGGCCGGTCGATGCCCGGCGAGCTGACCTCAAGCCTGTAGGCCTCCTCGATCGGATCGGTCTCGTCCAACAGGTCCGACAGGCGGCGCGAGATCATCGCGCAATCCTCGATCACCAGCTGCCGCGTTTCGGCCCGCTCCGCCATGATCTGCAGCGTGCGCTCGTCCCCGGCCCCGAACAGCTTCACGCGCACGAGGTCAAAGCCCAAGGCCTTCACCTCGGGTTCGATCATCTGCGTCAGTGCGGCGATATCCGCCATCGGGTCTCCGTATAAGACAGGTAAGTTCGTTGCCGCCGGTTCCTTTCGGAGCCGGCCCTGACATGTTTGACGATGTAGGTAAGCACCGGCGATATAGGCAGACATGCAATGTTACGCAACTGATTTGCGCAATGGCCATTATCCCTATGCGGAATCCCCCATTCCGGTCGGGCAAACGGAGATAAGACGATGCGAAAACTATCGGCCACAGCCTTGCCGCTGATCCTTCTTGCCTGCTCGGGCGGCGCGCCGGCGGAGAGTCAGCCGGCGGACAAGCCCTTCAAAACATCCGTCATCGCCGATTTTGACTCGCCCTGGGCCATGGCCTTCCTGCCCGATGGACGCATGCTGGTGACGGAGAAGGCTGGCGAGATGCTGCTGTTCGATCCAAAGAACGGCACGAAGATTCCCGTCGCCGGCATCCCAAAGGTCGACAGCGAGGGTCAGGGCGCGCTGATGGATGTCGTTCTCGCCCCCCAGTTCGCCAGCAACGGGATCGTCTATTTCAGTTTCTCGGAAGCTGGCGCAGGTGGCAAGGGTGTGGCGCTCGCCACCGGCAAATTCGATCAGGCAAGCGACGGCACGACGAAGCTCGACGGCGTGAAGGTCATCTTCCGCGGCGATCCCAAGGTTGAGGGCAACGGCCATTATTCCGGACGCATCGCCTTCTCCCCCGACGGCCGCTACCTGTTCTTCACTAATGGCGAACGGCAGAAATTCGACCCCGCGCAGGACCCGAAATCGACGCTGGGCAAGGTGTTACGCCTGAACCTGGACGGCACGCCCGCGCGCGGTAACCCGCTTTCGTCGAAAGGCTTCAATCCCGCCATCTGGTCCTATGGCCACCGCAATCTGCTCGGCATCGCCTTCGACGGGGACGGACGCCTGTGGGAGCAGGAGATGGGTCCGGAGGGCGGCGACGAGATCAACCTGATCAAGCCCGGCCTCAACTATGGCTGGCCCAAGGCGTCGAACGGCACCCATTATGACGGTCGAGACATACCCGACCACAAGACGGGCGATGGCTTTGAGGCGCCCAAGGTCTGGTGGAATCCTTCCATCTCTCCGGCGGGCCTCGCCTACTATACCGGTGCGATGTTCCCACAGTGGAAGGGGTCGCTGTTCTTGGGCGGCCTATCCAGCCAGGCCCTTGTCCGCGTGAAGATCAACGGCGAGAGTGCGTCGAAGGCCGACCAGTGGGACATGGGCGCGCGCATCCGCGAAGTCGAACAGGGACCGGACGGTGCGCTGTGGGTTCTGGAGGATGGCGCCAAGGGTTCGCAAGGGCGGTTGTTGAAATTGACGCCGGCGGGGTGAGTTTGCTGCGGGTA
>JAHFPU010000240.1 GCA_023266635.1 Sphingobium sp.
TTCGCCGCCGACCTCGTCTACGGCAACTGGACCCCGGCGCAGGAATACCAGAACCGGGTCGCCATGCCGGAGCTGTTCCGGAACATCGAGAAGGACACGGGCGGCGCGATCAAATGGAAATTGATCGCGGGCGGCCAGATCGCCGACGGCAAGACCACCTTCACCGCGGTCAAGGACGGCTTGATGCAGGGCGGCCTCGGCATCGTAACCTACGTGCCGAACGCCATTCCGTCCGTCTACGCGATCTACAGCACGATCATCTTCGGCGAGAGCGACCCGGCTGCCGCGTCCGCCGCCGCGCTGGAGACGATGTATCTGCACTGTCCGTCCTGCCTCGACGAGCTCAAGGCCGCCAACTCCGTCAACCTCAGCGGCTGGACCACCTCGGCCTATGTGCTCACCTGCCGCGAGCCGCTCAAGACCATGGCCGACCTCAAGGGCAAGCGCGTGCGCGCCACCGGCGGCAGCGCCGAAATGTTCAAGATGGCCGGAATGGTGCCGATCGGCGCCACCCTGGTCGAGGCGGTAGGCCTGCTGCAGCGTGGCGGCCTTGATTGCCAGCACGGCATCTATGATTGGCTGCGGACCTTCGGCTACGCCGACGTCGCCAAATACGTCATGGATTATCCGCTTGGGCTGACCGGACCGGCGCTCGGTATGCTGATGAACCGGGATACCTGGAAAGGATTCACGCCTGAGCAGAAGAATATTCATCTCAAGTACGGCGCCTGGCTGAGCGCCAAGATGGCGATCGGCAACTTCATGATCTCCAACGATGAGGCGCTCAATACCGTGGTGAAGGACAAGGGCGCCCAGATCGTTAAGGTCGGCAATGCCTTCGATCCGATCCCGGCGAACTACAAGAAGATTCAACGCGACGCCAATATCGCCACCGCCAAGAACTTCGGCGTCAAGGACCCCGCCGCGATCATCGACTACTACGAGCAGGCGGTGGAGCGCTGGCGGCCGGTATCGAAGGGGATCGGACGCGACGTCGACAAGTTCACGGATGCGCTGAACCGCGAGGTGTTCTCCAAGATTGATCCGGACAAGCTGTAACTCCGAGAACTGTGGGAGTACGCGCAGCTCCGATTTTGTCCGCCTGACGAGCGGCGAACTCGGTCCGCTCCCTCTCCCCCAAAAGGGGCCCGAAAGGGGAGAGGGAGCTCACTGAACTTGCGGCACCTTCCGACATCACCTTGAGACCCATCGCATGAATCGCCTTCTGGCCTGGCTGCAAAAGCCGATCGATCTGCTGCTCTGGCTCAGCCTCGCCGCGGGCTTCCTGATGATGATGCACGTCACCATCGACGTGGCCAGCCGCTACCTGTTCAATCGTCCGCTCGAGGGCACCACCGAAATCGTCGCCGCCTTTTACATGGTCGTGGTGGCCTACGGCCCCTGGGCCTGGCTCGCGCGCCACGACCGGCACATCGTCGCGGGAGTGTTCCAGCGCATCGGCTCGCCGCGCTTCGACTTCTGGCTCGAGATCGCGGTCAAGCTCCTGACCATCGTTTACGTATCAGTGTTCACCTACCAGACCTTCCTCGCCGCGGTTCAGCGCACGAGGGCGGGCGAGGTGTGGCTCGCCGGGACCATGTACCTGCCGGTTTGGCCGTCCCGCTGGATGCTGCCGATCGCCGGCGGCTTGATGGTCATCTACCTCCTTCTGCGCGTGCTCTCCGACGTCGCCCGCCGAACGCAGCGTTGAGGCAGGGAAAACATGAGCACGCTGTCGCTCTCGCTTCTCAGTCTCGCGGGCATCCTGGTGCTGATCGGACTGCGCGTGCCGATCGGGGTCGCGATGGGCGCGATCGCGTTCGCCGGCTTCTGCTATCTACGCAATTTCAACGTCGCATTGAGCGCACTCAGCGATACTCCGTTCGTCTTCGCCGCCAATTGGGAACTCTCCGCCATCCCGATGTTCCTCTTGATGGGGGCGATCGCCAGTAATTCCGGCATCGGGGCGGCGCTCTACCGCGCCGCCCATGCCTGGTTCAGCGCCTTGCCCGGCGGCCTGGCGGTGGCGACGAATTGGGCCTGCGCCGGCTTCGGGGCGGCGTCGGGATCGAGCGTCGCGGCCGCTGCGACCATGGCGCGGATCGCGGTGCCGGAAATGCTGAAACACAAATACGACAAGGGGCTCGCTACCGGCGTGGTCGCGAGCGGCGGCACGCTCGATGCGCTGATCCCGCCCAGCATCCTGTTCGTCATCTACGGTGTCTTCGCCGAGGTTTCGGTTGCCAAGCTGCTGATCGCCGGGATCATTCCGGGCCTGCTGACCGCGGTGGTCTACATGGTCATGATCATGATCCGCTGCTGGCTCGATCCGTCGCTGGCGCCGCCGGTCCAGTTTCCGGATCGCGCCGCGCTCTGGCGCGAACGCCGGGATTCGCTCAAGGGAATATGGCCGGTCCTCGTCCTCATCATCGGGGTGATGGGCGGCCTCTATGCCGGGGTGGTCACGCCGACCGAAGGCGGCGCCGCCGGCGCGTTCCTCGCGGCGATCATCGGCGTGCTGCAGCGGCAATTGAGCTTGAAAGGTTTCATCGCCAGCCTCGAGGACGCGATCACGACCACAGCGCAATTGTTCTTCGTCGGCATAGGTGCGGTCATCTTCACGCGGTTTCTCGCGCTTGCCGGCACCGCCGACATGTTCACCGAAATGATCGGACAATGGGCGCTCAATCCATTGCTGCTGGTCATCGCGGTATCGATCATCTACCTCATTCTCGGCTGCTTTCTGGACCCGCTGGGAATGATACTTCTCACTATTCCGGTGTTCGTTCCGATGTTCGCCAAGCTCAATCTCGATCTCGTCTGGTTCGGCGTCCTGGTGGTGAAGTTCATCGGCATCGGTCTGCTGACGCCGCCGGTTGGGTTCAACATCTACGTGGTCGCCAGCGCCACCCACAATGAGATCCCGCTGCAGACCATATTCCGCGGCTGCTACTGGTTCCTGGCTTGCGAGGTCGTCATCATGGCGCTGCTGATCGCGTTCCCGCAGATCTCGTTGTTCCTGCCAAATCTGATGAACTAGCGGCGTTTTCCGGCGAAGCCTGCCCCGGACCTGATCCGGGGCGGGTTTCGGGGTTCGCCGTTTGACCAGCAGCCTGTTACCTCCGACGTTGGTTTTTCGTGCCACATTGGAACAGGTCTTGAGGTGCCGGTATTATCGGCGCATCATAGGCACGTCGCCCCAGGGCAAGGGTCAATCCGCGCGTAGTCCGGTGTGCGCTTGGTGAAATGCGCGGAGGGGATAAGGCCAACTGACGGCGGAACTGGTATGCCCGGTAAATCAAGTGCGGAGGAGATGCCGAGGCTCGATGCGTTCGACCAGGAGTTCGGACGCGAGCCTGTGGCGATTCTGCGCGGACATCGGCGCAGGATCAGATTGCGGACTTGGGTCTTGATCTTCGTC
>JAHFPU010000103.1 GCA_023266635.1 Sphingobium sp.
ATACAAGGCGGAGGACTTCATCGCCCTCGTCGATCGCTACGGAATCGCCTGGCACGAAAAGACGCTGGGCCAGCTCTTCTGCGACGGATCGGCGCGGCAGATCGTCGCGATGCTTCTGGACGAATGCGCCGCCGGCGGCGTCGAGATCGCGGTCAATCGCAGCGTCACCGACATCGACCATGCCGACGGCCTGTACCGCATCACCTGCGGAAGCGATGAGGCCGTTGCGCCGGCACTCGTTCTTGCGACGGGCGGCCCATCCATTCCCAAGATGGGGGCGACAGGCTTCGCTTACGATGTCGCGCGCCGGTTCGGCATGAAGGTCGTCGAACCCCGCCCCGCCCTCGTCCCGCTCACACTGGGTGGCGAAGAAACACTGTTCCGATCGCTGTCCGGCGTGTCGGCGCCCGTGATCGCGCGCGCGGGGAAGGTCGCGTTTCCGGAAGCCGCCCTGTTCACGCACAAGGGCCTGTCCGGCCCTGCCATCCTTCAGGCTTCTTCCTATTGGCGACATGGCCAGCCCATCGGGATCGATTTCCTGCCCGGGCGGGAAAAGGGCTGGCTGAAGGAAGCCAAGCGCGCCCAACCTCGCGCATCGCTTAAATCCCTGCTGGCACCGGCGCTCCCCGGTCGGCTTGCTGACGCCCTTATCGAACAGATCGGTTTTTCTGGTGAACTCGGCAATGTGACGGACCGCCTTATCGAGGCGGCGGAGCATCGACTGGCCGACTGGCAATTTCATCCCAATGGGACGGAAGGATTTGCCAAGGCGGAGGTTACAGTCGGCGGGATCAGCACGGCGGACCTGTCCTCGCAAACCATGGAAAGCCGCCGCGTGCCGGGACTCTATGTCATCGGCGAAGCTGTCGATGTCACCGGGTGGCTTGGCGGATATAATTTCCAATGGGCCTGGGCCAGTGGCTGGGCGGCAGGGCAAGTCATATGAACACGCAATTCCGGCTTGTCCGCAGCCGCTGCCCTGCCTAATTCAGCAGTCCGATAAAAGGAGACGCGCGATGACCACGGCACTGCAGGAAATCCCCCTCAAGACGATCCGCAACGAAGACAGTTCTCTCAGCGACTATGCCGGAAAGGTCATCCTCGTGGTAAATGTCGCGTCCAAATGCGGCCTGACCCCGCAATATGAAGGCCTCGAAAAACTATACGAAACCTATGGCGATCAGGGTCTTGTGGTGACAGGTTTTCCGGCAAATGACTTTGCCGGGCAAGAGCCAGGTACGGAAGACGAGATCGTGCAGTTCTGCCAGACGAACTATTCCGTGAAATTCCCAATGTTCGCCAAGATGAGCATCGTCGGCGAGCAGAAGCATCCGCTTTACGCCGCGCTGACCTCCGCCATGCCGAAGGCGCAGGGCGATGGAGACGCCTTCCGGGAAAAGCTGCGCGGCTACGGTATGACGCCTAATCCGGAGCCTGAAGTTCTGTGGAACTTCGAGAAGTTTCTGATCGGCCGAAATGGCGAAGTCGCCGCGCGCTTCGCGCCGACGACAGCCCCCGACGATCCCGCCCTTGTCGCAGCGGTGGAAGCCGAACTGTCCAAATAGGCCATTGCCGCCAGATTGCCCTTCCGCCAGCGTCGGGCTGGCGGACAACCGCGCGAAATCGACGGAATGACCGATAATATAACGCAGCCGTCTGAGGACAACCGCCCGCCCGGCCCCCTGTCGGTTCCGATATTCCGCATGGTATGGATCGCGAGCCTGGCGTCGAACTTCGGTGGGCTTATCCAGTCCGTCGGCGCATCCTGGATGATGACCTCGCTGGCGAAGTCTCCGGCTATGGTTGCGCTCGTCCAGTCGTCGACCACCCTGCCCATCATGATGCTATCGCTCTGGGCAGGCGCGGTCGCAGACAATTTGGACCGGCGCATCGTCATGCTGTGGTCGCAGATCTTCATGCTGGCGGTCTCCGTCGTTTTGGCGATCTGCGCCTGGTATGGCGTTCTGACGCCCTGGCTCCTGCTGTTCTTCACCTTTCTCATTGGATGCGGAACAGCGTTGAACGGCCCGGCGTGGCAGGCGTCGGTCGGCGATATGGTGCCGCGCCCGGCCCTCCCCGGCGCTGTCGCCTTGAATTCGATGGGCTTCAACATCGCCCGCAGTGTGGGTCCGGCAATAGGCGGCGCGATTGTCGCAGCGGCGGGCGCAGCGGCGGCTTTCCTAGTCAATGCCCTTAGCTATCTGGGCCTGATTGTCGTGCTGGCGCGCTGGCAGCCAGCCCGACCGGCCCGCGCCTTGCCGCGCGAAACACTAGGCGCGGCGATGAATGCCGGCATCCGCTACGTCGCCATGTCACCCAACCTGCGCGCCGTCATTGCGCGCGCCACCCTGTTCGGCTTCGCCGCCAGCGCCGTTCCCGCCCTGATGCCCATAGTGGCGCGGGACTTGGTAACCGGCGGACCTCTCGCCTATGGTGCCCTGCTGGGAAGTTTCGGCATCGGCGCGGTTATCGGCGCTCTCAATAGCGGCAGGCTGCGCGAGCGTTTCTCGACCGAATGGATCGTGCGGATCGCGACGATCGCGCTCGGCATCGGCGCTGCCGTGACGGGCGTAAGCACATGGCTTCCCTTGACCCTTGCTGCCCTGCTGCTGGCGGGTGCGGGTTGGGTGGTGGCCTTGTCGACCTTCAACGTATCCGTGCAGTTGGCCGCGCCCCGCTGGGTGGTGGCGCGCGCCGTCGCCCTCTATCAGATGGGTGCGTTTGGCGGTCTGGCGATCGGCAGCTGGATGTTCGGCGAGATCGCGGAGATTTACGGGATCACGATCACACTGCTGCTTGCGGCAGCCATGCAGATTCTCGGCATGGGGCCTGGCCTGCTCAAACCGCTACCCGAAGTGAGCGACCTCAATCTCGACCTGCTCAATCGCTGGTCCGAACCGGAGATCGCCGTGTCTGTGGAGCCGCGCAGCGGTCCGATCGTCGTCACCATCGAATATCGGATCGCCGAACTTACCATCGTCGAATTCCTGACCGCGATGAACGAGCGTCGCCGTATCCGAGTGCGCGATGGCGCCAGACACTGGACGCTGATGCGCGACCTTGGCGACGCGGAGCTATGGATCGAACGCTATCATGTCGCCACATGGCTGGATTATTTGCGCCACAACCAGCGCCGCACGCATGCCGACGCAGGCAATTTCGCGCGGATCATGGAGTTGCATGTCGGCCCGGACAGTCCGCGCGTTCATCGCATGATCGAAAGGCAGACCGGCTCCCTACCCTTCGCCCTTACGGCGGGGTCACGGGAAGTATCCGCGCCCCTAACCGACCCCTCAGGCTCCCGCTGATATAGGACCAACGTGCCGTTTGGCGGATAGGACCGTTCATGTTAGCCTGCGCTTTCCACAATCCGGAGGCGCGCATTGGACAGGATTGCCATCGTCGATTTCGAGGCCTCATGCCTGCCGGAAGACGGGGAATCCTATCCGATCGAGGTTGCGCTGGTGCAGGTCGGCGGCCCGGCAAAAAGCTGGCTCATCCGCCCGGCCGACCGCTGGCGATACTGGGACTGGTCGGACGATGCCGAGAAGCTGCACGGGATTAGTCGCGACCTGCTGATCCGGAAAGGCATTCCGCCCCAGCAAGTCCTGGCCGAACTGGCGCAGGCGGCCCAGGGCTGCCGGGTCTTTGCCGACAGCGATCTGGACGCCTATTGGCTGGAGACCCTGGCGCAGGCCTGCCGCAAGCCCCCGCCCTTTCCCATCCTCTTTCTTGGCGAACTGTTCCTGGAGATGCAGACCACCACTGGCGCCATCGCGAAGGCGGAGGCCATCGCGAATGTACGTCTTCCCCAACAGCATATCGCCTGCAAGGACGCGCGCAGGCTCGCCATGGCAGTGGAACTGCTCGCCGCCGCCTGAGCCCTTAGTCCAGCGCGCTGGCAGCCGGAACGAAGTCGAGCCCAAGATCGCGGGCCACGGCCTCATAGGTCACCTTGCCGTCCCAGACATTGAGACCCGCGAGCAGGTGAGGATCGCGACGAAGGGCTTCCTTCCATCCCAGATCCGCTATCCGCAGCGAATGCGGCAGGGTCACGTTGTTGAGCGCATAGGTGCTGGTACGCGCCACCGCGCCGGGCATGTTGGCGACGCAATAATGGACAACGCCGTCCACAACATAGGTCGGCGCTGCATGGGTCGTCGCATGGCTGGTTTCAAAGCATCCGCCCTGATCGATCGCCACATCGACAAGCACAGCGCCCTTTTTCATGGTCTTGAGCATTGCCGCGCTGACCAGTTTTGGCGCAGCGGCGCCGGGGATCAGCACAGCGCCGATCACCAGATCGGCCTCGGCAACACATTCGGCCAGATTGGCGCGGTTCGAAAAGCGCGTCTTGGCCCGGGCCTCGAAATAGGTCCCGAGCTTTTCCAGCACTTCGGGGCTGCGATCCAGAATGGTGACGTCCGCGCCAAGTCCCGCAGCCATCTGGGCCGCATTGAATCCGACGACGCCGCCGCCGATGACCGTGACTTTGGCCGGAAGCACGCCCGGCACGCCTCCGAGCAGCACGCCGCGCCCGCCATGTGCCTTCTCAAGTGCCGTTGCGCCGGCCTGAATGGACATCCGCCCCGCAACCTGGCTCATCGGCTTGAGCAGCGGCAGGCCACCCGAAGCGTCGGTGACTGTCTCATAGGCGATGCAGGTCGCACCGCTGGCGATCAGGTCGCGCGTCTGCTCCGGATCGGGGGCGAGGTGGAGATAAGTATAAAGTATCTGCCCCTTCCGCAGCATCGCGCGTTCGGCAGGCTGCGGCTCCTTGACCTTCACGATCATATCGGCGCGGGCAAAAACATCTGCTGCGGCCGGGAGCAGGGTCGCGCCTGCCTTCTGATAGTCCGCATCGCTCGCGCCGATGCCTTCGCCCGCGCCGGTTTCCACCAGCACCTCATGGCCGTGCGCAGCAAGCTCGTGGACACTCTCGGGAGTCAGACCCACGCGATATTCGTGATTCTTGATTTCCTTGACCGTGCCAACAATCATCATCCGAACTCCTGTGAAATTCTCGTATTCGGCATAATATCCCATATGAAGCGGAATATATTCCCTATATTCATCGATATCAGATACGTTTCGGGAAATTATTCCGTTCAACTGCCGATTTGCGAGAACGAACTGCATGAACCAGGCCGACGCCATCATCCTCAACGCGCTTCAGCGCGATTCGCACCAATCCATTGCCCAGATCGCCGAAAAAGCGGCGCTTTCTAGCTCGGCATGCCATCGGCGGCTCCGGGCGATGGAAGCAGAAGGGATTATCACAGGCTATTCAGCACGGCTTGATCCCCACAAGATTGGCTTGGGCCTGCAGGTTTTCGTGGAAATCTCGCTGACCAGTCAAAGCCAGGAGATCATGGACCGGTTCGAGCAGGCTGTGGGCTGTTTCGAAGACATATTGGAATGCCATCTGATGTCCGGCTCGGCTGATTACATTCTGAGAGTCGCAGCGACGGACATGAGTCATTTCGATGTCATTCATCGCACGTGCCTCTCTCGGCTCCCCGGTGTTTCCGCCATGCGGAGCAGCTTTTCCATCCGCCGGATCAAGGAATGGACGGGATATTCGCTGGAACGGCTTCATAAAATCGCCGCAGCCCCCTGACGCTCCGTATGGCAAAAGCGCTACTTTTCGGCCAACGACGCTTCTGGCCATCAACCTGCCTTGGCCTTTTATCTCGGCTCGGCTAAGGGCCTTCGATGGACGTCACCGGCCTCCGCATCGCCCTTTTCAGCGGAAACTATAACTATGTGCGCGACGGTGCGAACCAGGCGCTGAACTGGCTTGTCGGCTATCTGCTGCGGCAGGGTGCGCAGGTCCGCGTCTATTCGCCCACAACCAGCACGCCGGCGTTCGAACCAGCAGGCGATCTGGTGAGCGCCCCCTCCTTTCCCATGCCCGGGCGCGGCGAATATCAGGTGCCCTATCGCATGTCCGGCCGGGTGCGGAGGGACATCGCCGCCTTTGCTCCGAACATCGTTCATGTCTCCAGCCCTGACCCACTGGGCCATCGTGCGGTCACCTATGCCCGGCGGCACAGCCTGCCGATCGTGGCCTCTGTCCATACCCGATTCGAGACCTATCCGCGCTATTACGGCCTGGCGTTTCTGGAGCCGCTGATGGTCGCAGCGCTGCGCCGTTTCTACCGCCGGTGCGACGCATTGGTGGCCCCGTCTGATTCCATGGCGCAGGTGCTGCGCGATCAGCGGATGAATTATGACATCGGTATCTGGACCCGCGGCATAGATCGCGAGATCTTCAATCCAGCCCGCCGTGACCTGGCATGGCGGCGAAGCGTTGGCATCGCCGACGACGTCCCAGTGATCGGCTTCACGGGCCGGCTGGTGATGGAGAAGGGGCTGGACGTCTTCTCCGACGCGATTGATCTGTTGCAGGCGCGCCAGGTCAGGCACCGCGTCATGGTCATCGGTGATGGCCCCGCGCGCAAATGGTTCGAGAACCGGCTGTCGGACGCTGTCTTCCTAGGCTTCCAGAAAGGCCCCGATCTGGGCCGCGCCGTCGCTAGCATGGACATGCTGTTCAACCCGTCCGTGACCGAAACCTTCGGAAACGTGACCCTCGAGGCGATGGCCTGCGCCCTGCCCGCCGTCGCCGCACGCGCGACGGGCAGCGAATGCCTGGTGACGGACGGCGTCACTGGCCGCCTCATCCGACCCGGCGCGATCAACCAGTTCGCCGACGCGCTCCAGCATTATTGCACCGACATAGAAAGCCGCCATCGCGCGGGCGCAGAGGGCAAGATCGAGGCCGAGCGCTACGGATGGGATCAGGTCAATCAGGCGCTGGTAGATACCTATCTGCGGATCGTGCGTCAGCGCGAGCGTGGCGCGATGCCCGCCGCCAGCCCCGTGCCATAAAGGCAAACCATGCCTATATTCTGTTTGAACCCAGGGATTCGGGGCGAACGGAGCGTGGATGGCTGACCTTTTCAGGGATGAGGTGAAGCAAGACGAGGCTGTGCGTGAAGATGCGCCGCTCGCCGATCGCCTGCGTCCGCGCACGCTGGACGAGGTTGTGGGTCAGGAACATTTGACGGGGCCGGAGGGCGCGATCGGACGCATGATCGCCGCCGGCCGCCTGTCGTCCATCATCTTCTGGGGGCCACCCGGCACCGGCAAGACCACCATTTCCCGCCTACTCGCCGACGCTGTGGGCATGCGGTTCGAGCCGATCTCCGCCGTGTTCTCCGGCGTCGCCGACCTCAAGAAGGTCTTCGCCGCCGCGCGCGATCACGCCAAGCTCGGCCAGAAGACATTGCTGTTCGTGGATGAGATCCACCGCTTCAATCGCGCCCAGCAGGACAGCTTCCTGCCCTTCGTCGAGGATGGCACGGTCACGCTCGTGGGGGCGACGACCGAAAACCCCAGTTTCGAGTTGAATGCCGCGCTCCTTTCCCGCGCGCAGGTGTTAATCTTGCGCCGTCTCGACAGCGATGCCTTGGAAAAGCTGCTCGATCGCGCGGAAACGATCATGGACCGTCCGCTTCCCCTCGACACGGCGGCGCGCGAGGCGCTGGTCGCCAGCGCCGATGGGGATGGGCGTTTCCTGCTCAATCAGGCCGAAACCCTTTATTCCGTTAACCTCCCCGAACCGCTCGATCCCGCTGGTTTGTCAGCCCTGCTGCATCGCCGCGTCGCTGTGTACGACAAGGATCGCGAGGGGCATTATAATCTGATTTCCGCCCTGCATAAGGCGTTGCGCGGCTCCGATCCTCAGGCCTCCCTCTATTATCTGGCCCGCATGCTCGTTGCCGGGGAGCAGCCGCTCTATGTCTTGCGCCGGATCGTCCGCTTTGCCAGTGAGGACATTGGCCTCGCCGACCCTCAGGCGCTCATCCAGTGCCTCGCCGCCAAGGACGCTTATGAATTCCTTGGCAGCCCGGAAGGCGAACTGGCCATCGTCCAAGCCTGCCTCTATTGCGCCACTGCGCCCAAATCCAATGCGGCCTATACCGCCCAGAAGGAAGCGTGGAAATCGGCGCGCGATACCGGCTCGCTCATGCCGCCGCAGAATATCCTGAACGCCCCAACCAAGCTGATGAAAGACGTAGGCTACGGCAAGGGCTATGCCTACGACCATGACACGCCGGAGGGCTTTTCCGGCGACAATTATTGGCCGGAAGAAATGCGGCCTCAGGCCTTCTATCGTCCCGTCGATCGCGGCTTTGAAAAGCGGATCGCCGAGCGCATGGCTTTCTGGGACGACCTGCGCGCAAAGGCCCGCGATTGAATCGGAAGCCTGAGCGGTTCACCCGGTTCGTAGCCATAGACTGGTCTGGCGCGAAAGGCGCGCGGCATAAAGGCATAGCTGTGGCGATCTGCGCCGAGGGGCGCGCAGCCCCAACGCTCGTCAGACCGCCAGAAAAGATATGGTCCCGCAGCGCGGTTGCTGGCTGGCTGCTCGAACAGACGGCGCGAGAACCAACCCTCTTCGGCTTCGATTTCAGTTTCGCGCCGCCCTTTATTGCGCGCGGGGCTTATCTGCCCGGCGACGCGACGCCACCTACTGCCCCTGATTTCTGGGCCTATGTCGACGGCGCATGTCCGGATGGGGACCTCGGCGCAGCGAGCTTTCTGGAAACGCGTCATCGGAGGCATTTCTATTTCGGCAAGGCGGACGGCATCAAGGCGGACTATATGCATCTGCGCCAGTGCGAGGCCCATTATAATGCGGGCGGCGGCGGCAAGCCATCAACCGTCTATGACGCGATCGGCGCAGCGCAGGTCGCCAAAGCAAGTTTTGCCGGCATGAGGCTGCTCCATGCCGTTCATCCACACGTTCCGATCTGGCCGTTCGATCCGCTTCCAACCTCCGGCTCGCTGATCGTCGAAATCTACACGAGCATCGCTGCCCGCGCAGCCGGCCGGCCAAAGGGCCGCACGAAAGTCCGCGACGGCGTGGCTCTGGACGCGGCTCTCGCCGTGCTGGAAAGTAACCCGCACCTGCCGCTCGCACAGTATGACGATCACAGCACGGACGCGATTATGACCGCCGCATGGATCCGCCGCGCCGCGCAGGAACCGGCTTATTGGACACCGGCACTTCTCTCATCGGAAATAGCGGCAACCGAGGGCTGGACCTTTGGCGTCATCTGATAGTAAGGGGACGACCGCGCCGGCTTAGCTCAGTTGGTAGAGCACCTGATTTGTAATCAGGGGGCCACGGGTTCGAATCCTGTAGCCGGCACCACGCTCCCAGACAGGGCCATCAGTTGAGGCTCTGGTCCTCGAAATCCAGTAAATCTTTAAGTCGCATGGCGAGGCCGTAGAGCTTGTACGCGGCCGCGCTAGCGGCGATCGCCCCCGCACCCAACACATTCTCTATCGCCAGCAACTCTTCCATGGCGCGCCTTATAGGGGCAGCGCGAAACAGAAGGAATCCGACTGGCGAAATAATTTCTGCCCAACTGCTCTATTCAGCAATGTCTGAAAACGAGGCAGTTCCAATTTTGAAACGAATGAAAGCCTCTTGCGCCAATTATGAAATATTTCTTAAGGGTAGATACCCTTTACAGCATCCCTTGCTCTGGAGGCAGGGAGGGAATATTTCCGACAAAATATTCCCTCCCGAACAATTTTTCGGCCCTGTCAGAAAACCGCGGCCGAATTTCCACCCATCATTTGCGCGCGAACGAGCGGGATCGGCGGACCGCCATAGCTCAGGAAGCCGTCATGGAACGCCTTCCACGCCGTCCGGCCTCCCTTGTCCTTCGTCCAGTCGTCGCGCAGTTTGCGGATCATCAGCTTCGCCATGGTGTAGTTTAGATAGGCTGGATCATAGGTTCCGCGCGCCGCCTGCTGCCGGGCGCTTCCTTCATCCTGATAGCATTGCTCGACGAACATCTTGCGCGACTGTTCCTGCGTCATCCCCCGCGCATGCATGCCGATAGCGGAAAGATAGCGGCAATCGCGCAGCAGGGCGTTGGATAGCTGGCCGATATGCGTCTCCGGATCGCCATTGTTGAGCCCGGCCTCCCAGACCATTTCTTCGGTATAATGCGCCCATCCTTCGGCGAAGGCATAACCGACAAACACCTTGCCGAACGTGAACTTCGACCGGTTGCTGTGCAGGAAGTTGAGGAAATGGCCCGGCCAGACCTCATGCACGGAGGTGAAGAGCAGGCTCTTCTCGCCGGGGATATAGCCATCCTGCACCGCCTTCGACCATGAAGGATCGGGCGGCGAGATGTAATAGACGGATGGCAAGCCTTTCTCATAAGGCCCGGGGATGTCGATATACGAGCCATTCTGCCGGTTATAGGGTGGCGATTCCTCGACCTGCGCCTGCTCGGTACCGGGGATTGAGACGATGTCGGATTTGGCGATGAAGGCCTTGAGGTCCGGAAGCTGCTTGCGCGCCGCCGCGACCACGCCGCCTTCCGGCTTGTGCGCGTTCATCTTCGCCATGCAGGCCGGGACATCCGCGCCCGGCGCGAACTTGGCGCAGGCGGCCTTCAGTGCATCCTGATTGCGCTTGAGATCGGCCTGTCCGACCTTTTCCAGTTCCTCCAGCGGCGTATCGACCATCTCCGTCGTGCTCAGCATCCGCGAAAAGCGATCCGCGCCCAGCGCGAAGTCCTGCGTCTGGGTCTTGCGGCCGCTCTCCAACCAGGCGGCCAAATCGCTCATAGCCTTTGACGCGGGTCCCGCCGCTTCGTCGAACTGCTTCTGCAATTCCGGGTCCTTCACAGAAGCAAAGGCCGCCTTGGCATCGCCGGTGTAGTATGCCGCCAGCCCCTTGAACCCGGCAGTCCCGAAATCGATGAAGCTGGCCGGCATTGGCATCTTCAGATTTGCACGGATATTCGTGGCGGCTCCCGGCACCGTTTTCGCAAAGGCGATGAACGCCTTCATCCGGGTCGTCGCATCGGCATAGGGCCGGGCGATGTAGACATTCGGGTCGAGGCCGTTCTCGATATAATAGGAGGGGTTGTGATGCGGCTTGTCGACATCCTCCAGCCAGAACAGCTTACCCTTCACCACGGCAATCAGATAATCGCGTTCGAACAGCTGTTCCTTCGAGAGCTTTGCGGCGTCAAACCCTTCGGCCTTCGCCAGCGCGCCTTTCA
>JAHFPU010000104.1 GCA_023266635.1 Sphingobium sp.
TTGGATCTGCCCAATATCGAGTTCAAGCTGCTGGCGGAATTCGTGCGCAACCCCGGCACGATGCTGACGCGCCCCATGCTGCTGGAGCGCGTCTGGCAGTATGATTTCGAACCCGCGACCAATATTGTCGAGGCGCATATCCGGCGGCTCCGGCTGAAGCTCACGGAACATGGCGGGCAAGACCCGATCGTGACCGTGCGCGGCGTCGGCTACATGCTGCGCGACTAGGCCGCATCCTGTGGGCCTGAGATCGCTGCGCGCCCTGACACTGGTCTTCCTGCTGGTGTTTCTAGCGACGACGATAGCGACGGTCCTTGGCCTGCTGGCGGTGACCCACTCTACGATCGCGCAGCTTGTCGACCAGCGGATTACAGCGGAGAGCGATATTCTGGCGCCACAGCAGTCGAAGCTGGATCGCGCAGAGCTGATCGCCAGGATCGACCTGCTGACGCGCGACCGCAATACGGGCGATCTGGGCATTGTCCTGACCGATCCGCGTGGAAGACAGGTCGCCGGCAACGTCCAGATCGGCAGGCCCCTGCCTCTGGGATATTCCGATCTTGGCCAGCATGACCGGATCGAGGGGCTGACGCACGGTCGGGCGCTGGTGCGCGACATTGGTGGTGGTCTACGCCTGACGGTCGCTGCGGAAACCGAACCTGTGGACCATTATGATGCGGCGCGGGTGCGCATCTACCTTGCCGGCTTCGGATCGATCATCCTCGTGGTGGTCGGCTCCACGCTGTTGTTCACACGGTCGATTCGGCGTCGGATAGTTGACATGCGCGCGACGGCCGAAGCGATCATCGACGGCGACCTGCGCAGCCGGGTGCCGGTCGACGGATCGGGTAGCACTTTCGACAGGCAGGCGGCGACCTTCAACCGCATGCTCGACCGCATTGGCGCGCTGATGGACCAGATTGCCAATGTGACCAACGACATCGCCCATGAAATGCGCACGCCGCTCTCGCGCTTTCACCAGCGCCTCGGGCTGCTCGCGAGCCACGCCCAGGCGGGGCCGCTGCGCGCGGAACTGAACGAAGCGCTCAATGACGCCAACCACCTGCTTGGCATGTTCACCGCGATGTTGCGCATTGCAGAGGTGGAAGGCGGCGCGCGCCGCGCAGGGTTTGCGGCGGTGGACCTGAGCGCGCTATGTGCCGGGATCGTAACGATGCTGGATGCGGTCGCTGCCGAAAGCGGCCACCGCCTGCGCGTCCGCGCCGAGGAGGACATCGTCATGCCAGGCGACCGGCAATTGCTCAGCCAGATGATGATCAACCTGATCGAAAACAGCCTGCGCCATACGCCCCACGGATCATACATCGACGTGGCGCTCCATAGGGAGGGGGGCGAGGCGATCCTACAGGTGACGGACAATGGCCCGGGCATCGATGCGCGGGACAGGAAAAAGGCCCTCGCCCGTTTCCATCGGCTGGACCCGGGACGTGAGCAGGACGGCCATGGCCTGGGACTGCCGCTGGTCCACGCCATCGTCAGGCTGCATCGCGGCGATATTGCTCTGGAAGACGCCGAACCCGGACTGCGTGTCGTGGTTCGATTGCCGTTGGACTGAACGTAAAAAAGGAGAGGCTGGCGAACCTGCGTCCGCCAGCCTCTCCTTTTTCAATCACCGATCGGCTTAGAAGTTTACCGTGCCTTCGACACCGAAGGTGCGCGGCGCGTTGAAGTTGCCATAGTCGCCAAGGATATTGTTGACGCTACCCGTCGTCACGCTGGTCGTTGGCGCGCCGGGAAGGCTGTTCGACGGATCGCGGCGATAGACATATTCCTTGTCGAACAGGTTGCGGCCCCACACGCTGACCGAAAGCTTCTGACCGCCATTGCCCATCGAGATGTCGGCGAGCGAGATGCGGCCGTTGACGATGAAGGATGCGTCATTCTTGGTCGCGAACTGGTCGAAGGCCTGGGTGGCCTGCGAATAGTTGCCATCAAGGTGGAAGCGCAGATGCGTGTCGCCACCGCCGACCGGCAGATCATAGTCGATCGAGCCGCTGGCTGCGTTACGCGGCGTGAACACAACGTAGAAACGCTGCATCACGGTGGTGCTTGTCGTCACGCCAGCCGCGGTTGCGCTGTAGGTGATCGGCACAAGTGGGATGTTGGTGTAAGTGTAGGCGTAGGATGCGTTCAGCGTCAGCCCTTCGATCGGCTTCACCGTCAGGTCGGCCTCGATCCCGCGGATCTTGGTCGTGCCCGGCGCATTGATCGTCACCAGATTGTTGAAGCTGCCGGTCGCCGTGGTCTGGATCGAGCTGATGTCGACCTGGCTATCCTTGCGGTCCATGATGTAGCCGGCCAGGTTAAACCGGGCATGATGGTCGAAGAAGTCCGACTTCAGGCCGACTTCGTAGGACTTGATGTCTTCGGGATCGAACGCCTGATAGTTGGAGGTACGCGAGCTGGCGCCGCCTGCGCGGTAACCGGTCGCATATTTGGCGTAGAAGTGGAGATCGTCGGTGGCGTCGAAGGCCAGCGTCGCCATCGGGTTGAAACGGTTCCATGTCTGGTCAAGCGGCTGATAGCCGTTGGTGGTCGCCACCGCCGTGTTGGTGTCATAATTTATGTTGCGCGAATAGTGCAGAACGCCGCGCTTCTTGTCCTTGGTATAACGTCCGCCGACCGTCAGGTGGATGGCGTCCGTCGCATTCCAGGTGACCTGGCCATAAGCGGCATAGCTCTTCGACCAGACTTCCGATGCGCGGTCGATCGAGCGGCAGTTCACCGCCGAGCCGAAGCCCGCCGAACCGGTGCACGGATCGAGGACGATGTAGGAATAGCCCGTCGTCTGCCCGGCCGTCGTGTAGCCGGTGATGGCGTTCGAATTCGGCGTCGCGGCGTCGTCGCTGACATGCTCGTTGAAGTAGAACAGACCGGCGACATAGTCGAACGAGGAGACCGAACCGACCGCCTGGAATTCCTGGCTGAACTGGCGCTGGCGCAGGTCGGCAAGGCTATAGCGGCTGAAGTTACAGGCCGAACCCGTGCAGCCCGGAGCAACGACGGGAACGCGATGCGCGCCGCCACTATTGTCCCACTGGGTCACGTCCACGCCACGCCATGCGGTGAGCGAGCGCAGCTCGATTTCCGGCGATATCGACCATTTGAGGTTATTGGTGAAGCCATGGGTCTTGTCGACGCTGGGCTGCTGCGGAACGCCGATGTCAGCGACCTTCATGCGGCTGTCGCCATTGACGACAACGCCCGGCAGCAGCGGCTTAACAGTGCCGGTCAGGTTCGTGTAGGACGTGCCGGGCAGGGCGCATGCGGCATGCGAGGCCTGTGTGCCGGCGGCGCAACCGTTCGGATTGTAGTTCAGCAGCTGGCTGTAGAATGGCGTGTTCTCGTCATAGCCATTGTCGTACGAGAAATCGTTGGTGATATCGGACGTGGGCTTCCAGCGAACCGCAGCGCGGAAGCCATGGCGGTCATAATAGTTGAAGCCGGTCGATCCCGCGAGCGGGTCCTTCGTGGTTGCGTCCTGATGCTGGATCACGCCGTCCAGTTTCACGCTGAAGCTGTGGAATTCCGGCAGGTCGAGGTGGATCTCGCTATTGTACGATCCATAATTGCCGATGCCGCCGGTGACCCGGCCGCCAAATTCGCCGCTCGGCGCCTTGGTGACGATGCTGAGCGCGCCGCCTTCGGTGTTGCGACCGAACAGCGTGCCCTGCGGACCTTTCAGCACTTCGATGCGCTCGACATCGAACAGCGCGGCGTTCAGACCATGCTGGCGACCCAAATAAATGCCGTCCACATAGATGCCGACGCCCTGTTCACGCGCGGGCTGGTTGGCGTCGAGGGGAACGATGCCGCGAATACCGACGGTAAGCGCGCTCTGGCGCGCTTCGAACGTGGCGACACGCAGCGAGGGGACGCCGCCATCGGCCAGATCATACAGGCTCTGAACATGGCGCTCCTTCAGCGCCTCCGTGTTCATCACACTCATGGCAATCGGCGTCTTTTGCAGATTGGTCTCACGCTTCGTCGCGGTGACGACGATGGTGTCGAGACCAGCGCCCTCTGCCGCGGCTGCGTCTTCAGCGGCGGTCGCTGCTTGCGGTGCGGCCGTCTGATCCTGCGCGAAAGCCGGCGAAGCCAGCCCCGCCAGAAGAGCGCTGCCCAGCAGCAGGCGCGCGCGGAGAGTTGGGATATGTCGCATTTTCGTTGCCCCTTTTGGCATGTGATTCTTTGCTTCGAAGGGGCGGCTACAAGAGAAGGAAGTCTGTAATGTTACAATGACTGTAACATAAACAGTATTCATCATTTCATTTTCGCGTCATTTAAGCGAATTTTCAGTCAAAAATCGCTTGAATCACAAACTCTCAAATATTCTACGATAAATACTCTGCGTAACATTTCGTCATGTCGACATAAGTTGGAAATAAAATCTGGATTTACGCGTCAACATCTCGATCAATTACGATCATCGATATCACATAATCCCGAAATCTCGGGCTGGATTTACAGTTTACGAACGATTTCTACAAGAACAATCCGCCTGTTTCCTCCGCACCGAACCAAGATGATGCGCTGCGTTTCAGAAATTCCTATTGCTCGGCAAATCGGCGGAAGTAGCTGTCGTCGTTCCACTTGGGACGTGCTGGGGCGTTGGCGACGCGCAAGGCGAGCGCCGTGAAATAGTCCGTCATCTTCACCCCCTCCGCCTTAAGGACCGGCTGGTTCAGATCATCCTGCGGCGAATGATAGATATTGGCGCGCCACGCCTTTTCCGTTTCGGCCTCTGGCGTTCCGACCTTGAAGCCATATTTCAGGAACAGCGAGGGGATGCCCTGCCGAATGAAGCTATATTGATCGGACCGGATGAAAGCGTTGCGGTCGGGCAGAGGGTCGGGCGCGATGCCCAGCCCCATCGCGTCCGCGACGGCGCGGGCGTCATTACCAAGGCTGCTCTGGTCGTAGCCAAGCGGCGTGACGCTGGTGAAGGCAAAGATGGGCAGCGGCATATCGAAATTGATGTCGGCGACAAGCGACGCGGCCGGCACCGTGGGGCGCTGCGCGAAATAGCGGGAGCCGAGCAATCCCTTTTCCTCCGCCGTGACGATCGTGAACAAGATCGATCGTTTGGGGCGTTTCTGTCCCTTTTTCGACAGGGTTCGGGCCGCTTCGATCACGCTGGCGACGCCGATCGCATTGTCGAACGTGCCATTATAGATGCGATCGCCCTTGATCGGTTCGCCAACGCCAAGCCCGTCCAGATGCGCGGACAGGACGACATTTTCTGCCGCGAGTTTCGCATCGCTTCCCGGCAGCCGGGCGATGATGTTGGCGCTCCGCACCGGCTTCGATGCTGCAACAATTTTTGCAGCAAATCGCGCCGGTAGCGCGAATGTGGGTAGCGGCTGCGCCGCGTCCGACAGGGCGGAGAGTTCCGCGAAACTATGCCCGGACCCGGCAAACAGGACCTCCGCCTTTGCTGGGTCGAAGGTCGCGGCCATGAAAGGCGTCGCCACATCTCGCAGACCATCGTCCGCTAGATACATGGAGGAGCCGCGCGCAATGCCGACCTGCCTGTCCCACCGTATCTCCACTTGCTTGGGTGTGCTCAGCGCGATAACGCCGATGGCGCCCATCCGCGCCAGCATGCCGGCGCGATCCGCCCTTGCGTCGGATTTCAGGGCGCCGGAAATGGTCGACGGCCCTCCCGACAGCACCACGACCACCTTGCCCCTGACGTCCAACCCCTTGAAGTCGTCATGACCTGCTTCGGGGATCGACAGGCCATAACCCGCGAATACCATCGGCGCATCGACCGTGGCGGGCATGGGGTAACCGCCGCGAAAATAGATGTCGCCGGGCACGCTCAATGGAACGTCCCCGCTCACGCTGCGCAGCATCGCGCTGCTGGCGTCGAGATCGAACCGTTGTTCCACAAGGTCTAGCGGCTGGTAGAAGCCGTTCACGCCTGCTGGTTTCAACTCCATCGCCTCGAACTGCGCGACGACATAGGCGGCCGCCTTGTCATAACCGGGCGATCCGGTCAGCCGGCCTTCCATGTCATCGCCGGAGATTGCCGCGACATGCGACCACCAGGCATCGATAAGCGTAGCACTCGGCTCGGCAAGGCCGGCGAAAGCCGGACTAACCAGGGAAAGCCCAAGGACCGGAAGGAGCAGGCGACGAAGCGCTGGGAGCATAGCGTTGAGCATTCCCTTGTTGGGGTGGCAAGACGGGATGCTGCACCACAGCCAAGAGCGGTGTCAACGGCAGGACTACGCGATCGGCGGGGCGGGAGCGAGCGAGGGTGCTGACCGCCGAATGCGATCAGAAAGTTTTCACGATCGACTGGCCGCCTGTGGCAATGCGATATTGCACCGGAGCACCGGCGTCGATCGGTACTTGCCATTTCGCGCCGGGATAGAGCCGGGTCGCAGGCAGGTCCTTGCAATTGGCGTTGGATGCATCGCATTGGCGGCCTTCGAACATCTCCACATTCGTATTGCCCGTATTGGTGAAGGTGATTGTCGATCCCACCCTGTCACCCGTCACCTCGCTCACGATCTTATCTGGACGGTAGATCACCAGCACATCATAGCCGACCATCACCTTCAATGCCGTGGCGTTCGCTGCGATTTCCCCTGCAACGGGCTTGATCGCAACACGGTAGATGCGGTCGGTTGCCTTGCGCGGCAGCACTGCGGCAATCCGGATCAATCGACGCTGTCCCGGCTCCAGGATCATACGCTGGGGCGTAACAAGAACGCCGGACACCGCAGGATCGGGGTTCGTCACACGATGCTCGTCCGGCATGCCCGGCGAGACAACCTCCGCCGGTTCGGCCACGACATAGCTGCGATCGGACCCATTGTTCCAGACTTCTATATCCTGCGCCGGTGGCTCGCCGGGCTTGAGGTCGAGGATGACCTGGCTGAGAACCAGATTGGCCTGCGCCTGACCGGCGAGCGCCGAGGCCAGCGCACCGATCGCGATCCGCGCGAGCAGCATTTTCATCGATGCCATCTCAACCTCCTAATTGGCGGCGATCCTTTGCGGTTGGCCGAAAAGCTTCGCCTCCCGGCATCCCACCGTGCCGAGCGCAGCATAGCCGTTGACCTTTTCAAAGCCGGTTAACAGCAAATGGCAAGACTTGCCGTTCGGCGCGCGCACCGTCAGGGTCGCATCCGGGCTTGTCTCGATCTGGAAATAGCCCTGTTGATCGGTGTGACCGATCGCATCTTCGGCGACAATGTCAGCATCTCTAATCGGGGAACCGTCGGGCCAAACCGCGCGCCCGAACATCGCCACCACCTTCTTCACGTTCCAGGCCAGGCCGGCGACGTTGCCGGGATAGACGCTGACCCGCCGGCTCGCATTGTCGAAATGCACGATATCGCCACTGACGGGGCGGATGCGCACGCCATATTGGCGATAGGGGGTGACGGCGACGGGCAATGTCTCGCCCGCGCGAACGATGCCGCGCGGCGTTTCATCCACCAGCACCTCGAACCGGGAGTCCGCTGGCGCATCCTTCACCCGCACGGCAATCATGCTGTCGCTCTGCTCACGCCCGCCGATGGACAGCATATTCCTGTTCACGATCGCCGACGTCTGGATCCCCAGGCTATATTGCGTGCCGCCCTGACCGCTCAACTGCTGCAGCACATCCGCCGCGACCACGCCCAGCGGACCACGCATGTCGGCGCGCGCATGCGCCAGGTCGCTGTCGGGCGTATGGTCGAGATTGCCGGCAACGATCAGGCTGCCGCCCAGCACATCGTCATTCTGCCACGCGCCCTGCACGCCGCCGACGATGCTCGAGCGTTTGCCCTCTCCCGGAGTGCTGATCGTCTGCGCGCCCGAAGTCGCGCTGAAAGAACTGCGCGGACGCAACAGCTGCAGGCGGACGCCCACAAATGCCGAATGCCCATTGCTGGATTTCGACATGTTAGCCTCTACGGTTATATCCAGCCCATGTTTCTGGTACACTGACCAGCGCGCCGTAGGGCCAATCGCGTAGTTCGTTTTCTGCAGCTTGTCCTTCCTGTAGAAGGCGGACAGGCCGATCTGCGCCCTTGGCAGACGGTAGCTGATGTCCGCGATGGCCTGCGTAAACGTTCCAGCGGCAAGCTGCGCGCCCTGAAGCCCTCCCGAGATGCTGGCGACCGTGCGTTTGTCCATATCACCAACAGGGATAAGCGGCCTGTCATCATGACTATAAATCCGCCGCACATCGACATTATAGTTCAATGCCGAAGTACCAGATGAGTTCATCTGAAACAGCACACCCATATCCGACTTGGTTGATCCCAGCACGCCAAGGCGGAATTGCGCGGCCGGCAGGATCAGGTAGCCGCCGATCTCGGCAATGCCTTTCCCGTCCGTCGCAACGACGGTTCCGTCCACGGCGAAGTGCGGCGACAGCCGCCGCGCCATGCCGCCTGCCACATAGGCCTGACGGGTGGGGGATATGAAAGCCCCGCTCTGCTCATCGGCCAAAACGCCGGCATGAAAGAACCATATTGGTTTTCCAAGTGGTGCGATACGCGGATTTTTGGTAAAGAACCGCCGCTCGTCGCGATTGGCGCCGCCAATCTCCTGGATATGCAGCACGACCTCATAAGCGCCATCTGACAGGCCCGATGTGTCAATGCTCTGGTTGCCAGCTTCATAAGTGCGCGACCCCACAAGACGCCCATCAACCAGCAGGTCCACACGCGAACGCTGCGACAGGGAGACGATCAGCGGACTGCCATTGATTAGATCCTTGTCGAAACGCGTGTCGAACTGCGTTTCCACGCCCGCGCCTATGACCTTGCGTCTGCCGACAAGATCGATGCCTGGGGACCAGAACATGCCTGCGGTATACCGCATTCCCGGTTTATCGATTTGGGCAGCGAGAACATCCGCGATCAGGCCATTGCCCGACGCGTAGGAGGTCGTACTGATCAGGCGCGCATCGCGATCGCCCAGGACCGCCCGGTTCTGAATGGCGAATATCGTATCGCCGCCGCTTCCGCCGGCAATGGTCCCGGCAACGGAATCCACCAGCGACAGGGGCGCGTCGGGGCGCGGCAGATAGGCCTGATCCGTCACGGCGCGAACCTTCAGGAACCGCGCATTTACGAAAATCTCCAAGCGGAAATGATCCTGGTCGAATATGACCTCGGCCACCGCCGGGTCCAAACGGCCGCAGATTTTCTTGTCGGCCCCGTCGGTGCAGATCATGCTCGCGTGGGCGTCCAGGGGGCCAGAGGCTAGCGCACTGCGCACGGTGGCGGGATCGAGGAGATCGGGCAGCATCGCAACGACGCTGTCCACATTGACGAAATTGACCTGCCCCGGCTCATAGGAGACTTCCGCCTGCCCCACGCGGCGTCCGCCGAACAGGATATCGACGACGGACTGCTGCGACCGCGCCAGATCGCCAAACCCCTCCGGCATGCCGACATTCAGGATGGCCACTTCCTTGGGCGACGCCTCGGCGGCCTGTGCCGGCGCTGTAGACAGGCCGATGGCCGCTAAGAGCGGCCATATCATGCGTTTCCAAGCCGGAGCTTTGGGTCGCCGCTCGACTGGCTGTGCCGGGGTCATGGCGGCGTCAGTTCGGGCTGAGCAGAAGCGACAGCGTGCCCGTAAAGTTGCCCGCATAGGAACTGGACAGCGCCGCCGCGCGCAGGATGATCGTCAGGCTGCCGCTGGGCGTCAGGCCAAGCGTGCAGGTCGGGAGAACCGCGGAAGATGGCTGGCCGGAGAGCGCAGAGCCAGCAGTCAGATTTGTGCCCGACGTCTGGTTGGCCGACGCGTTCCACTGCACTTCATAGGCGAGCGTCTGCGCGCCATTGGACAGGGTGAAGGCGCCGCCAGCGCCGGACCCGCTGGCGGTGACGCTGTAACGCCCCGAGAGCGCTCCGCTATAGGCGCAAACCGTCTGGCTCTGGGTAATATCGGCGCTCAGATTCGTAAGCGCGCCGAAGCCCACATCCGTCAGTTGGCTGATCTGCACCGCCTGCGCCTGGGACGCAACGGGGGACAGTGCAAGACAGGCGGCCGCCGACAATCCGAGAAGCCTCAACGCTGCGAACAAGCGCTGCGCTGCTATCGCCTTCCCCCGCGCCTGGCGCCCGACGCAATCGTCTGAAGCCCAAGCGGACATGGCGAAGCAATCCGGCCCTTCGGGCTTATTGCGGCGTTACGAGGAGGGTCAGCGTGCCCGTATAGCTGGTCGCCGCCACCATATTCTGGAGGTCGGTCGATCCGATGGACACGACCAGGCTCGACGTCGTCGAGGGCCCCGAGCTGCAGGTCGGCGTGGTAGCCGTCGAAACCTGGCCGGCCAGGGCCGTACCTGCCGTCAGGCTGGTGCCCGACGTCTGCCCGCTGCTCTGGCTCCACTGGACGCTGTAGGGCACCGGCGTCAGCGCGCCGCTGGCCAGGGTGAACGCCCCTGATGTGCCGCTGCCCGTCGCCTTGATGCTGTACCCCTTGGTGGCGGTGTTGCTCCATACGCAGTCATTCTGCGAACTGGTGGCCGCCGTGCTGGGATCGGCATTGGTGAAGTTGATATCCGTCAGGCCGGTGATTTGGGTCCGATTGGGCACGGATGCCGTGATCGTGATGCTGCCGGTCGATGTGGCGCCGAGCGTGCCCTGTGTGGCCGCCATGGCGACGCCATGCGTCAGAAGCATGGCGCCGGCTGTCGCCAGGGCAATGATACGGGCGCTTACGGTCGAGCGGCCAGTCAGTGTCTTCGTCGAGGTCATTACGCGAATGCTCCGTTTGGATATGCGGACACAAAGCGCGTGGTAGGTTAACAAAATTCTCCGAAGTGGCGGGCGTTGCCTCCCACTTCGACTAAAGTATGCTGCATGATGCCGAAAGTGCGGGAACCCGATATGTTCGGGGCAGCATGGGAATGCCGCACTCGCGCGGCCATGGAGGCGTGTGAATCGAGTCTCCAGGGGATTTGGAGCATCGTCTTTAATCTGGCGTATATAACAAAAAAGCCCCCGTTGGGGGGCTGTTTTGAGTGTTGGTTGCGGGAGTAGGATTTGAACCTACGACCTTCAGGTTATGAGCCTGACGAGCTACCGGGCTGCTCCATCCCGCGACACTTG
>JAHFPU010000105.1 GCA_023266635.1 Sphingobium sp.
ATTCGTCCAGAATATCGAGAACGGCCGCATCCGGACGGGCGCCGGCGCTTTCGGCGCGCCGCGTTACGACCCGGTGTTCCTCTCGAACCTGCAGGCTCCGCGCACCTGGGGCGTCCGCGCCCGCGCGAGCTTCTGAGGACATAACATAACCCAACACCCGTTCGTCCTGGGTAGCCACCGAGCTTGTCGAAGTGGCGTATCGAAGGATCGAAACTGGGCATTTTGCTCAGTCTCTACTCAGGACGAACGGTGTGGGATGTGATCCAGGATCAGGCCCCCAAAGGCATGAGCAAAGGAGTTTCCCCGTGACGACCGACACCTTCTCCCCCCGTCGGGTCGTCATCCTGGGCGGCGGCACGGCCGGATGGCTGGCCGCCGCCTATCTCTCCCGCACGCTGCGGATGCCGAACATCCTGCTGGTCGAATCCAGCGAGATCGGTATCATCGGCGTGGGCGAAGGGACCTTCCCCACCATCCGCTCCACGCTTGCCAATCTCGGCATCAGCGAGCGTGAATTCCTTGTCCGCGCCAACGCCACCTTCAAACAGGGCGTATTGTTCAACGGCTGGGCGGACGGCGCAGATTCCTATTTTCACCCGTTCAACCTGCCCATCGGCGGCGAGGATGAGGCGCTGCTGCCGCACTGGATTACGGACGCCAGCCCATCGCGCCCCTCCTGGGCAGACTCGGTCACCGTGCAGGAGCGCGTTATCCGCGCCGGACTTGCGCCAAAGCTGCTGCAGGACCCCGATTTCTCCGGCCCGATGAATTACGCCTATCATTTCGACGCCGCCCGCTTTGCCGACTATCTGCGCGACATATCCATCGCTGCGGGTGTGGAGCGGATCGAGGGTACGGTCGCTCAGGTCGAAAAGCAGGCGGATGGCGATATCGCCTCCCTCATCCTATCCGACGGCCGTAAAGTCGCTGGCGATTTCTTCATCGACTGCTCGGGCTTCCGCGCGCTGCTGATCGGCGAGACGCTGGGCGCATCCTTCACCGGTTGCGGCGATACGCTGTTCAACGATCGCGCTCTGGCGATGCAGGTCCCCTATCCCGCCGCCGACACACCCGTCCGCTCCTACACGCTGGCAACAGCACATGACGCAGGCTGGACCTGGGACATCGGCCTCACTGAACGGCGCGGCACCGGCTATGTCTATTCCAGCCGCCACTGTTCGGATGATGAGGCGGAGGCGACTCTGCGCCGCTATGTCGGCAAGGATGGCGACGGCCTCACCCCGCGCCAGCTGCGCTTCGCCACCGGCTATCGCGACCGGCAATGGATCGGCAACTGCGCCGCGATCGGCCTCTCCGCCGGTTTCTTCGAGCCGCTGGAATCGACCGGCATCATGCTTATCGAAAGCGCGCTGCGGATGCTGGGCGATTTCCTCGTCCCTGGCGACCGGGACGCGCGTGACGCCGCGGCCCGCGCTTTCAACAGCCATATGTCGGGCCGCTTTGAGAAGATCGTGAACTTCCTGAAGCTCCATTATTGCATCACCCGCCGCACCGACACCGCCTATTGGCGCGACAATGCCGATCCGGCCTCCATTCCGGACTCGTTGCGCGACATGCTGGCCCAGTGGCGCACGCGCCCGCCCTCCCGCTTCGACTTCACCGTCGATCTGGAGACGTTCCTGCCGCCCAGCTATCACTACATTCTCTACGGCATGGGCTTCCAGACCCGCCTCGCCGCCGGCGCCGCCCGCTATCCCGGCGCGCGCGACGCCCGTGAGGCCTTCGCCCGCGTCAAGGCCGCATCTAGCGGCGCACTTGCCAACCTCCCAGACCATCGCGCGCTGCTGGACCATTTCCACGCCCGCCCGGCCGCCAACACCATCTCGCACAAGGTATCCCGATGACATCTCCGACGAAGAAACTGTTCCTCGCCAGCCTGATGATCGGCGCCTGCCTCACCGCGCCAGCGTTCGCACAAGAGGCGGCATCGCAAGCCGCAGCGCGCACCCCCGCCGCGTCCGACCGCGCTTTGTCCGCCGCCGCCCGCGCCGATGACCTCGTCGCCTCGATGACGCTGCAGGAGAAGCTCGCGATCGTCCACGGCTACTTTCCGCCGATGGCCAAGCCCAATCCGCCCATCGCGATGATCCCGTCGGCCGGGCATATACCCGGCGTCCCTCGCCTCGGCATCCCCACCCTGCGCGAAAGCGACGCAAGCCTTGGCGTCGCCAATCAGGTCGAGCAGCGCAAGGGCGACACCGCCACTGCGCTCCCGGCCAGCATCGCCACTGCCGCGACCTTCAACCCCCGCCTCGCTTATGCGGGCGGCGCGATGATCGGGGCAGAGGCGCGCGCCAAGACCTTCAACGTCCTGCTTGCGGGCGGCGTCAACCTGACGCGCGATCCGTGGAATGGCCGCAATTTCGAATATCTGGGCGAGGACCCGCTGCTCGCCGGCGTCATGGCGGGCGAGCATATCCGCGGTGTGCAGAGCAACAACATCGTCTCGACCATAAAGCATTTCGCGCTCAATTCGCAGGAGACAGGCCGTCACGTCCTCGACGCGCGCATCGACCGAGCCGCTCTTCAGGAAAGCGACCTGCTCGCCTTCAAAATCGCCATGGAAATCGGCGATCCTGCATCCGTCATGTGCGCCTATAACAAAGTCAATGGCGACTATGCGTGCGAGAATGACTGGCTCTTGAACACCGTCCTCAAGAAGGACTGGAACTATAAAGGCTGGGTGATGTCCGACTGGGGCGCCGTCCATTCGACGGAGAAGGCCGCTGTCAACGGCCTCGACCAGCAATCTGGTCAGGAACTCGACATGGCCATCTATTTCGGCCAGCCGTTCGAGGAGGCTGTAAAGGCCGGCCGCATCCCGATGGCGCGCCTTGACGATATGGTCCGCCGCATCCTCTACGGCGTCATCAACACGGGCCTGATGGACAATCCCGTGCCGGACAGCGCACAGGTCATCGACTATACCGCCCATGCCGATGTTGCCCAGCGCGCGGCCGAGGAAGGCATCGTGCTCCTGAAGAACAAGGGCGACCTGCTGCCCTTCGCCAAGACCGCCAAGAAGATCGTTCTGATCGGCGCGCATGCCGATGTCGGCGTGCTGTCGGGCGGCGGATCGTCACAGGTCCGCTCCGTCGGCGGCGCTCCGGTCGAAATTCCGCTGACGCGGGGCGAGGCTGCGTCCTTCGCCCGCATCACTTGGCACGCCTCTTCGCCGCTCAAGGCGATCCAGGCACTCGCCCCACAGGCGCAGGTCACCTATATCGACGGCTCCGATCCCAAGGCTGCAGCCGCTGCCGCAAAGGACGCCGACATTGCGATCGTCTTCGCCTGGGCCTGGTTCACCGAGGCGCAGGACCCGGAGAGCATGGCCCTTCCCGACAAGCAGGACGCGCTGATCGACGCGGTCGCCCGCGCCAACGGCAAGACGCTGGTCGTTATGGAAACCGGCGGTCCGGTCCTCATGCCCTGGGTGGACAAGGTCCCGGCGATCCTGCAAGCATGGTATCCAGGCCAGCGCGGGGGCGAGGCCATCGCCCGCATCATATTCGGTGAAGTCGATCCTTCGGGGCGGCTTCCCATCACCTTCCCGACGAGCGCCGCACAGGCGCCCCGTCCGGAGCCGGTGGGTCTCGGCGAACTGCACGCCGCCGAGGCCCGCCGGGATGCCGGCGACAAGACCAATTACGGACAGAGCGGCGGCGTAAGGCCCTTCTCCGTCGACTATCCCGAAGGGGCCGAGGTCGGCTATCGCTGGTATGCGGCGAAGAAGCGCAAGCCGCTCTATCCCTTCGGCTACGGTCTCACCTACACCAGCTTCCGCTACGCCAATCTGGCGATCACCGGCGGCGCGTCACTCAAGGTCAGCTTCGACGTGACCAACAGCGGCCAGCGCGCGGGCGCGGACGTGCCGCAGGTCTATGTGCAGGGCAAAAGCGCGGCGGGCGCGCTCAGCTATCGCCTCGCCGGCTTCGACAAGGTCTGGCTGGCGCCGGGTGAGACCGCGCATGTCTCCGTCACCGTCGATCCGCGCGTCATCGCCCGTTTCGACGAAACGGCTCCGGGCTGGAAGGTCGACGCGGGCACATATCCTGTTGCCGTGGGCCGATTTGCAGGCGACAGCGTGCTCAGCGGCACGGCCACGCTCGACGCACTGTCGGCCAGGCCGTGATCTGACCTTTTAGGAGCGGAGCACAGACATGGCGATGACCCCCGGCGCAGGCCCCACCGGCGCAACCACCACCCAGGGCGCACAGGCGGCAGGCGGCCTGACCGGCTTCGTCTTCGCCCTGTTTTTCGTCTTCGGCGGCATCACCAGCCTGAACGACGTCCTGATCCCCAAGCTCAAGGACCTCTTCACGCTGACCAATGGGCAGGTGCTGCTGGTTCAGTCGGCCTTCTTCGCCGCCTATTTCCTGATCTCCATCCCCGCCTCCGCGATCGTCCACCGCTTCGGCTATATGCGCGCCGCCGTGGTCGGGCTGGTGACGATGACCCTGGGCTGCCTGCTGTTCATCCCGGCGGCCTCGTCCAGCCTGTTCGTCGCATTCCTTGCGGCACTGTTCGTGCTGGCCAGCGGCATCACCATTGTTCAGGTCGTCGCCAATCCGCTCATCTCTATGCTGGGCAAGCCCGAAACCGCGTCCAGCCGCCTCACCTTCGCGCAGGCGTTCAACTCGCTCGGCACCACGCTTTTCCCCTATGTCGGCTCTATTGTGATCCTCGGCGCGCTTGCGACCGTTGATCCCAAGACCCTCACCGGCGCAGCCCTTGACGCCTTCCGCGCGCAGGAATCCCGCGTCGTCGTCCACACCTATATCGGCATCGCGATCGCCCTTCTGGTCGTCGCCGCCGCCGTCTTCTCCCAGCGCAACAAGCTGAAGGAAGCCCCGACCGAAAAGATGAACGTCGCCGCCGCCTTCGCCCTGCTGAAGCGTCCCCGCTTCGGCTTCGGCACGCTCGGCATCTTCCTCTATGTCGGCGCGGAAGTGACTATCGGCAGCCTGCTGGTCCTGTACCTGATCCAATCCGACACGCTCGGCGTCAGCCAGGAATCGGCCGGAAAGCTGGTCGCCTATTATTGGGGCGGCGCGATGGTCGGCCGGTTCATCGGCTCGGCGATCCTGCGCCTGTTCTCGCCCGGCAAGGTTCTCGCCAGCGTCGCTGGCGTGGTGATCTTACTGCTCGCCCTCTCGGCCTTCACGGTCGGCGCTCTCTCCGGCTATGCGCTGATCGCCATCGGCCTGTTCAACTCGATCATGTTCCCCACCATCTTCACGCTGGCGTCGGAAGGTCTTGGCCGTCGCGCGGCGGACGGATCGGGCGTCATCTGCATGGCGATCGTCGGCGGCGCGATCCTGCCGCCGCTGGCTGGCTGGGTGTCGGATATCTCCACTCTGCGCATCGCGCTGATCGTCCCGGCCATCGCCTATGCGCTGATCCTGGTTTTCGGCCTCTTCGCCACCAGGCCTGTCGCGCCGATAGAGGCGACCCAGGATTCGGCCACCGGACCGGCCGTCCTCTGATGCCTGCATGACCGCCTCGGTTCACCAGACGGAGCAGCTCCTTTTCACGGTGCTGCTCCAGCTGATCGTGATGATCGGGGCGGCCAGGCTGATGCACAGCCTGTTCCGGCGCATGGGCCAGCCGGGCGTGGTGGGGGAGATTGTCGCGGGCCTGCTGCTTGGCCCCTCCCTGTTCGGCCATTTCTTCCCCGGCGCGTCCATCGCCCTGTTCGGCGCAAAGCCGGAACCGGCGATCACCGTCCTCAGCCAGATCGGCCTCATCCTGCTGATGTTCCAGATCGGCAGCGAGTTTGAGTTCAGCCGCCTGCGCATCCCCCGCCTGCGCCAGACCACCCTATTCGTTGCGGCCACCTCCATCCTCGCCCCCTTCGCCGTCGGCTTCGGCATCGGCCGCCTCTCCGCCGCCGCCCTCGCGCCCGGCATCGATCCCCTCGTCTACAGCCTGTTCTGCGGCGTCGCCGTCGCAATCACCGCCGTGCCCATCCTCGGCCGCATCCTCAGCGAATATCGCCTGACCAAAACGGATGTCGGCATCGTCGCCATTTCGGCGGCGGCGGTGAACGATGTCGTCGGCTGGGTCCTGCTCGCCTGCATTTCCGCCTTCGCCACGGCGCAGCTTTCGGGCCAATATCTGCTGATCCATCTCGGCGGCCTCCTCCTCTTCCTCGCAGCCCTGCGCTTCCTCGGCGCGCCGCTCGCCGACCGCCTCGTCAGCCGTTTCCCGCTGGAGGACGGCCGCCTGCCGCCCAACCTGCTCGCGATCCTCCTCGCCATCATGTTCGCGCTCGCCATCTGCACCTATGCGCTGGGCATCTTCGCGATCTTCGGCGGGTTTGCGGCGGGTCTGCTCTTCCACCGCCACCGCGCGCTGGTGGAGGCGTGGCACAGTCAGGTCGGCCAGTTCGTGCTCGTGTTTTTCCTCCCCATCTTCTTCACCTTCACGGGCCTGCGCACGAATCTGCTTGGCCTTACGAGCGGTCCGGAACTGTTCTGGCTCGCCGCCGTCTGCCTGGCCGCCATCCTGGCGAAGATCGTGCCGGTCTACTTCGCCGGACGCGCCAGCGGCATGGCCCATCATGACAGCATGATCCTGGGCACGCTGATGAACACCCGCGCGCTGATGGAACTGATCGTCCTCAACATCGGCTACGACCTCGGCTTCCTGCCCAAATCCATGTTCACGATCCTGGTCGTGATGGCCGTCGTCACCACGATCATGACCGGGCCGATCCTGCGGGTCCTGCTCGCCAACACCCCCAATCCCGCAACCAGACGCGCGCAGGCCTGAACGCCGCGCCATACAGGAGATGACATGACGCTAAGCCTTTCGCGCGCCTCGCTGCTGACCCGCGCCGCCGCGCTCGCCACGTCCGCCGCCATTGCGCAAGCCTCCCAGCAACCGGCCGCCTCCATCGCCCATCCCGCCCTCTGGCCCTCGGTCAACGCGCAGCCAAAGCGCGACCCCAGGATCGAAAAGCGCATCGACGCCCTCCTCAAATCCATGTCGGTGGAGGACAAGGTCGGCCAGCTCATTCAGGTCGACATCGGTTCGATCAAGCCTGCAGACGTCGTAACATACAAGATCGGATCGATCCTGAACGGCGGCAATAGCGGCCCCTATGATGACGAATATGCCTCCCCCGCCAAATGGATGAGCCTGGCTGACGAGTTCTACGACGCCTCCATGCAGCGCAACGATAACGGCCCGAAGATCCCGATCATCTGGGGCACCGATTCCGTCCACGGCAACAACAATATCGTCGGCGCGACGCTCTTCCCGCACAATATCGGCCTCGGCGCCGCCCGCGATCGCGACCTGATCCGCAAGATCGGCGAGATCACCGCGCTGGAAACCGCCGCAGCCGGTCTCGACTGGACCTTCGCGCCGACGCTGGCCGTGGTGCAGGACGACCGCTGGGGCCGCACTTACGAAAGCTATGGCGAGGAGCCGCAGATCGCCGCCGACTATGCCGGCGCGATGATCGAGGGCGTGCAGGGCAAGGTCGGCACGAAGGACTTCCTCTCCCCTACCCACCTGATCGCCACGACCAAGCATTTTCTGGGTGACGGCGGCACCGGCGGCAAGGACCAGGGCGATACCGTCGTCTCCGAGGAAATCCTTCGCGACGTGCATCTGGGCGGCTACCCCGCGGCAATCGAGGCGGGCACGCAATCGGTCATGGCCAGCTTCTCCAGCTGGAACGGGGAGAAGATGAGCGGCAACAAGTCGCTGCTGACGGACGTGTTGAAGGACCGCATGCATTTCGACGGCTTCGTCGTCGGCGACTGGAACAGCCATGGGCAGGTCGCGGGATGCTCCAACGAGGACTGCCCGCAAGCGATCAACGCTGGCCTCGATATGTTCATGTATTCCGGCCCGAAGTGGAAGGACCTCTACGCCAACACTCTGCGTGAGGCGAAGGACGGCACGATCTCCGCCGCGCGCCTCGACGACGCGGTCCGCCGCATCCTGCGGGTGAAGTTCCGGGCTGGCACCTTCGATCGCGGCCGTCCCTCCGCCCGCGCCGCAGCGGGCAAGTTCGCCGTCATCGGATCGGCCGAACACCGCGCCGTCGCACGTCAGGCGGTGCGCGAATCCCTCGTCCTGCTCAAGAATGAGGGCGTATTGCCGCTCAAACCCAACGCAAACATCCTCGTCGCCGGCCCCGCCGCGCAAAGCATCAGCCAGCAGGCGGGCGGCTGGTCGATCACCTGGCAGGGCGCGGACGTGCCGAATTCCGCCTTCCCCAACGCCGAATCCATCTGGCAGGGCATTTCCGAAACCGTGAAGGCGGGCGGCGGCGCAGCGACCTACTCCGCCGACGGCAGCTTCACGAAGAAGCCCGATGCCGCGATCGTCGTCTTCGGCGAACAGCCCTATGCCGAGTTCAAGGGTGATCGTCCTACTCTGGAATACAACCCCGGCGACACCACCGACCGCAACATGCTGCGCAAGCTGAAGGCGGCGGGCGTGCCCGTAGTCGCGGTGTTCCTCTCCGGCCGTCCCCTGTGGGTGAATGCCGAACTCAACGCCTCGGACGCCTTCATTGCGGCCTTCCTGCCGGGCAGCGAGGGCGGCGGCGTCGCCGACGTCCTGTTCGCCAGGCCCGATGGTGGCGTGAACCAAGACTTCCGGGGTAAGCTCAGCTTCTCCTGGCCCAAGCGCCCGGACCAATATGTCCTCAACCGCCGCGATCCGAACTATGATCCGCTCTTCGCCTTCGGCTACGGCCTCAGCTACGCCGCCCCCGGCAAGGTCGGTCAGCTTGACGAGACCCGCCCCGCGGGCATGGCCGACGGCGTCCCCGGCACCTTTTTCGGCAAGGGCCGGCTGCCCACCGGCTGGTCCATCGACGCGGGCAAGGTTGCGCAGGCCAATGTCGATCGCCGCGCACAGGAGGATTCCAAGCGCTTCACCTGGAGCCAGCCCGGCGTCGTCACCATCACCGCGCCCAAGCCGATCGACCTCAGCCGGGAGAGCAATGGCGAGATCAGCCTGGTCATGGATTATCGCGTCGGCGCCAAACCCACTGGCCCGGTGACCCTGGGCATCCGTAGCGGCGGCAAGACCGTCTCGGTCGCGATCGGCAAGACCCTCGCCGCCGCCGCGCCAGGCGAGTGGCAGACTATCGCCGTCCCGCTCCAGTGCTTCGCCACGCGCGGCGCCAATATGGCCGCCATCGTCGTGCCGTTCGTTCTGGAGGGCGGCGCACCATTATCGCTCGTCATTTCGGATATTAAGCTCGACTATGTCAGCATGCCCATGGGTCAGTGCGGCGACTGACGGTCTGCCGCAACGCGGTCCGTCCTGCCGACAATCGCTTGCAACCGGATCGCAACTAGGTCAGCTTTCCATTCGAACATCGATGCGCGTTTTCGAGTCCTGACGCGCAAAGCGACAACAAGGAGAGCGACCATGACCGATGCGACCACGCTTGACCGCGCGCCTATTGCCCATCCCGACCGGTTCTTCATCGGGGGCGACTGGGTCGCTCCGTCCAGCGATTCCACGATCGACGTGATCACCCCCTCGACCGAGGAACTGTACGTCACGGTCGCCGAAGCTCAGCAAAGCGATGTGGAACGCGCTGTCGCGGCTGCGCGTGAAGCGTTTGACAAAGGACCATGGCCCCGGATGAGCCATGCCGAGCGCGCCGGCTATCTCCGCGAGATCAGCAAGCGCCTCGCTGCCCGGTCTGCGGACGTCTCCTCCATCTGGACCAGCGAGATGGGTATCACCTCGTCGCTGGGCGGCATGATGGCCGGCAGCGTCGGCGGCACCTATGATTATTATGCTTCGCTCGCCGACAGCTTCGCGTTCGAGGAGCGGCATGTGCCGCAAGGCGGTGGCAATGTCGGGCTGCTGGTGCGGGAGCCTGTGGGCGTCGTTGCCGCGATCATTCCCTGGAACGGCCCGATCCTGCTGATCGCCGTGAAGATCGCCCCGGCGCTACTCGCCGGATGCACGATCGTGCTGAAAGCATCGCCGGAAGCGCCCGGCGCAGCCTATGTCATGGCCGAGATCATGGAGGAAATCGGCCTGCCCAAGGGCGTCTTCAACGTCCTGACAGCCGACCGCGAAGTGTCCGAACTTCTGGTGCGTCATCCCGACATCGACAAGGTCACCTTCACCGGGTCCAGCGTGGCGGGCAAGAAGATCGCATCGATCTGTGGCGAGCGCATCGCCCGCTGCACCCTGGAACTGGGCGGCAAGTCCGCCGCCGTCATCCTCGACGATTATGATCTCAACGCCGCCGCACAGTCGATCTCCGGCTCGGCGCGGCTGTTCACGGGTCAGGTCTGCTCCTCCCTCACCCGCATCGTCGTCAGCCGCAACCGGCATGACGAACTGCTCGACGCCATGGCCTCCGCCTTCTCGGCGATCCGCGTCGGCGATCCCTTCGATGCCGCGATCGACATGGGGCCGCTCGCCATGTCGCGCCAGCGCGACCGCGTGGAGGAATATATCGCCAAGGGTCGGGCCGAGGGCGCGACAGTCGCCACCGGCGGTGGCCGACCCGCGCACCTCAATCGCGGTTTCTTCGTCGAACCGACCGTATTCGGCAATGTCGACAACAATATGACTATCGCGCGCGAAGAGATTTTTGGCCCGGTCGTCAGCGTCATTCCCGCCGACAATGAAGCGCAGGCGGTGGAGATCGCCAATGACACGGTGTTCGGCCTCAACGCATCGGTATTCACCAACGACCCCGATCGCGCCTATCAGGTCGCGCGCGAATTGCGGTCAGGCACCGTTGGGCACAACAGCTTCCGCTCGGACTTCTCGATCGCCTTCGGTGGCTTCAAACAGTCGGGCATCGGCCGCGAAGGTGGCAAGGAAGGGTTGATGCCGTTCCTCGAAGCCAAGACGATCATCCTCGACGCGGAGCCTTCCCACCTGCGCTAAATTAAATATACCCGTTCGTGCTGAGTAGAGACTGAGCTTGTCGAAGGCTCGTATCGAAGTACCTCGCGCCTAGCTCACATCCTTCGATACGCCATTTCGACTTCGCTCAATGGCTCTTATGTTCGTGATCAA
>JAHFPU010000106.1 GCA_023266635.1 Sphingobium sp.
ACCCAGCCGCGGCTCTTTGGGCGCCCAATATTGAGAATGATCGTATAGCCCCATTTCGTCATCAGCTTGTAGTCGCGCGCATGGTCGCGATAGGCGAGCGGCACGACATGGACCTGGCAGTCCGCCCGGTTCTGCCCCGGCGCGGATCGCAAGAAACCGCCTGCAGCCGTGGGCGGCGATGCCAGCCAGCTTTTCCTTTGCGTGAGATACTGGAATAGGTCTCGCACGGTCTTGAGCGCGCCAACGACATTGAGTGCGATCCCGAGCCGCTTCTTCGACTGGTAGACCAGCATCAGGTCAGGATGGTCGTGAAGATTCTGGCCGACACCGGGAATATCATGAATCACTTCGATTCCATGCTTCTCCAACTCATCACGCGGTCCGATACCGGAAAGCATCAACAGTTGGGGCGAATTATAGGCGCCGCCGCTGACAATGACTTCCTTTTCGCACGGGATCGTCTTCAACTGCCCGTCCTGGGAATACTCGACTGCCACCGCGCGGTTGCCCTCAAACCTGATACGATGGACGCGGGCATGTACTTCGACGCGGAGGTTGCCGCGCCTGCCCATCACCGGATCAAGGTAACACGCCTTCACGCTGGCGCGCTTCCCGTCCTTCACGGTAAACTGATAGATGCCGACACCTTCCTGGCTGGCACCATTGAAGTCCGGATTGGCTTGATGGCCCAGTCCAGTCGCCGCCTCGATGAAAGCATCATAGACATCGAATTCGCGCTTGCCGTTGGATACGTGAAGCGGTCCCGACGAGCCGTGAAACTCATCCTCACCGCGCTCATTATTCTCAGCCTTGCGGAAATAGGACAGGACATCGTTGTAACCCCAGCCGTCGTTGCCGAGTTCGGCCCAGTGGTCGAAATCCGACCGGTCGCCGCGGATATAGACCATCCCGTTCATACCGCTCGATCCACCCAGCATCTTCTCGCGCGGATTGTAGAGGCGGCGGTCGTTGAGCGCCTTTGAAGGGTCGGTGTTGAACCGCCAGTTGAGCGTATTGATCCGATAGTCTTGGATCAGCGCCGCAAAAGCGCCGGGCGTGGACACAAGCGGCGAGGTGCCTGGGCCGCCTGCCTCGAGCAGGCAAACGGTGACATCGGGGTCCTCGGACAACCGGCTGGCGATAACGCCGCCCGACGACCCACCTCCAATAATTACATAGTCAGCCATTTGCTTCCCTTGTCATTCGACCCATGCTGGCGACCCGGCGTCATGCAACATGCCAGCATCAACCGCCGCAGCCACGTCAGAGGATCTTTTCGAAGATGTTGAGTAGTCCTTCGGTCTTGCTCGAATAGGGTGGCAGAAGTTGACCAAGCAGGCTGAGTTTCGGCTGAGAGAACACCGGCTTGTAATGAGTGAAGCGCTCGAAACTGGCGACGCCGGTATAGGCACCGATGCCGCTCTGTCCGATGCCACCGAAAGGCAGCCGGCGCTGGAAGACGTGCATGACCGTGCCGTTGAGAGTCACGCCGCCAGCGTGCGTTTCGGAAATGATCTTGCGCCGTTCCTCACTTTCGTCGCCAAAATAATAGAGCGCCAGCGGGCGCTCATGCCGGTTTACGTAGCGAATGAGCTCGTCTTCGGAGCGATATGGCATGATCGGCAGGATCGGTCCGAAAATCTCCTCCTGCATCATCGCCATGTCATCGGTAACGTCGAGAACCGCCAACGGCACGATCCGATGCCGTTCAGGAAGCGTTCCATCGCCGTTGTCCGAGAGGTTGAGCACCGTCGCGCCCTTGGCTTCGGCATCATCGAGCAAACCTTGGAGCCGCGCGAACTGTCGGTCATTGATGATACTGGTGAAATCGGGGTTGCTTGCCGCGTTGGGGTAGCATTTGGCAACCTGAGCGCGGAGTGCGGCGACGAAGCTTTCCATCTGATCGACATGGACGAAGGCATAGTCAGCGGCGATGCAGGTCTGGCCGGCGTTGAGCAGCTTGCCGAACACTAAGCTTTCACAGACTTGTGCAAGCGATGCACCCTTGCCCACGATGGCAGGGCATTTGCCGCCAAGTTCCAGAGTAACAGGTGTAAGGTTGGCAGCCGCCGCTTCATAGACTTTGCGGCCAACCGCGGGTGAACCGGTGAAGAGAATATGGTCGAAAGGTAGGGCCGTCATCGCCTGTGCCATGTCGGGCCCGCCCTGGACAATCGCGAATTCCTCTTCGGCGAAATACCGGCGCACAAGCCGCTCGCTGGCTTCGGCGGCGTTGGCGGAAACTTCGCTCGGCTTTGCGATCACGCGGTTGCCGGCCGCCAATGCACCGGCCGCGCCAACGAATATGGTGCCGAGCGGATAGTTCCACGTGCCGAGAACGCCCACCACACCTAGGGGCTGGGGGACCAGGCGCGATGAACCGGGAAGGCCGAAGATGTCAGTCTTCACCCGCCGCGGCCTCAGCCACGTCTTCAGATTGCGGCGCGCAAATTTAATTTCCGATATGCCAAGCATCAGGTCGAGCAGGATAGTCTCGTAGCGGGATCGAATGCCGAAATCGGCGGCAACGGCATCGACCAATTCGTCTCTGTGCTGCTCAAATATCCGGCCAAGGCGCCCGAGCAGGTCCATGCGTTCTTCGTAGCTGCGCGAAACCTGCTCACGCGTCCCTTCGCGTTGGGTCGCGAAAATTCGTTCCAGCTCAGTTCTGTTCCGAGACGCATCCACGTTAAATCGTCCGGAGGCGCGCTGGCCGCTCGGCGCTGCTCGCCTGGGCGGTGCTTTCAGCTGCGCCGATCTCAGTGATCACAGCGCGCTCGATTCTGTACGCCGTGCCGATGAATGAGGGACCGTTGCCGGTGGAACGCATCATGGATACTCCTCGGTCTGAAAGTCAGGTCGAAAAAATCGGGGGCAGCGGGCGGGAGAGGATGCCCGCCGCCCCCGTCGCAGCAGCGATCAGAACTTGACTGTCGCTTCGACGCCATAAGTGCGCGGCATGCCGCGGTTCAGATAATCGTAGCCGAACACGTTGAGGTTGAGGCCGTAGGTGTAGTAATATTTGTCGAACAGATTCTTCGCCCACAAGCTAACCGACATATTGTCGTGCGCATAGGTTAATCGCGCATTGGCGAGCCAGTAGCCCGGATTTGCGCATGTAATCGCCTTACCCGCGAGCGTTATGTTCGATCCCGCTGGGGGTGTATCGCACGGTGTCTGCCCATAATTCTTGAACGGATCAAAATAGTACTTGCCCATGTAGGACGCATCACCGCGCAAGGTCAGCTTGTTGGTGCCGTCATCGATCATATCCCAGTCGAATCCGGCCTGGAACGTAACCTCCGGCGCGTTCGGGAAGGGATTGCCGTTGACGTTCAATGTCGGGCTGGCCGGGTTTGCCGGATCGATCACATTGCCTTTGTACTTGCTGTTGAGATAGCCCAGCGAAGCATCGAAACGCAACGTATCGGCCACCTGCCAGGCGAGTTCGGCCTCGCCACCGAACAGGCGACCATTGGCGCTGCGCGTGAAGGTTGTAGCGCCGACCACCTGCGTTACTTGGTGATTCGAATACTCGTAGTAGAAGCCCGCGAGGTTAAGTTGGACGCGGCGATCGAACAGCCGGGTTTTGAGCCCCGCCTCATATGCATTCACCTTTTCAGGCTGGATATAATAGACTTGATTGACGCCCTGATAGGCAAGCCCGTTGAAGCTGCCGCTGCGGTAACCGCGACTGTACTGGAGATAGCCCATGATATCATCGGCGAACTCATAGCTGACATTGATACGGCCGGTTAGCCTGTTTGCCTTTTCGCGCTGCTCAAGCGGCGCGAGATTGGGGTTGTATGGATTGCTGTAGGGGATCAGGTTGACAACCGGCGTCGTACCGTCGAGCGCATAGAGGAAAGTGCTGCCGTTAAGGTAATTGACCTTATCCTGGATGTAGCGTGCACCCACCGCCACGGTCAGCCGCTCGGTCGCTTTCCAGGTTACGTCGCCGTAGATCGCCTTCGAGGGGCGCGACACGTCAAAACGCTGTTCGCCGAGGATCGGGGTGAACGGAGGCGCGCCTGCCCCGGCGCAGCCCGCCGAAAAGCTACCCCCCATGCCGCCATTGCCCGTATTATTGATCGCGATGTCGGTCTGGAGTGCAATCAGCGAGCGTGCATCAAGGAAGCCGTTGGGATTGATCTCGATCGCGTCGCAGAATCCGGCATCGCCAGGCCCCAACGCCGGATTGGCGGCAAAGGCTGGGATATAGCGGATCGCGTCGGGCGTTCCGATTGCGGCGTTATTGTAGCTGCCCGGAAGACCGGCGCCAAGCAGCAGCGGCCTCAGCGCCCCGAAAAAGTCCGGGTAGTTGACCGTCTTGACCTTGTCCCTGCCATAATAAAGGCCGGCAATGATATCGAGGCGGTCGTTCGAATAGCTGAAACGCAGGTCCTGGTTGAAATTCTTGCTCGTCGACGTGTAGCCGATCGAGCAGAGATCGGCTGGGCCGCCATCGCAATCATCAGGATTGTTGATATAGTCGCCGGTGTCGTAGCCGGTAATCGAGGTGACGGAGAATTGGTCGCTGACATCCCATTTGATGTTGAGGGCTATCCCTTTCGACTTGCTGATGTTCTTACCTACCCGATCAACTGCGACCTCATTGTCACGCAGCAACCGCCCGCCTAGGAAAGGTTGCGGATCGTAACGCGAATAGCCGAGCGCATCCTGCCCGCCCGCGAGTTGACCACCTGCATAGGGCGCGGTGCCCCATGGATCGTCCTTCGCGGCATAGAGCTTCAAATTGATGTCGAGATCGGGATCGGGCCGGAAGCGGATCGAGATGCGACCGCCGATCGTATCGGTGGTCCCTAGGTCGCGCTCATTCCCAGGCAGTACATTGCGCTGCCAACCATCCCCTTTTGCAAAAGTACCGGCGACGCGGACGCCCAAGATGTCGGGAACCAGCGTCGCTTCAGCGGCGCCCTGCACCGTGAAAGTGTCGTAATTGGCATAGCCGGCGGTCAGATAGCCATTGGCCTCTCCCAGATCCGGCTTGCGCGTGAAGAAGCTGATCGCGCCACCCGTGGTGTTGCGACCGTAGAGTGTTCCTTGCGGTCCGCGCAGTACCTCGACCCGGTCGATGTCATAGAGTTGCAGGCCATGGCTCGCCCGGAAGCTCTGATAGACTTCATCGACATAGACGCCAACCGGCGACGCAGTGGAGGCGGAAAATTCGTTCGCCACTGAAATCCCGCGCAGCGAGAAATTCGGTTGGGTGCGACCATAGGGAGTGGTGACTTGCAGGCTGGGGATCGCGCCCATCAAGTCTGAGGTCTCCGTGATGCCGCGCGTGCGCAGCGTCTCGCCGCCTATGGCGGAAACGGCGGCTGGAACATCCTGCAAATTCTGTTCGCGCTTCTGCGCCGTGACGACGATTGTCTCAAGGCCACCTTCCTGCGCCTCGGGCTTTTCGCCCTGCGATGCAGCGTCCTGGGCATGTGCCGGCACTGCAAGCGCACACGCGATCGATAGCGCGGTGGCACAAAGCAAATTTGTCCTAAAGGCTGTGACCATGACTGTCCTCCCCACGGCATTTTTTGAGTTGGCGCCATTTGCCGCGCCTTGGGGCTCATCGTCCAATTCAATTTGTTGGCGAACTATTCCTCCCACTCATTGATTAAGGACTGATGAGCCTGCACCGCTGACGCTTCGTGGCGACGCAAATAACCCCATATATTTCATTGAATTAGTCACGCTGAGCGCGTCCATCGGGACGGATGCGCGCGTTCTGCTCGCCCCAATCGAGCCCTTCCAGACGATGTATCGGCGTAATTGGCGGTCCCGGCGGTTTCCCTTGTCGAGTTGCAAGGGGAATCAGCTATGATGAGATGTAGTGAGATACGGTTTCTTGGAGTTCATTCTACTATTCGCGGATGCATCTAAGTAGCTGATATTTCTAACAACTATGGCAGAAAACCGCGCCTCTAAATCGGCGGTTCTGACTTTTGAGGCTCATCGCGAAGCCGCCCGAAGGGGGCGTTGCCAATACGGCTGTCTCTGGTCGCTTGGTGGCAGGTGCTGGATGGGAGCGGAACAGCGCATGAATTGTGAGAACTCGATAGGATTCTTCTCGACATTCGACACTGCGGTTGCCGCGTCGATCACGTCGGCCCAGTCTTGGAGCATCCGCCTTCGCGGTGTGAGATAGAGCGCACTGTTGTAAGCGCCGCGCACCTCATCCTCGTCCTCGTGAGCGAGCGCCATCTCGATCCAATCCGGCTTGTAGCGTTCGGCTTCGTTCGCCCAGGTCGAGCCGAGCCCCCTAAACCCATGTACCGTCTGCCGATGGAGATACCCCATCCGATAACAGGCATAGATCATGGTGTTCTCGGAAATAGACTTTCCAGGCTTGGCTCCGGGAAAGAGGAACGCATCGTTCGTCGCCTGCAAGCGGCGCTGAACGATCATTGCGGCCTGGCGGGACAGCGGAACAAGATGCTCACGTTCCATCTTCATGCGCTCCGGCGACAGACGCCATAGCGGGTTCGGTCCATAGAGATCCTCGAACTCGTCCCTGGCCGCGAAGCGGGTTTCGCTGGTTCGGACCCATGTGAGCAAGGTGAACAGCAGCGCGTCACGGGTGATCTCGCGGCGGCGCGGCGTGTCCTCGCCGTCATAGGCGAAGATCGCTCGCACCAGCTTCGGAAACTCCGCGAGCGGCACGCGCGCCATGTGCCTGACGGGCGGCTTGGGCTTGAGCGCATCGTTGAGGCCGAGCGTCGGATCGATGGTCGCCCAGCCGCTCGCGATCGCGAAGCGATAGATCTGGCTGACGTTCTGCTTGAGGCGACGGGCGATATCGAGGGCGCCGCGCGCTTCGACCGCGCGGATCATCTCGAGAATCTCGGGCGGGTCGATTTCCGTGATCGGACGCTTCCCGATGACCGGAAAGACGTCGCGCGCCATCCGGTTGATGACGCGCAGGGCATGGGCCGAGTCCAGCCCTTCAATACGATTGGCGTGCCAGGCCCGCGCAATCTCTTCGAACAGCTTGAGCGCGGCCCTCTGCTTCTTCGCCCGCTTCCTGGCCTCGGCGGGGTCCTCACCCTGATCGAGCAGCCGCTTGGCTTCGGTCCGCTTCTCGCGGGCGATCGCCAGCGTGACGGTCGGATATTTGCCGAAGCTCAGCAGTTTTTCCTTGCCGTCGAAGCGGTATTTCAGGCGCCAGAGCTTCGATCCGTTCGGCTGGACGAGCAGGTGCAGGCCTTCTCCATCGGACAGCTTGTAGGGGCGCTGCCGCTTGGTGGCGTATTTGACCTCAAGTTCTTTCAAAGCCATCTGGGGGTATCGCCTGTTTTGGGGACAGCCGAAAAATACCCCCAAAATACCCCCAATCCAAATCGCCGTGGGTGGCCGCAGCCGGTCGCACCGGGACGCCGGCGTACGCAACGGGACGCGAAAAATATTTGATTTTCCTCGAAAAATGTCTGCCAGTGGCCTCAGTGGGTCACTGGTGGACAATCCGGGTTGGTAGCGGAGGAGGGACTCGAACCCCCGACACGCGGATTATGATTCCGCTGCTCTAACCAGCTGAGCTACTCCGCCCCGAAAGGCCGCCGCGTGGGCGAGCAGCGCCTATAGGCACGCTCCACGGCGCGGTCAATATCCCACAATTGGCTAGCGCAAGATCGCCTGATAGCGGGGGTCGAGATTGATCGCCTGCTGCTCGTCGGCCGCCGCGCGCTTGGGATCGCCATATTTTCGCAGCAGCACGCTGCGGTTGTAATAGGCGCGCGCCGACTTGGGCGCATAGCGCACTGCGGCGTCGAGATCGGCGATCGCGCGCTCGCTATCGCCTTGGCGATCATAGGCGAGGCCGCGGTTGAGATAGGCGGCCGACAGCCCCGGCGCGGCGGCAATCGCGGCGTCGAACGCGTCGATCGCGCCATCCATATCGCCGTCCCACGCCTGTTTCAGACCGGCCGAAAGATGCGCGTCGGCTTGATCGCGAACGGCCTTGGCGGCCTTGTCGGCCAGCGTCTTGCACCGCGACAAAGACCGGCTGGGATCGGCGACGGTGCAGGCGTTCCAGTCGCCACGGCCCAAAGGCTTGCTCTTCGATACCCGCGTCCCGGTGACGACGACGTCGCTCCCGCTATCGCGGACGCTTTCGGAGGAGACGACCGAAACGGCGACGGGCGTATCTTGCAGCGATTCCTTCCGCATCTGTCCCTGCACCACGATCGGCGCCGCTTGTCCGGCACGCATGGCCGGCGGCGGTGGAGGGGCTGGTGGTGCAGGCGATGCGTAGCCCGCGTCCATGCGCTTCGCTTCGGGCGCAGCTGCGGCCGGGACGGCGGCCGCCCGATCCGGACCGGCCACCGCGACCTCGTCGGGCGTCGGCGTCGTCGCTGGGCCGACCGTCGGTGCTGCGGCCGTCTCGCGCAGGGGCGGCGGCGCATTCTCGTCCGCGCTGCGCGGAATCTGTTCCTTCGGCGGCGGCGGCAACGGCACCGGACCCGTTCGCCACGCCAGCGGCAGGCCGACCGCTACGACCAGCACGGCGGCTGCGAGCAGGCCGGCTTGCGGACGCTGCAACTGTTGCCACCATGATGTCCTGGTCGGCTGAGGCGCGCGCGGCGCCGCCGCTTTGCCGTCGAAGCGCGCCATGGCTTCGCCGATCGCCGCCTCGCGGCGCTTCGGCGCAGGCGGCGGCGGGTCGGGCAACAACGCCTTGATGTCGTCGTCGCCGATCATCGGTGCGTCCCGCCGGCCCCGACACCTCCGCCACGACGTCGGTCGACGCTGGGCGAGCAGCCTGGAATGAAGGGAAGGGGCTTCGGCATTGTCTGTCTTATACGCAGAATTCGGCGGCGGTCGATACGGCGGCGCTTGCCTCGAAGCGCCGCCGTGCCGTGCCGTTCGCGGCGATGTCGCCGCTGGGCCTCACTGGTCGAGTCTGGCCATCGCGCCCGCCGTCTTCGCGGCGCGGATCAGATTGACCAGCTCCATGCGATAGCCGAAGTCGTCGCGGCCACGCGCGCCGCCGACGATCCGCAGCACATCGTCATAGGTCATCGATCCGTTGTACCGCCCGCCGCGCAGCAACTCGGCGAAGGCCGCGACCCCCGCGGCGAAGCGTGCGTCCTGCGGCGCATCCTCGAAACGCGCAAACTCCACGCTGCGGTTGATCGGCGTCGAAATCAGCTGGCTCGTGTCCGACTTCGGCAGCTTGTAGCGGATCTTCACAAAGCCATATTCGCCGGCGCGCCCGGCGACCGCGATCCGCGGCGCCGGCTCGGCATAGCGCAGATCGCCGATCGCGCGCGGTCCGCCGACGGGCGTGATCTCATAGATGGCGGTGACCGTCTGCCCCGATCCGACGTCGCCGGCATCGACCTTGTCATTCTCGAAATCCTCGCGCTTCAACATCCGCGTTTCATACCCGACGAGACGATATTCGGCGACGGTCGCGGGGTTGAACTCGACCTGGATCTTCACATCCTTGGCGATCGGGAAGAGTGTCGACGTCGCTTCGTCGACCAAGGTTTTGCGCGCTTCGCCCAGCGTGTCGATATAGGCCGCGGCGCCATTGCCGTTCTGCGCGAGCGTCTGCATCAGCGCGTCGTTGTAATTGCCCATCCCGAACCCGAGCACCGACAGAAAGATGCCTTTGCCGCGCTCGCGCTCGATATAGCCCTTCAGCTCGTTCTGGTCGGTGATGCCGACGTTGAAATCGCCGTCGGTGGCCAGGATCACGCGATTGACCCCGCGCGGGTCGAGATTCTGTTCGGCCAGCGCATAGGCCTGGCGGATGCCTTCGGCGCCCGCCGTGCTGCCGCCCGCGCCAAGCTGGTCGAGCACCGCCAATATCTTGCCCTTCTGGCTCGCCGGCGTCGGCTCGAGCGCGGTGCCCGCGCTGCCGGCATAGGTGACGATCGACACCCGGTCATTGCCGTCGAGCTGTTCGAGAAGCATCGCGAGCGACTGTTTGACCAGCGGCAGCTTGGCGGGATCGTTCATCGATCCCGACGTATCGACCAGAAAGACGAGGTTCGCGCGCGGCCGCGTGGCGCGCCCGATCGCATAGCCCTTGATGCCGACGCGGACGAGCTTGCGGCCTTCGGTCCACGGGCTCGGGAACACCGCAACATTGGTGCTGAACGGGCGCTCGGCGCTTTGCGGCGCGGCATAGTCATAGGGGAAATAATTGACCAGCTCCTCGGTCCGCACCGCGGCGGGCTGGGGCAGGACATTGCGGTTCAGCGATGCACGGACGAACGAATAGGAGGCGGTGTCGACGTCGATCGAAAAGGTCGACACCGGCTCGTTGCGCGCGACCTTGAAGGCGTTCTGCTCGGTCGCCGTGAACTTGTCGCGGCCGACGTCGTGGTAAAAGGGCGTGGTCAGATCGGCGCGCGGCATGGCGGCGACGGTCCCGCGCGCGACCTTGGCAAGCGCCGGCGGCGGCGGGGCAGGCGCGACCCGTTCGGACGAGACGACCGAAATCGCGACCGGCGTATCCTGCGCATATTCGGCGCGCCGCTGCCCGGTCACGACGATCTCGCCCAGCTCGGCCTTGTCCTTCAGCTCGGGCGTCCGGGCCTCCGAAGAGGGCGATGAAATGTCGGGCTGGTTCGATTGCGAGCAGGCCGTGACGAGCGTCATCGACAGCCCTGCGGTAAGCATCAGGTGAAAACGGGACATGCGAAGTCTCCCAGGTAACAGCGGCGCACAATCGCCCGCTTGGTCCTGAGATGCGCGGCCGCCGGAAATCCTTGGCGACCCCGCGCCTTTTTTTTTTACGAAACGCTCGCCGTCAGTCGTCCGCCCCCGATGCCGCGGCCAGCTGGCGCCGGATTTCGTGCATCCGCCACGACACCGTCGCTTCGGCAATGCCCAGAATGTGCGCGGCTTCGGCGTGCGTCAGCTGCTGTCCGGCTACCAGCACCGCAGTATCGCGCAGCTCGGGTTTCAGCCGCGCGATCGCGCTCTCGATCCAGATCGCATCATAAAGGTCGCGTCCGTCGGGCGTGCGCTCGAGCCCCACCATCACGCTCAGCCGCCCGGTGAAGCGCGTGAAGGCCGAG
>JAHFPU010000002.1 GCA_023266635.1 Sphingobium sp.
CGATCGACCTCGCCGATACCGGAATGGATTTCCTCGAACAGCGCCTCCATCCCGGCGATGCGGTCCACCGGCTCGCCGATCGTCAGGACGATCCCCTCGTCGATCGCGCAATAGAAGGTGAGGCTGCCGTCCGCGTTGGCGCTCTGGATGGACCGGACATGATATTCGCCGCCTGCGCGCACCATCGGCGGATGCGCGGCGAAAAATTCCGTGCCCAATGCCTCGCCGGCATGACCGGCAAGCCGCAGATATTCCGCCGCCGCCGGCTCCGCATTGATCTCCGTCACTATGCGTTCGTGCGAAATCGCGCCGGTTATGACCATCTTATGCTCGCCGGGGCTGTAATGCTGCGCCTTGAACACATGCATGGGGCGGGTCGAGGACAGGATCGCCACCACTGCAGCGCGCGGATGAAAGCGCCCGCCTTCGAATATCGCGGTCTGGCGAAAGGCCAGGTCATCGCCGGACGACCCACCGATCAAAGGGATGTCGCCCAGCGCGTCCTGGATCGTCATGGTCAGCAATTCCTCGCGATGGGAAAGCCCATCGACCAGGAACAGAGCGACATGATTGACGCCATCCCCCAGGACATGGCTGTCGCGGTCGGCCTCTGCGGCGAGCGAACGGACCACCTCGCGGGCGCTTGCCGGATCGAAGCTATCGATATCGTCGAAGCAATGGGATGCCATACGAAACCCGTCGGCGGGGAAGCCGATGATCGTCAGACTGTCATGATCGTAGCCCGTATCGGTCAATTCGCCCGAACTGGTGCAACCGATAACCGTCATGCCCTCGCTATGCCGGTTGATGGCGCGCGCCAGACGATCGCGGTCATAGCGTTGCGAGCAGAAGATCATAGCCCCGGCCAATGGCTCGTCGCCCATCGCCGCCATGGCCTCGTTCATCGCCGCGAACGGATCGTCGGCGTGGGAGGACGCAAATCCTATGCCCGCTTTCAGGCCAGCCATTGCTGACGCCATCGGCTTTCTCTCCATCGCCCGCTCCCTGGTGCTTATGACGGCACTATGCACCGGGGTCGGCGTGATTGTCATCCGAAACAAGGCGTTTCTTCGCGCCCTGCATCATCCAATATACGGCCACAGCGACCAGTGGCACGGCAAAACCGAGCAGCACCGTGGAGGACAGCGACGGCCAATGTTTCTCCGCCGCCTTAAGCGGGTAGGACAGGAGGCCAACCAGATAATAGCTGATCGCCACTACGGACAACCCCTCGACCAGATGCTGCAATTCAAGCTGCATCCGGGCGCTGCGGTCCATCGACGTCAGCAGGCGCGCATTCTGATTTTCGATATTGGTTTCAATGCGGGCGCGCAGCAGGGCCGTGAACTGGGCCGCGCGTCTGTTCAGCAGCGCCAGCCGATCGGTCAATGCGGCGCAGGTGCGCACCGCCGGGAACATACGCCTCTCCGTGAAGTCCACCAGCGATGGGTGGCCCGCGATGGGCCTGACATTCAGTTCGACAAGGCGGCTGGCCACTATCCGGCCATAGGCGGCTGTCGCACTCATCCGATAGGCGCTGCGGCTGTCGATGGACAGGAGTTCGGCCGAGAGGCGGCTGAGGCTGGCCAGCATGTCGTCGTCGCGCGCCTGCGATCCCGAAAGCGCCTGCCCCGCTTCATCCAGTGCGGTTTCCAATATGTCGAGGCGACTCCAAACGGCGCGCGCCTCTGGGAGGCCGAGGAGCGCAAGGTTACGATAATTGCCAAGCTCCTGAAGCCGCTGGACGCAGCGGGCAAGGTCGCCGGGCAGCAAGCCGTTGGCGGCGATCACCATATGGCCATAGCCGTCCTGATGGATACGGAAGTCTGTCCAGATGCGCGCGCCACCGGCGACATGGCAGGTGACAAATTGCGGCGGCGCAAAGCCTGCCTGCTCCACGGCAGCATCCGACTCTTGCTCATTCGCCACGACAATGAGCCGTATCGCGCGAATGACCGCGCCCGGCAGGGATTCCGCCCAGGCGATTACCTCCGCTTGGCGCGTATCCGCCAACTGGTTCCAACCGATCGGGAGGGCAGTGCTTCCGGTCATCACGATCGTGACCGTGCTTGCCTCGCTATGGCGTTCCCAGGCTATCCGGATGTCTTCGCCTGCACGTCCCTCGCCATGGCGCGCCCATGCATGCGAATCCCCCGGCATGTCGGCCAGCGCCGCGGCCTCGGCATCGCGATCCGCAGGATCGAGTACGCGCACCATCTGAACAATCTGGGCGGGCAAGGTGAAAGCCGGGACCCGGCGGAGCTGCATCTCGCCAACGACCTGCTGGCGAAGCGGATGTTCCCGGAACCGGCGGCCGGTCGCCATGTCGTCCTGCCGGCTATGCACCCCTGGGTGGTTCCCCGGCTGCCTCAAGGACCGCCGCTTCCTCATCGGTGAAGATGCGCGAACGCACGATGAAGCGGAACCCCTCTGGGCTTTCCAGCGACATGCCTGCGCCTCGGCCCGGTACGACATCGATCGTCACCTGCGTGTGCCGCCAATATTCGAACTGCGCGGCCCCGATCCACACGGGTATGCCGTCCGCGACATAGCCCAGAAGCACGTCCTGCGCTCCGACCTTGAACTCCCCGCGCGGAAAGCACATCGGCGCCGATCCGTCGCAGCAACCGCCGGACTGATGGAACATCAGCAGCCCATGCCGCTCGGTCAACCGCGCCATCAGGGCGTCGGCGTCCGGCGTGGACAGGATTCGCGCGGGCAAAACGGTCATCGGCTTGCTCCCTGGACAAAAGTGGCGGGCATCCGGGTAGGATGCCCGCCGTTGGTGCGACGCGTGACGAAGGGGAGAGACCTGCGCCGCACTCGGGAAGGCCGTATCAGAAGAAGCCCAACGCCTTCGGGCTGTAGCTGACCAGCAGATTCTTGGTCTGCTGATAATGGTCCAGCATCATCTTGTGGTTTTCACGCCCGATGCCCGACTGCTTATAGCCGCCGAACGCCGCATGGGCGGGATAGGCGTGATAGCAGTTCGTCCACACGCGACCGGCCTGAATGCCGCGACCCATGCGATAGGCGCGAGTCCCGTCGCGCGTCCATACGCCGGCGCCCAGGCCATAGAGTGTGTCGTTGGCGATCGCGAGCGCGTCCGCCTCATCCTTGAAGGTTGTTACGGCCAGCACGGGGCCGAAAATCTCCTCCTGGAAGATGCGCATCTTATTGTGCCCTTCGAGCACCGTCGGGGTCACATAATAGCCCTTGCCCAGTTCGCCCTCATGCATGGCCCGTTCACCGCCGGTCAGCACTTTCGCGCCCTCGGCCCGACCGATGTCGATATAGGACAGGATCTTCTCGAGCTGATCGTTCGACGCCTGCGCGCCAATCATGGTCGAAGGATCGAGCGGGCTGCCCTGCTTGATCGCCTTCACCCGCGCGATCGCGCGCTCGATGAACTTCTCGTAGATGCTTTCCTGCACCAGCGCGCGGCTGGGGCAGGTGCAGACCTCACCCTGATTCAGGGCGAACATCGCGAAGCCCTCAAGGCACTTGTCGAAATAATCGTCGTCGGCGTCCATGACGTCGGCGAAGAAGATGTTCGGCGACTTGCCGCCCAGTTCCAGCGTGACCGGAATCAGGTTCTCGCTGGCATATTGCATGATCAGGCGACCGGTCGTGGTCTCGCCGGTGAAGGCGATCTTGCTGATCCGCTTGTTGCTGGCGAGCGGCTTGCCCGCCTCGACGCCGAAACCGTTCACAATGTTGAGGACACCGGCAGGCAGCAGGTCGCCGATGATCTCTGCCAATACCAAAATCGACATCGGCGTCTGTTCTGCGGGCTTAAGCACCACGCAGTTGCCGGCGGCAAGTGCTGGAGCCAGCTTCCACACCGCCATCAGGATCGGGAAGTTCCAGGGGATGATCTGACCGACGACACCCAGTGGCTCGTGGAAATGATAGGCGATCGTGTCATGATCTATTTCGCTGATCGATCCTTCCTGCGCACGGGCGCAGCCGGCGAAGTAGCGGAAATGGTCGATGGCAAGGGGGATATCGGCGTGCGTCGTCTCACGGATCGGTTTGCCATTGTCGATCGTCTCGGCCATGGCGATGAGGTCGAGATTGGCCTCCATGCGATCGGCCATCTTCAGCAGGATGTTGGATCGGTCGGTCGACGACATCTTGCCCCAGGCGTCCTTCGCCTTGTGCGCAGCATCCAGCGCCAGTTCGATATCGGCGGCGGTTCCGCGCGCGACCTTGCACACGACCTGACCGGTCACAGGCGAGATATTGTCGAAATATTCGCCTTGCGCCGGCGCCGTCCACTGGCCCCCGATATAGTTTTCATACTGGTCGCGGATCAGGGTTTTCCCTGCGAATTTCTCCAGCGCCTGTTGCAGCATCGTCTTGTCTCCTGCGTCGATATTGGAATCGGAATTCAAGCACACAGGATGGCGATGCAGCGCAAAGGCGCAATTGGACCTTAGGTCGATCCAAGGCGGGTCAAAGCCTTCGCGCCATGCGATAATTTGTTGGGCGCTCCCCGCTTACCGAATGGATGGGGGGCAGAGATTATTCCGTCTAATGTTACGTCTAGGTGTTTCTTTTATCATATTAGATTATTCAATCTCAATTATGAGATCGACATGTAGCGAATTTTACATGGATCTTGTCGATATATGAAAAATTCGGATCCAAAAATTGTGCTGTCATACGATTGAAAAAATTCATATTTTATACCGAAAATTATGTCGTTATCAGTTATTCGAGATGAATTCTGTCCTTTGACAATATGTAATTATTTAATAAATTTTCATCTTTGATGAATGATGAAATAAACCTCTCGAACACTGATGGTAATCGTAATATATTAGGATTAAATACATCGATTGATTTTCTTAGCAAGATTCCATTGGGCATCCGGAATGGAATTGCAGTTGATCCAGCGGATCAAATTCGATTGACACAATGTCACGTGCGTAGAGTTTATCCAAATTGCCGGTTTACATTATTTTAATTAGGTTCGATGAAGGCGCCAACACGCATGACGCAAATGAAAAGGACAATCTGCATGTCGGAAACTGAACAAGACGGTATTACCTCGCTCACGGTGCAGTTGTTGAGCGCCTATCTCGCGAACAACACCGTCGCCAGCGAAGACCTCGCCGGACTGATCCAGTCCACGCGGAACGCATTGGCGAGTGAAGCGGATAAGGAAGAACCCGCCGCGCCGGTTTTCACGGCCGCAACCACCGTCCGCAAAAGCCTGGCATCGCGTGATCACATCATCAGCATGATCGACGGCAAGCCCTACAAAACGCTGAAGCGTCACCTGACGACGAACGGCCTCACGCCTGCCGAGTATCGCGAGCGCTATAATCTTGCGAAGGATTATCCGCTGGTAGCGCCAGCCTATTCCGATCAGCGCCGCGAAACCGCAGCGCGCATCGGCCTGGGCCGCAAGCCGAAGGCCGCCTCTGCCACCGAAAAGCCAGCAGCGCCAAAGGCGCCGCGCAAAAAGGCCGTAAGCAAGCCCAAGGCGACGGAAAGCACCCCGGCGTCGGTCGCGCCCACCGCTCCGGCCTCAGCAGCCGACATCGTCATTCCGGCGAAAGCATCCAAGACGGCAACCGCTCCGAAAAAGCCGCGCGCGCCGAAGGCTGCAAAGCCGGCAAAAGCTCCGCGCGCCAGCAAGAATGGCGCGGCAACCGATGGCGCGCCGAAGCCCGCGACTACGCGTAAGCCCCGCGCAGCGAAGGTAGAAACCCCGGCTGCGGCGAGCGGCGAAGCCAAGCCCAAAAAGCTGGGCGCGCGTTTTGCAAAGGCCGATCCTGTCGAGAGCTGAGACGGGTCTGAAACTGCCGGTTTGATGAACGGGTGAAAGTCCGCATCAAACCGGCGTCCCATTGCACGATGAGATAGTCACGCCGACTTCTTGATCAGCGCCATTCGCAGGCACTGGCAGACGATCTCGTCGCGCTGGTTCAGCAGGCGATGAATGAAAGTCACGATCCCGGCCTCCGGTCGCGAGCGGCTTTCCTTAAGGTCGACGACGTCGCTTTCGGCGCGCATCGTGTCGCCGATGAATACGGGCTTAGGCATCACCAGCTTGTCATAGCCGAGATTAGCCACAAGTGTCCCGAGCGTCGTATCGCCCACTGAGAGGCCCACCATCAGCGCGAAAGTGAAGGTGCCGTTGACGAGGATCTGCCCGAACTCGCTCGCCTTCGCCGCCTCAACGTCGATGTGCAGCGGTTGCGGATTATGCGTCATCGTGGAGAACAGCAAATTGTCCGTCTCCGTGACGGAGCGGCGGATGTCGTGGACCAGCGTCTCGCCGATCACCCATTGATCGAAATATTTGCCCGACATATGATCGACTTCCTTTTCGCTTCCCACTTTTCCCGCGAAACTCGACATATCCTGACGTGCGGGCGCATTTATATTTCCTACTCGCCCGATGCATCCTGCCGATCCGCCATGGCATGAAAGGAGGCCTGTAGGACAGTGCCAGAAACTATTCCGCCGGGTCGATCCGCACCAGCAACGCTTCCACCTGAACCTGCGCGCCGGCGACGGCATTGAGTTCCGCCACCGTGCCGTCAAAAGGCGCGGTCAGCGAATGCTCCATCTTCATGGCCTCCAGCGTGACGAGCTTCTGACCCTTTACCACTGTGTCGCCCGCCACGACATCAACCGCGATGATGCGGCCGGGCATGGGGGAGAGGATCGCGCCGTCGGAGACGGCTGCGGAGCCAGTGCCAGTCGGGCGAGCGCGGACGAAAAGGAAGCTCTCGCCCATGTCAGTAACAAGTACGCGATCGTCAGCGATAATCGTTGAGAAAAGAGAGTTCTGCACCCCTCCTTTCTCGACTACGAAGGTTTCACCTTCATGGGTTAGAGCAACGCGTATGCGGGGCGGTGCCGCCATACGGAAACCGGCGAGCGAGCGCCACACGGAACCCGCTGTAGGAACAGGCGGTCGGCGCGGCTCATATCGCCACAGTTGGACAGAAGCTCCATCCCCCATTTCATCATGAAGAACTGCCAGTGCTGCCGTTCTGACAACATCTTCTGAAGGTTGAGCAGAGCCGATCAATTCATGCTCGTGACGGGCAATAAAGCCCGTATCTATGTCGGCCGACAGAAAGTCTGCATGGGAGAGTGCGCGCGCGAGGAAAGCCGCGTTGGTTTTGACCGGCGCTATAATGGTGTTGCGACATGCGTTGGCCAGCCCGTAAGCAGCTCGTTCGCGAGTCCTGGCATGTTCGACAACTTTGGCAATCATTGGATCATAAAAGGGCGAAATATCGCTTCCGCCTTCCACGCCTGTCTCAATGCGAACCAAATGGCTTTCGCCAATAGTGAAGAAGTCGAGCCTTCCTATGCTCGGCAAAAACCCTTTCGCCGGGTCCTCCGCATAGAGCCGCGCTTCCATTGCCCAGCCATTGATCGCTAATTCGTCCTGCCGCTTCGGTAAAGGCTCCCCGCTCGCGACACGCAACTGCCATTCGACCAGATCCTGCCCGGTAATCTCTTCCGTCACAGGATGTTCGACCTGCAGGCGCGTATTCATTTCCATGAACCAGATGCGGTCGGCGCGTAGTCCTTCCGATCCGTCGGCGATGAATTCGATGGTGCCCGCGCCGACATAGTCGACCGCCTTGGCTGCACGCACCGCCGCCTGGCAAATGGCTTCCCTCGTCGCTTCATCCATACCCGGCGCAGGCGCTTCCTCTATCACCTTCTGGTGGCGGCGCTGGAGCGAACAGTCGCGCTCGAACAGATGCACGACATTGCCGTGCGTATCGCCGAACACCTGCACCTCGATATGGCGCGGGTTGGTGACCCATTTTTCCAGCAGCACATGATCGTTGCCGAAACTCGACGTCGCCTCGCGCTGACATGAGGCGAGGGCATCGAGAAAGTCGGCTTCCGCATCGACCTTGCGCATCCCTTTGCCGCCGCCGCCTGCGACGGCCTTGATCAGAACGGGATAGCCGATGGCGTCGGCTTCCGCCTTCAGACGCTCTGGACTCTGATCATCACCAAGATAGCCTGGCGTCGTCGGCACGCCGGCATTCTGCATCAGTGTCTTGGCGGCGTCCTTCAGGCCCATCGCCGTAATCGATGAAGGATTGGGGCCGACCCAGATAAGGCCCGCGTCAATCACCGCCTGCGCGAATTCGGCATTTTCCGACAGGAAACCATAGCCTGGATGGATCGCCTGCGCGCAGGTCGCCTTGGCGGCGGCGATGATCTTCTCGCCCACCAGATAGCTTTCGCGCACGGGTGAAGGACCGATATGCACCGCTTCATCGGCCTGCCGCACATGCAGCGCTTTGGCGTCCGCGTCGGAATAAACCGCGACGGTGCGGATGCCGAGCCTGCGTGCTGTGCGGATGATCCGGCAGGCGATCTCGCCACGGTTCGCGATGAGAAGGGACTGGATCATTTGCCGTCACATCCCGTGGTGCGCGAGGAGAAGGTGAGGTTCATCACCTTCCACGCGCCGCCTTCGCGGATCAGGTCGAAATGATCGACGCCGCAATTGGTCACCTTCCCGGCGACACTAACGTCATAGGACGCCCAGACCATGGCAATGTCACCGTCAATGTCGATGGCCGGGTCCCAGATGCGTTCCTGAAAACCGGAGCCGGGCTTGATGCGCTCGGCGAACTTCGTCCAGCTTTCCTGGCGCAGGTCCTGTGCGCCATCGCGGCGCGGGCCTATGGCGCTTACCCGGCCTTCCGGATAGACTTGGCGCAGCATTGCTGCCGCATCGCCATTCTCAAAGGAAGCAAACAGGGCGTTGATCGGCGCAAGCACGGCCGTTTCCGCGCTGGTGTCCAGCGGCACCGGATTAGCCGGCGGCAATTTGTCGCCCTGCGCTACTGCGAGGAGCATCAAAAGAAGGATCATCGTTAACTCCCTACATCCGGAACACGCCGAACGCAGCGCGTTCGGGGATAGGCGCATTCAATGTCGCGGCGAAGGCCAGGCCCAGAACATCCCGCGTCTGCGCCGGGTCGATGATGCCATCGTCCCACAGGCGCGCCGTCGCGTAATAGGGATTGCCCTCTTCCTCATATTTCGCACGAACCGGCGCCTTGAAGGCCTCGGCCTGCTCGGGCGTCCAGCTGGACGCATCACGGTGGACTGTTGCCAGCACGCTCGCCGCCTGTTCGCCGCCCATCACGCTGATCCGCGCATTGGGCCAGGTGAAGAGGAAGCGCGGGCCATAGGCGCGGCCGCACATGCCGTAATTGCCCGCGCCGAAGCTGCCGCCGATCAGCACCGTGATCTTCGGCACGCTGGCGGTGGCAACGGCGGTGACGAGCTTCGCGCCATTCTTGGCGATGCCCTCCGCCTCATATTTGCCGCCGACCATGAAGCCGGAGATGTTCTGCAGGAACAGCAGAGGAATGCGCCGCTGGCACGCCAGTTCGATGAAATGCGCGCCCTTGACCGCGCTCTCGCTAAACAGCACGCCGTTATTGGCGAGGATCGCGACCGGCATGCCCCAGATATGCGCGAAACCGCAGACGAGCGTCGTGCCGTACAGGGCCTTGAACTCGTGAAATTCGCTGCCGTCGACGATGCGGGCGATGACTTCGCGCACATCATAGGGCGCGCGGACATCATCGGGGATCAGGCCGTAAAGTTCCTCCGGATCGAGCTTGGGCGGACGCGGATCGCGCAGATTCACGTCCGGCGTCAGATCCGGCTGTAGCGTCGAGACGATGTCGCGCACGATGGTCAGCGCATGTTCGTCATTCTCGGCCAGATGATCGACCACGCCCGACTTGCGCGCGTGCAGATCGCCGCCGCCAAGATCCTCGGCGCTGATGACCTCGCCCGTCGCGGCCTGCACCAGCGGCGGACCGGCGAGGAAGATCGTACCCTGATTGCGCACGATCACCGTCTCGTCCGACATGGCCGGAACATAGGCACCGCCCGCCGTGCAACTGCCCATCACGCAGGCGATCTGCGGGATGCCGAGCGCCGACAGGTTCGCCTGATTGTAGAAGATGCGGCCGAAATGCTCGCGGTCCGGGAAAACCTCTGCCTGGTTGGGCAGGTTCGCGCCGCCGCTGTCGACCAGATAGATGCAGGGCAGCCGGTTCTCGAGAGCGATCTCCTGCGCGCGCAGATGCTTCTTGACTGTCATCGGATAGTAGGTGCCGCCCTTCACCGTGGCGTCGTTGCACCCGATCATCACCTGACGTCCCGACACCCGGCCGATGCCGGAGATCAGGCCCGCGCCGGGAATATCCTCGCCATAGAGGCCATTGGCGGCGAGTTGGCCGATTTCCAGAAAGGGCGAGCCGGGATCGAGCAGGCGTTCTACGCGCTCACGGGGGAGCAGCTTGCCGCGCGCGGTGTGTTTTTCGCGCGCCTTTTCGGGGCCGCCAAGCGCTGCGGTCGCAACACGGGCATGGAGCTCGTCGCGCAGGGCCCGGTTGTGTGCAGAGGCGCGGTGGAAAGCGTCGCTGTCCGGCGAAACGGAGCTTGAAAGAATGGGCGCGCTCACAATAGTTCCTCCCCGGGAAGGGGAGGGGGACCGCGACGCGCAGCGGCGTGGTGGAGGGGGATCGCCTCCTGCACAGCGTCCAGAGGATAGCCCCCTCCACCAGCTTCGCTGGTCCCCCTCCCCGTCCCGGGGAGGAATTGAGTCGCGCTCACGCCTCGCCTCCAATCAGTTCCCGGCCGATCAGCATGCGGCGTATCTCATTGGTCCCCGCACCGATGTCGAGCAGCTTGGCGTCGCGCATATAGCGTTCCACCGGCCAGTCCTTCGTGTAGCCTGCGCCGCCGAGCGCCTGCACCGCCTCCAGCGCCACCTTCATGGCATTTTCCGACGCCAAGAGGATCGCGCCAGCCGCATCGAAACGCGTCGTTTTGCCGGCGTCGCAGGCGCGCGCCACGGCATAGACATAGGCTCGCGCCGAGTTCAGCGCGACGTACATATCGGCGATCTTCGCCTGCATCAGTTGGAACGCGCCGATCGGCTTGCCGAACTGCTTGCGCTCCCGCACGAAGGGAATGACGGTATCGAGACAGGCCTGCATAATGCCGAGCTGAATGCCCGAAAGCACGGTTCGTTCATAATCGAGGCCGGACATCAGCACGCCGACGCCGCCATTGAGCGGCCCCATGACATTCTCCTCCGGCACTTCACAATCGTCGAACACCAGCTCGGCGGTCGGCGAACCGCGCATGCCCATCTTGTCGATCTTCTGGCCGATGGAGAAGCCTGGCATGTCTTTTTCGATGATGAAGGTGGAGATGCCCTTCGATCCCTCGCCGGTCTTGGCATAGACGACCAGCGTGTCCGCATAGGCGGCATTGGTGATCCAAAACTTCGTGCCGTTGAGGACGTAGCGATCGCCCTTCTTCTCCGCCTTCAGCTTCATCGACACGACATCGGACCCCGCGCCGGCCTCCGACATGGCAAGGCTGCCGACATGTTCGCCGGAGATCAGCTTCGGCAGATATTTCGCCTTCTGCGCGTCATTGCCCCAGCGGCGCAGCTGATTGACGCACAGATTTGAATGCGCGCCGTAGGACAGGCCGATGGACGCCGATGCCCGCGCCACTTCCTCCTGCGCGACGACATGTTCGAGATAGCCCAGGCCAAGCCCGCCATACTCTTCTTCAACAGTAATGCCGTGGAGGCCGAGTTCGCCCATGGCCGGCCATAGTTCGCGCGGAAACCAGTCTTTCGCATCGATTTCCGCGGCAAGCGGCGCGATCCGGTCGGTGGCGAAGCGCGCCGTGCTTTCCCGGATCATGTCGGCATTGTCGCCAAGCGCGAAGTCGAAATCGGCCATGTCATCTCTCCTTGGCTGAGCGAAATAGCGCAAGCCGGCCCGAAAGAAAAATTGAAAGACTTCAATCAGTGTATAGATAGCATCTATGCTCGACCGCTATCTTCTGCGCTATTTCCTCGCCGTGGTCGATCAGGGCAGCTTCTCGCGCGCCGCCGCGCACTGCAATGTGTCGCAGCCTACATTATCCGTCGGCATCGCCAAGCTGGAACGCTCCCTGAGTGCGGCCTTGTTCTTCCGGTCCAATCAGCGGGTACAACTCACTGAGGCGGGATCGCGTTTCCTTTCCCATGCACGCCGCATAGAAAGGGAGTTCAACCTGGCCCAGCAGGCCATGGTCGGAACCAGCGCGGATGCTGTTTTGCGGCTCGGCATTCTGCACAGCATCCCCGGCGCGCTGATCGCCGAAGCCGTTCGCGAGGCGAACAGCGTTACGCCGCACACTGCCGTGGAGCTCGTCTATGGCAGTGAGCGGGAACTGGTCGGACACCTTGCGCGCGGAAGGATCGACGTCGCCGTTACGCTGGTCGGCCGGGGCGCGGATCGCTTTCTGGAGCAGCCGCTGATGGAAGAGGGTTTTGCGCTGGCCCTCAGCCGCGATCATCCATTCGCAACGCGGTCGGAGATCGCCGCCGAAGACCTCGCGTCCGAAGTCATGATCGTCCGCCGCCATTGCGAAGCGTTGTCCGAAACGAGCCGCCATTTCACCGAACGCGGGGTCAGGCCGCATTTCGCGCTCCGCTCCACCAATGACGAGCGCGTGTTGCAGATGGTCGCGGCGGGACTTGGCTTGACCGTCATGCCCGCCTGCTACGCTCAGGAGGGGGTTGCCCGCCCCCGCCTCGCCGGTTTCGAATATCGGCGCACGCTGGGCTACGCCTTTGGCCATGACGCGGAGCAACTCCATACGGAGCCTCCATTGCTTCTGCAGGCGCTTGCCCGGACGTTAACGCCCGATTCTGGCGTTTGACGGCGGTTTTTCGGGACGAACATCGCGTCGACATGGTTGTTCCGGCCTGACAGGACTGTTACCGCCACCTCGCTTTCGCCGCACTCGCGAGTACGCGGCGACCCAGAATTGAAGAGACCCGAAGACCATGGATGATAATTTCCGCCGCGCGGCGCTCGACTATCACCGCCTGCCCCGCCCGGGCAAGCTGTCCGTCGAGCCGACCAAGCGCATGGTCAACCAGCGCGATCTGGCGCTGGCTTATTCCCCCGGCGTCGCCGCCGCCTGTGAGGAGATCGCCGCCGATCCCGCCAAGGCGCTTGACTATACCGCGCGTGGCAATCTGGTCGCGGTCATCTCCAACGGCACCGCTGTCCTCGGCCTCGGCAATATCGGCGCGCTCGCGGGCAAGCCGGTGATGGAGGGCAAGGCTGTCCTGTTCAAGAAATTCGCCGACATCGACGTGTTCGATCTGGAAGTCGACACGATGGACCCGGATCGCTTTGTTGACGCCGTGGCCTTGCTAGAGCCGACATTCGGCGGGATCAATCTGGAGGACATCAAGGCCCCCGAATGCTTCGCGATCGAAGCGGCGCTGAAGGCGCGGATGAACATTCCGGTCTTCCATGACGACCAGCATGGCACCGCCATCGTCGTCGCAGCCGCCGTGCGCAACGCGCTGGTGTTGCAAGGGCGGGAATTGTCGGATGCGCGGCTGGTGACGTCCGGCGCGGGCGCGGCGGCGCTCGCCTGCGTCGACCTGCTCGTGTCGATGGGTCTGCCGGTCGAAAACGTCACCATGACCGACAAGGACGGCGTCATTCATGCCGGGCGCGAGGGCATGGGGCCTAACATGGCGCGCTATGCCCGCCAGACCGATGCGCGCACCCTTCCCGAAGTGCTGCCGGGCGCCAATGTCTTCCTGGGCCTTTCCGCCCCCCGCGTGTTCAAGCCCGAATGGCTGCCGCTGCTGGCCGACAAGCCGCTGATCTTCGCGCTTGCCAATCCGCAGCCGGAAATCTTGCCCGAACTGGTGAAGGCCCATAGGCCTGACGCCATCGTGGCGACGGGTCGGTCGGACTATCCCAATCAGGTCAATAACGTCCTGTGCTTCCCCTACATCTTCCGCGGCGCGCTGGACGCGCAGGCGACGGAGATCAACGAGGCGATGAAGGTCGCGGCGGCCGAAGCCATCGCTTCGCTGGCTCGCCTGCCGGCCGACGAAAGCGTGGCGCAGGCCTATGGCGGCAGGAAGCTGGTCTTCGGGCCAGACTATATCATTCCCACGCCGTTCGACCCGCGCTTGATCATCGAGATCGCGCCCGCCGTCGCCCGCGCGGCGATAGAAAGCGGCGTTGCGCGCAAGCAGCTCGACATCCCGGCCTATGCCAAGGAACTGGAGCGCCGCAACGCCCGGTCGAGCCAGTTGATGCTGCCGGTATTCGAGGCCGCGCGCGGCACCCAGCCGCGCATCGTCTATGGCGAGGGCGAGGATGAGCGCGTGCTCCGCGCGATCCAGGCGGCGATCGACGACGGCCTGGCCCGGCCGGTGATCGTTGCGCGCCGGCGCATCCTGGCCGAGCGCCTGCCCGCTCTGGGCCTGCGTTTCGAACTGGATCGCGATGTCGAGGTAGTCGATCCGGAAACCGATCATGACCTGCTCGGTCCGCTGGTGATCGAATATCAGAAGATCGCCGGCCGCAAGGGCATCACGGCGGCTGACGCGCTTCGTCAAATCTATCGCCGTCCCACGGTGACGGCCGCGATGCTGTTGCGCACCGGCTATGTCGATGCTGCGCTGGTCGGCGGAAATGCCGACTATTGGAGCCAGATATCCTATGTCCTCAACGTTATAGCGCGCAGTGCGGGCGTCGATCGTGTCTACGCCCTGACCGGACTGATCCTGGGCGCTGGCGCGCTCTTCATCACCGACACACACATGAATCCGGAGCCGTCCCCGGCGCAGATTGCGGAGATGACATTACTTAGCGCGACGGTGCTTCGCCGTTTCGGGCTGGAGCCACGCACGGCGCTCCTGTCCCACTCCAATTTCGGCGCATCCCACAGCCCCAGCGCGCGCAAGATGCGCGAAGCGCTCAAGCTGATCCAGGCGAAAGCTCCCAACCTCGCCGTCGATGGCGAGATGCACGCGGATGCAGCGCTGTCGCAGGCGCTGCGCGACAAGCTGGTGCCCGAAACCGGGTTCAGCGGCGCGGCCAACCTTCTCGTCATGCCCAATCTCGATTCAGCGAACATCACGATGACAGCGCTGCGGGCGGCAGCCGACGCTGTGGCCGTTGGGCCGATGTTGATGGGCCTCGACCAGCCGATCCACGTCCTGACGCCGGGCGTCACCGCGCGCGGCATCATAAATCTGACCGCGATCTCCGCCGCCGAGGTGTGCGACCGCAAGTCCGCCTGACAGGCTCCGTCTTCACGGCGTCTTGCGCAGCTTCGCAAATTCGGAATCAGCGTTCCATTGCGGCCATTGCTTGCCGTTCGCCAGTTGCGCGCCGATCGTGTGGAACAGCGACACATCCTGCACCGCGCCGGTCATGTCCCAATCCGCCGACCAGCTGTCGCATATCTGGTGATAGCAGTTGGCGGTATAGTCGCTGACCCATGTATCGCCCGCCGCCCGGCCGCCCTTGACCAGGTCCGCGCCGCCGCCGATCGCCATCAGCAACAAGGTCGGCACGCCCCGGCGCGCAAGCGAGAAATGGTCGGCGCGGTAGAAAAGACCGCGTTCAGGCTTCGCGTCTGGCGTCACAATCCGGCCCTGCCCCTTGGCGGCGTCAGCGAGATAACGCTCCAGTTCATTCTGTCCCGCGCCGATCAGCACCACGTCACGCGCCGCGCCTGCGGTCTGCAGGACGTCCAGCGTCATGTTCGCGACCATCTTGTCGGCGGGGTAGAGACCCGACCGCGCAAACCATTCCGATCCCAGCAGGCCCCTTTCCTCCGCCGTCCATGCCGCGAAAACCAGGGTTCTGTCCGGCCGGGGTCCCGCCGCGAACAGGCGGGCCAGTTCCAGCACGCCCGCAACGCCGATCGCATCGTCCAGCGCGCCCCGCCGGATCGTGCCCTTCCTGGGTCCGGGTGTCGGATCGACGCCGTAGGCGTCCCAATGGGCCGCGTAGGAAATCGTCTCGTCCGGACGCTTCCCACCCGTCAACTTCGCAATGACGTTATGGCTTTCGATATGGTCACGGGTCACGGCGATATCTGCCGACATTTGGGCCGGGGCCAAGGCGACGGGCATGAAGTCGCGCCGACGCGCCGCCGCCCGCAGCACCGCAAGATCAAGACCCGACACCGCGAACAGACGGGTTGCCGCCTCTCCGGACAGCCAGCCCTGCAACGCCAGCGCCTGCGGCCCGCTCTCGCCACCGGCAAGGCCGAAATTCTCGCCGCCCGGCGCGACCACCGTGTTCCAGCCATAGCCTGCGCCGGGCGTGTCATGGACGATGAGCGCAGCAATCGCGCCCCGGCGCGCCGCTTCCTCGAACTTGTAGGTCCAGCGGCCATAATAGGTCATCGCGCGTCCGCCGAAGATGCCCGCAACCGGCTCCCCGGCATCCGCCTCAAAATCCGGATCGTTGACGAGGAAGACCGCAACCTTGCCCTTCAGGTCCACGCCCTTGAAGTCGTCCCAGTTCCGCTCCGGCGCGGTCACGCCATATCCGACGAATATCAGCGGCGCGGCGGCAACCTGCGCGCGATCGGCATCCCGCAGCGTGCTGACGTAAATGTCCTTGCCCTGCGCGAAAGACTGCCCCTTGCCATCGATCATCATGGTGACAGGCGCGGATTGGTCTACCTGTGTCCGCAGCAGCGGCACGGTCTGCGTCCAGCCGCCCTTTTCGCCTCCGGGTTCAAGCCCGAGCGCCTTGAACTGCTCGACAAGGAAAGCGATCGTCTTTGCTTCACCGGGTGAGCCGGGTGCGCGACCTTCGAATTCATCGCTCGCCAGCGTGCGGGTGATGTCGGATAGCTTCGTACCATCCACCTTGCTGGGGGCCGTGCGCGCGTCGGCGCTCCCGGCCAGCAGCATCGCTCCGCATATTGCCGTCGCCGATTTCCACAACATTACATCGCACCCTTCATACCGAAAACAGGCCGCCCGAAACGGGCCGCCACGGCCCGGTTAGGACATAATGTCGGGAGCGATCAATGGTTGCGGGGATCAACGCACCAGACGCAGGGGAGGGCGGGCCGTCACGGCATCTCGATCCTGCGCTGTGCTGGATTTCATGATCCGCACCCGATCGCGACCGGCCAGCTTCGCCTCGTACATGGCAAGGTCAGCGCGTTCGATCGCCGCCTCCAGCGACAGGTCGGCCGCCCGGAATTCCGCCAAGCCGAAGCTTGCGGTGAGCGGATGCGCGATGCCCTCGCCGGTCCAGTCCTCACGCGCGAAGGCCTGACGCACGGCGCTGGCGAAACGCACGGCCTCGTCCGGCTGCACATCAGGCAAATGAACGAGGAACTCCTCTCCGCCGAACCGCGCCGCGATGGCGCCGGATGGCAGATTGTCGCGGATCATGGCCGCGAACGCGCCGATCACCCGGTCGCCGACCGCATGGCCATGGGCGTCGTTGACTCGCTTGAAATGATCGATGTCGCAGATGACGATGCAGGCCTGTGCTCGCCCCTTCCGCTCGGCTCTTGTGATCGTGTCCCAGAAACCGCGCCGGTTCAGCAGGCCGGTGAGCGGATCGGTGAAGGCGTCCCGCTGATAATCCGCCACGACGCGCAATATGGTCGCGGCGAGGGCGGTGAGCCCCATGACGGGTCCCAATATGCTGGCCAGAACCTGCATCAGGAACGCATATTCGGTGGCAAGAAAAGCAACCGGACGGTCGGACGGCGTCGTCAGCATAACCGTCGTGCCACGCACCAGATTGTCGAGCGCGACCAGCGTGACGGCAGCGAACAGCGCCCTGTCGATACCGCCCCGCATTCGCACGGCCATGAGGCACAGGGGCAGGGCGATGAGGAAGAAGCAACCAAGGTCCGACGCCGACAATTCCAGCCGAAGGCTCTGGGACCCGAAAATCGCATAGGCGCACAGACCCACCGAAATGCCCCAGCCGGCCACACGGACACGCGGAAAACCGCGAACGCCAACATGTTGAACGATCCCCTGACCATAGAGGAAGAAGGACGTGGCGAAGAGGGCATCGGCAAGCAGCGCCCAGAATTTCGTGGGGAAGAAAGGCGCGATCACCGGAATGCAAAAAGCGATGGCCGCACACAGATAGCCCGCGCCCCAGGGCAGCGCATTCCGCGCGCCCCACCGCCAGGCGAAGAGGAATGCGCAGCCGAAGACGAACATCATGATCGGCAACAGAAAGGCGAAATGATCTTCCAACGGTAAGCCGGTTCCTTGGACAGCGTCGCAAAGGCTCTACGCCGTTGAATATTAAGAATTTCTCGCCATCGCGTTCAGTTGCTTGGGTTTTTCCGGAAAATCGGGAGCCTTACCGAGAGTTTTTGCATCGCAACCTATTTCGGGGGAACCAAGGCGGCTACCGGAACGTATCCTGATTGCCATTCTGCGCGCGGGCTCGCCCCCAGCCGAAGAAAGGTGAGATTAAAGGGGGCGTCTCGCAAGCGATGCGGATCAATAATGCCGGCATAAGCGCCTGCATCGCCATGGCGGTGTCAGGCTATTCGTGCCCGGCGTCCGCGCAGGATGCTCCGCCATCGGTCCCGGCTGCGACGCCTGCGACAGAAGAACCACCGATCATTCCGGACGAGACGTTCCAGAAGCGCCTGCCGCCGCTCAGCGACAGTCCCGATGCCCCGCTTCCCAGCATCGACCAATTTATGGATCAGGCGGAAACAGGTACACCGACCATCCCCGCCCTTCCCGCCGAACAAACTGCGCCGGAAGATACGGAACTGGCAAAGCCGCTGGCGCCGCTTGACGGGTTCGACGTAACGCCTGTCGAAGTCGCAGCCGACCCCAAGTCCGACAAGCCCGAAGCGGTAGCCTACACCGTCGCCCTCGAAGGCTTCAAGGGCACGGGGCTGGAGGACGAGTTCAACGCACTGAGCGCGCTCAAGACCGGCAAGGGCAAGGCGGATACCGCCGCCATGGTGCAGGCCCGCGCGCGGGAGGACGAGGCGCTGGCGATCCGCCTGCTCCATTCGGCCGGCTATTATGACGCTTCCGCCCTGTCGACCGTCGACCAGTCGAAGGCCGACCCCTCAGCGGCCAATCCGCCGCTGGCCGCCATCGTAACTGTTACGCCGGGCAAGCCCTATGTGCTGGGCGAGATCGTCGTTCGCGCGCAGGCGACCGTGCCGCCCGACCTTATCCGCACGTCGCTGCCGCTCAAGTCCGGCGAGACGATCACTACCGAGCGGATCGAGGGCGCGGAGGCCAATGTCAGCCTGCAGCTTCCAAGGCGCGGCTATCCCTTCGTCAAGCTGGGCGATCGCGACATCGCGCTGGATGGCGCCACGCTGACGGGCGACTATAGCTTGCCGGTCGACACCGGACCGCGCAGCAGCTTTGGCGGGATCACCACCAGCGGCGATCTGGCCTTTGACGCTGAGCATATCGTCGTGCTCGCGCGGTTCGACAAAGGCGAACTCTATGACAGCCGCAAGGTCGACGATCTGCGCAAGGCGCTGGTCGCCACCAGCCTCTTCTCCAGCGTCTCCGTAGTCCCAAAGCCGACTGGCCAACCCGGTCCCGACGGCACCGAATATGTCGAATTGCAGGTGGAGCAGGATGCGGGACCCGCGCGGACGCTCGCGGGCGATGCGGGCTATGGCACGGGGCAGGGTTTCCTTGCGAAGGGCAGTTGGACGCACCGCAACCTGTTCCCGCCCGAAGGCGCGCTGATCCTGTCCGGGGTCGGCGGCACGCAGGAGCAGGGCGTCGGCGCAACCTTCCGCCGGGCCAATGCGGGCAAGCGTGACCGCACGGTGCAGGCGGCCGTTAACCTCAGCCACCAGAATTATGCGAGCTATGAGGCGTTCACGGCGGGTATTTCGGGCAGCATCTCGCGCGCCTCCACGCCGATCTTCCAGAAGCGGTGGACATGGTCCTACGGCTTCGAGATTCTGGGATCGAACGAAACCACGCTCAATGAGACGACCGGCGAAACGAAGCGGCTGACATACCTGATCGGCGCGCTGCCGGGACAGATTGGCTATGACCGGTCGGATGACCTGCTCAATCCGACAACGGGGTATCGCGCCACGCTGCGCGTGTCGCCGGAAGCGTCCTTGCAGGGCGGCGTATCGCCCTATGTCCGGGCGACGCTCGACCTGTCGGCCTACTATCCCGTGTCCGACAGCCTGGTCATCGCGGGCCGGACCAAGGTCGGCACCATCACCGGCGTCAGCCGCGAGGATATCGCACCCTCCCGGCGGCTCTACGCAGGCGGCGGCGGATCGGTGCGCGGCTATGGCTATCAGGAACTGGGCCCCAAGGACGCGAACAACGACCCGATCGGCGGCCGGTCGGTCAATGAATTCGCGCTGGAGGCGCGCTACCGCTTCGGCAATTTCGGCATCGTGCCGTTCGTGGATGCGGGCCAGGTCTACGACGCCAGCATGCCCAAATTCTCCGACATCCGCTTCGGCGCGGGCATCGGCGGGCGCTTCTATACCAATTTCGGGCCGTTCCGCGCCGACATCGCCATGCCGATCAACCGCCAGCCCGGAGAGTCGAAGTTCGCGCTCTATATTGGCATAGGGCAGGCCTTTTGATGGCCGAGGACAGCGCCATCGAAGACACGTCCGCCCGCAGCAAGCCGGCGCTGTGGACGCGCATCGCCAAATGGGTGGGGATCACGGTCATAGGGCTTGTGATACTGGTCGGCCTGATGCTGCTCGGTCTCGACACCGCGCCTGGCAAGCGTTTTCTGGTGCGGCAGATCGCGGCGCTGAAGCTGGAATCCGGCATGGGTATAGAGATCGGCCGGATCGACGGATCGATCTACAGCGACATGACGATCCGTAACCTCATCCTGCGCGATCCAAAGGGCATCTTCGCGGTCAGCCCGCAGGTGAAGGTCGTCTGGAAGCCTTTCCGCTACATCAACAACCATATCAGCGTCAGCGAACTGACCGCGCCGCTGATCGCCGTATCGCGGACCCCGCAGTTCAAGACGGTGGAGAGCGACCCCAATGCGCCGCTGCTGCCGGACCTCGACATCGATGTGGACCGCCTGACGATCGACAGACTGATCATAGGCCGCGCCGTTTCCGGTGAGCGGCGCATCCTGGCCATCAAGGGCAGCACCCATATCGCCGATGGCCGGGCGCAACTGGAAACCAATGCGCGCGCCGACAGCGGCGACCGCCTGACCGCGAAGCTGGACGCCATCCCTTCGCAAAACCGGCTGGCGATGGCGGGCGAATTGTTCGCGCCCGCGGGCGGAGCGATCGCGCGCATGGGCGGGCTGACCGATGCGATGACCGTCAAGCTGGACGGCAAGGGCAGTTGGCAGAGCTGGACCGGAAAGCTGGTCGCGACATCGCCGAAGGGCGAGTTGGCGTCGGTTGCGCTGGTGGCGCGAGACGGCACTTTCACGGCCAAAGGACCGCTGCGTCCCGGCCTCATCATGGAGGGGCCGGTGCAGCGGCTAACCGCCCCTGCGCTGAATGTCGACATGACGGCGGCACTGGCTGAGCGCCGCGTGAACCTGCACGCCTCGCTTACCTCCGATGCGCTTGCGGCCAATGCCAGCGGTCTGATCGACCTCGCGCAAAGCAAGTTCGGCGCGCTGAAGATCGACGCCCGCCTCCTCACCCCCGGCGCGATCATGGACAAGGTGCGTGGTCAGGATGTGCGGGCCTCGGTCGTCCTCGACGGGCCGATGGCGACGCCTTTCCTCGATTATGACATTTCGGCAAAGCAGATCGCGTTTGACGCCACCGGCATTGAATATCTGCAGGCGAGCGGCCGCGCGGTGATAGACGCTGACCGCATCCGTATTCCCGTCAACGCCACGGCCAGGCGCGTGACCGGGCTAAATGCAGCCGCTGGCGGACTGCTCACCAATCTGCGCGTGAAGGGCGACTTCGCCTATGCGGGCGGCAAGCTGATCAGCGACAATCTAAAGATCGACAGCGACCGGATAGACGCAACCGCGCTCGTCCTCGCCGACATTCCCAATGCGCTCTATCGCGGCGCGCTGAAAGGGCGGGTCAACGATTACAAGGTCGACGGCGTCGGCATAGTCAACCTGACGACCGACGCGAAGCTCGAGCCTGGCCCCAAGGGCGGCTTTGGAATCAGCGGCCGTTTCGGCGTGCGCACGTCGCAGCTGGAAAATGCCTCGGTCCGCGATTTTCTGGGCGGCAATGCGATCTTCAGCGGCAATGTCGGCATGACGCCGGAAGGCGCATTCACCCTGGCCGGCCTGAAAGGCGGCGCGCCCAATTTCACGATCCTGTCGGGCGATGGGCGCTATGAGCCGGATGGCAGCATCAAGTTCGATACCGCCGCAAGCTCCAAACAATATGGCCCGCTCGCTCTGACCGTGCGTGGCACCGTCGATCGTCCACAGGCCGTCCTGCGCGCCGCCCATCCCAATGTCGGCGTGCAGTTGAAGGATGTCGTCACCAAGCTGAACGGAGAGGCGGCGGGCTATCGGCTGGAGGCCACCGGCGGGTCGGAATATGGCCCCTTCTTCGCCAATGTGCTTGTCCGCACGGCCAAAGGCCCGCTGACAATCGACATTAGCCGCGCGCGCTTTGCCGGGGTCGATATGGTGGGCACGCTGCAACAGACGCGGGCCGGGCCGTTCGCAGGATCGCTCAGCCTCAACGGATCGGGCATCAATGGGGCGGTCCAGCTTGCCAACCTGTCGGGCAAGCAGAGCGCGACGATCAAGGCCACAGCAAGCAACGCCAAGCTGCCCGGCGACAATGATGTCGTCATCGGCCGCGCCATCCTCGATGCGTCGGTTGTGCTGTACGACACGCCGCAGGTCGTGGCCGACGCCCAGTTCGCCAACACTCGCTACGGATCGATCGTCATCAAGCAGGCGCGCGGCAAAGTGAATTATCGCGGCGGACGCGGCACGGCGCAACTGGTCGCGGACGGCAGCAGCGGCGTGCCCTTCACCCTCGCCGTCAATGCCGCGCTTCGCCCGAACCTCTATGCCGTGGCGCTGAACGGGCGCGCGGACCGCATCGATTTCCGCCTCGCCAAGCCCGCCATCATCCGTAGCGGCAAGGATGGCTACAGCTTCGAACCGGCGCAGATCGTCACGCCGCAGGGCAATATCGACTTGGCAGGACATTTCGGCCAGCAAACAAAGGCGCAGGCGCGGTTCAAGGATTTCGACCTCGCCGTCGCCAACATCTTCACGCCCGGCCTTGGCATTGGCGGCAAGGCGACCGGGACGGTGGATTTCACGCAGAGCGGCAACGCCTTCCCGGCGGCGACCGCGCGGCTCACCATCGCCGACTTCACCCGCTCCAGCCTGACGGCAGTGTCCGAGCCGGTGGCGATCAGCGTCGATGGCAGGCTGCAACAAAATGGCGCCGACCTGCGCGCGCTGATCCGCAAGAACGGCACCGCGCTGGGACGTTTGGTCCTGACGATGCAGCCGGTGGGCCGCGAGGGAAGTTGGACGGAGCGGCTCATGGCCGCGCCTCTAGGCGGCGGCGTACGGTATAACGGCCCGGCGGACGTGCTTTTCTCCTTTGCGGGCCAGGCGGATCAGCAATTGACGGGCGGCGTCGCGCTGGCCGCTGACTTCAGCGGCAAGGCAAGCGATCCGCGCATCAACGGCCTGATCCGCGCCAACGCCCTGACCTATGAGAATGAGACTTTCGGCACGAAGGTCACTGACATGCGGCTGGACGGCCGGTTCACAAATGACCGGCTGGAGATCCGCCAGTTCAGCGGCAAGGCGGGCGACGGCACGGTGCAGGCAGCCGGAACCGTCGGTCTCGCCGCCGCCAGCGGATTCCCGATGAACATCAACGTGACGCTCGACCGGGCGCGGCTTGCCCGTAGCGAGGCGCTGGGCACCGTGGTCAGCGGCAAGATGGCGATCACGAACAGTCCCGAAAATGGCGCGCTGGTCTCCGGCGACCTGCGGATTCCCGAACTGCGCTACCAGATCGCCTGGCAGGGAGGATCGCAGGTGCGCGACCTGAAAGGCGTGCGGCGCAAGGACCAACAGGTCGATATCACCGCGCGACCGGCAACGGCGGGACCGCCCAGCCTGTTCAAGCTCGACCTGCGCGTGCGGGCCGACAACCAGATCTACGTGTCCGGCATGGGGCTAGAGTCGGAATGGAAAACCGACATGCGCGTGACCGGCACCACCGCCGACCCGCGCGTGGTCGGCAAGGTGCAGATCGTGCGCGGTACCTACACCTTCTCCGGCAAGCGGTTCGACCTGACGCGGGGCGAGATCGCCTTCAATGGCGGCGAGATGACCAACCCGGCAATCTTCATCACCGCCAGCACCAATGTCGAGAAGATCACGGCGAAGATCGACGTCACCGGCACCGCCCAGAATCCGGAAATCGCCTTCACCTCGACCCCCAGCCTGCCGCAGGACGAGGTATTGTCCCGCATCCTGTTCGGCAGCAACGTCAGCAACCTGTCCGCGACACAGGCGATCCAGCTTGCCGCCGCGCTCAACGGCCTGCGCGGCGGAGGCGGCGGCCTCAATCCGCTTGGCAAGCTGCAGGGCGCGTCCGGTATCGACCGGCTGCGCGTGCTTGGCTCGGATAGCGCGACGGGGCGGGGCACCGCGCTCGCCGCCGGCCAGCATCTGACCGACAATGTCTATGTCGAGATCATCACCGACGCGAAGGGCTTCACCGCCACGCAGTTGGAGATCGGCCTGTCCAAGGCACTGAGCATATTGTCGCAGACCGGCGGAACGACCGGCACATCGGCGAACCTGCGCTATTCGAAGGACTATTGACCAAGCGACCCAAACGATTCCGCTCCGGATTTTCTATACTTAACGCCCCTAAGGCACGGAAACATCCGCCGGCTGACGTGTTAACTATTGTCAGTGGAAAGGACCGCATTTGAGTATCCAGACATGTTCCGCCGCCGTTCGCGCGCCCGAATTGCCCATCCGCAGACAGAGCATCCTCTATCGCCGCGCCGCGCCCAATCCCTGCCCCGGCTGTGGCCAGAACCAGTGGCTTGTCGGTCGCGTCATGGCCGAATGCGCCTTCTGCGAGACCGCCCTGCCGCTTGAGCAGAATTTCCGTTTCTCGGGGCTGTCACTGGCTTAGAGTCCATACCAAACACCGTTCGTGTCGAGCGTAGTCGAGACACATGCGCGCGGCGTCTCGACTACGCTCGACACGAACGGAAGCATGGCAGCATTACGACGCAGCCCCCTTCGCCTTCTCCGCCGCAATCCACGCATCGATCCGCCCACTCAGCACATCCAGCGGCACCGGTCCCTCGGCCAGCACAGCATCATGGAATGCCCGCAGATCGAACTTCGGCCCCAGCGCCGCCTCCGCTTTAGCCCGCAGCTCCCGGATGCGGATTTCGCCCAGCTTGTACCCAAGCGCCTGGCCCGGCCAGCTGATATAGCGGTTCACCTCCGCATCAATATTGGCTTCGGTCAGCGCGCTATTCTCCTTCATGAAGGTGACCGCCTGCGCCTTTGTCCACCCCTTGGCGTGGATACCGGTGTCGACCACGAGGCGGCAGGCCCGCCACATCTCGTAGCTCAGCCGCCCCATCATCTTTTCCGGCGTGTCGTACAGGCCCATCTCCTCGCCCAAATATTCGGAATAGAGCGCCCAGCCCTCGACATAGGCGGTGAAGCTGGCGGCGTGCTTGCGGAACTGCGGCAGGTCCAACTCCTGTTGCAAGGCGATCTGATTATGATGACCCGGCACCGCCTCATGCGCGGTCAGCGCGGGCAATTCCCATAACGGCCGCTGGTTCAGCTTCGACGTGTTGACGTAGAAATGACCGGCAATGCCGCTCTCCGGCGCGCCCGGCCCATAATAGGCGGTTGTTGTGCCCTCTGCTGTCTCCGGCGGGATTGCCCGCACGCCATAGGGCAGGCGAGGAAGTCGACCGAAGTAGCGCGGCAGCAACCCGTCGATCATCTTCGCCTGAAACGCCGCCGCCTGCAGCAGTTCCTGCGGCGTCTTCACATAATATTGCGGGTCGGTCCGCAGTTTCTCGATGAAGGCCGCGCGACTGGGGTATCCGGCTTTCTTCGCCACCTCGTCCATGCCCGCGCGGATGCGCGTAACCTCCGACAAGCCGATGGCGTGAATCTGCTCGGGCGTCAGGCCGGTGGTGGTATGCGCTTTCACCTGCGTCGCATACCAGGCCGCGCCGTCCGGTAGCGCCGATGCCCCGTCCGTCTTGCGGCAATGGGGGACATAGTCCTTCGCGATATAATCGTGCAGCCGGGCATATTCCGGCGTCACCACGTCGCGGATCATGGCGACGGCGCGCCCCTGCATCGCCGCCCAGTCTGCCTGACTGATATCGCGGGGGCGGTTGCGCAGGAAAGGCGCGTAGAAGCGCGTATCCTCGGGCTTTCCCGCGACCGTGGCAGTGATCGTATCTGCAAAGCCGCCCAGCACCGAACAGGGCTGGATATAGCTCTCTTTCACCGCCTGTTTGGTGATGTCGATGCCCTGCCTGTTCTGCACCGGAAACAGGGAAAGCCGCTTCAGATAACTCTCATAATCGGCGCGGGTGTAGAAGGGCAGATTGTCGGCCATGTCGGCAAAGCCCTGCTGCCAGCCATAATAGGTGGTGAACAGCATCATCCGCTCGCCATGCCGGTTCGCTTCGATATCGTCCGCCAGCATCCATGACAGCACCGCCTTGTTGGTCCGCGCGTCCGCATCCAGCCCCGAGTCGGATATGCCTTCCAGCCGGGTGAGGAACCCCTGCTCCGCCTTCGCGCGCGCATCCCGCGCGGCCAGGCTCAGGTCGTCGATACGGTCGTCATAATCCCGCACGCCAAGCCCGGTGGCCTGCACCGGATTGACCGAAAGCCACCACCGCCAATGATCGTCGATCACCTTCTGCAGCGGCGTTGAAGCTGTTGCCTGCGGTTGGGGCGTGGTCCCTTGGGACAGGGCCGGCGAGGCGACGGTGGCAAGAAGCATGGCGGCAATCAGGGAACGCATGGCGAAACTCCATAACTATCCCTGCATCCTCGTCCCCGACGCCCGGCGGGGCAAGACGCAATAGCTATCGACAGCGAAAGCAAAAGAACATATAAGGAACATAATCCGAAATGGAGGAAGGCATGCGCATTCCACAGTGGAGCGTTTTGAATGCCTTCGGACCATATCGGACAGGAAATGCTGGCGTCTAACCGACGTTTCAGAAGGCCGAAGGATGGCTATCCCTCCATATTGGAGGCAGCCATCTGTGACGCAGGGCAGGCATCCCTCCATAGTCGAGGTATGTCCGGCAAGGATTTCACGGTGTGGGGACACGGATGAAAAGCAGCGACATGATATGTCCGATCGACGATCGGACCGCGCCCTTCCTGGCAAGCGACATCATGCTTTGCGCGGACGACCGGCCCACTTTGCTGATGATCGCAGAACCGGATGAATGGGCGGGCCTGGAGGCGATTGCCGGTGCGGCAGGCGCGAGACTGCTGGGATCGGTGCGCCTCGACGAAGCGACTGCCCGGCTTGAACGGATAGCGCATGCCGACTTGATCGTGCTTCGCTGCACCACGCCGCATGCCGCGTTGCCGGATCTTCTTGTCCGGCTGGATGTGATGGCGTTGATGAACGACACGGCATTGGTCATCGTGACGGCGATGGAATGTCTGGATATCGCCTATGCCCATCATCGCTCGCCCACCACCCAATGGTTATGCGACCCGCGCGCGACAGAATTGGCCGGCGCCATCGTCCTGGGCTTGCGCGCGCGAGATCATGACCCGCTCTTGCGCGACATCGGCCGCGAAGGCGATTCCGCGCGGATCGATCGGTTGAGCGAAGAGGTCAGTCGCCTTGCCAGCGCATTGGACGCCCTGACCCGGCGCAATGATGAAAATGGCCGAAACGGCAGCACCTGGCTCGCGGAAAAACAGGGAAGCTATATCGCGCAGCCTGCCGCAGCCTCGCTTGCGCCGGTCGGCGATGAGGTGACGGCAGGCCAAGTTCGCGCGCTGCTTCGCACGCGACGGATGCGGGACCAGTTCCTGCCATCGGATATGTTCGCCGACCCTGCATGGGACATGTTGCTCGACCTGATGGCGGCGCGGCTGAATGGTGAACAGGTTTCGGTATCGAGCCTGTGCATCGCCGCCGCCGTGCCGCCGACGACCGCGCTCCGCTGGATCCGGCAGCTTACGGATCGCGGCATTTTCATCCGGCGGGCCGACCCGGCGGACGGACGCCGCGTTTTCATCGCGCTGTCGGATGAAGCCGCCACGGCGATAACCCAATGGTTCGTGGCGCGGCGCAGAATCCTGCGTGACGAAGCCGGCATTCAGCCACTCGGCGCTTGACCCGGCGACGCTTTGCCCTAGATAGCCAGTGCCTTGGGGGCGATTAGCTCAGTTGGTAGAGCGTCTCGTTTACACCGAGAATGTCGGCGGTTCGAGCCCGTCATCGCCCACCATCCCCATCACGAATGACTATTCCACCGTCACCGACTTGGCGAGGTTGCGGGGCTGATCGACGTCTGTGCCCTTCGCCACCGCGACATGATAGGCGAGCAGTTGCACCGGCACGGCATAGACCAGCGGCGCGATCAGCGGATGGACTTTGGGCATGGTAATGGTCGCCAGGCAGCCGTCGCCCGCCGCGGCAATCCCGTCATAGTCGGAGATCAGCACCACCTTGCCGCCCCGCGCCTGCACTTCCTGCATGTTGGACACGGTCTTTTCGAACAGCGGGCCTGACGGCGCGATGACGATGACCGGTACCGCGTCGTCGATCAGCGCGATGGGGCCATGCTTCATCTCGCCGGCGGCATAGCCCTCGGCGTGGATATAGCTGATCTCCTTGAGCTTCAGCGCACCCTCCAGCGCCAGCGGATAATCCGGCCCGCGCCCCAGATAGAGCACATCGCGCGCCACGGCGATGACCCCGGCCATGCCCTCGATCGCTTCGTCATAGGCAAGCGCGGCGTTGATCGCGGCGGGCGCCTCGGCGAGGTGGCGTACAACCCGCTTTTCCTCTTCCGGACTCAGGCGACCCTTCGCGCGCGCCAAGTTCGCAGCGAGCGCGGCCAGCACCGCCAACTGGCAGGTGAAGGCCTTGGTCGAGGCGACGCCGATCTCCGGGCCTGCATGGGTGGGCAGCAACAGGTCGGCTTCGCGGGCCATCGTGCTGGTGGGGACGTTGACCACCACGGCGATCTTCTGCCCTTCCGCCCGCGCATGACGCAGCGCCGCCAGCGTGTCTGCGGTCTCGCCCGACTGGCTGATGAACAGTGCAAGCCCGCCCGGTTCCAGCACCGGCTCACGATAGCGGAATTCGCTCGCCACATCGATATCGACGGGAATGCGGGCAAACTGCTCGAACCAGTATTTCGCGACCATGCCGGCATAGTAGCTGGTGCCGCAGGCGACTATGGTCACACGCTTGATCGTCGACAGGTCGAAATCGGGGATCGGCAGCGACACCTGATCGTCCATCCGGCGCAGGTAAGAGCGCAGCGTTTGCGCCACCACCACCGGCTGCTCGTAAATCTCCTTGAGCATATAATGGCGGTGATTGCCCTTGGAGATCAGCTCGCCGGTCACGCCGGAAATGGTGACCGGACGCTCGACGGGGTTGTTATCCTTGTCGAATATCTCCGCACCTTCGCGGGTAATGACGACCCAGTCGCCCTCTTCCAGATAGGCGATGCGCTGGGTCAGCGGGGCGAGCGCCAGCGCGTCCGACCCCAGATAGGTCTCGCCGTCGCCATAGCCCACGACGAGCGGCGAGCCGAGGCGCGCGCCGATCAGCAGGTCGGGATGGCTGCGGAACAGGATGGCGAGCGCGAATGCGCCGTGCAGGCGCGGCAGGACCTGCGCGACGGCGTCCTTGGGCGATGCGCCCTGCTCGACCAGTTCGCTCACCAGATGCGCGACGACTTCCGTGTCCGTCTCGCTGGTGAATGTCCGCCCACGGCCGATCAGTTCTTCGCGCAGCGGCTTGAAATTCTCGATGATGCCATTGTGGACCAGCGCGACCTCTTCGGTCGCATGGGGGTGGGCGTTGCTGGTCGTGGGCGCGCCATGGGTGGCCCAGCGGGTATGGGCGATGCCGGTGTTCCCGGGCAGCGGATCGCCCTCCAGCACCTTCACCAGATTGGCGAGTTTGCCCTCAGCCCGGCGGCGCTCGATCGCGTTCTTGAACACAGTCGCGACGCCCGCGCTGTCATAGCCGCGATATTCCAACCGCTTCAGGCCATCGACCAGACGATCGGCGACGGGGGAATTGCCAACGATTCCGATAATACCGCACATGGAAGGAAGTACCTCACAGGGTTTGGGGCGCTCTATCTCCGCGCATATGCACGAAGGCTTAAGGAACGGCCAGCCCCCGCCCCATTCCTGTCCGATTTGTCACGCCGCCTTAAGGGAAAGCGCCAGGATGGCGTCGATATCGGCATAGGTTTCCAGCGTGCCTGCGATCTCGTCCAGCGCCGCATCGACGGAGGCGTGATAGTCTACGCCGGACGATACGACGCCGATGCGCGCGAGCCACGCCCGACGCTGGGCGGGATGCGCGAACAGGCCATGGATATAGGCGCCCGCGACCCGGCCGTCGGCGGACATGGCGCCGTCAGTTGCTCCGTCGGAAAGCCAGGCCACAGGCCGCAAAGCATCCGCGCCGGTGGTGACGCCCATATGCATTTCATAGCCCTCGAACGCCTCGCCCAGCGCCTCTCCGGTCACACGCTCCAGCGTCTTGGTTCCGCTCAGGCGGGTTTCCACGTCCAGCAGGCCGAGTCCCTCTACCGTCCCCGCAGGCCCCTCGATTCCGTCAGGATCAGCGATGGTCCGGCCGAGCATCTGATAGCCGCCGCACAAGCCCAGCACATGACCGCCGCGCCGATGATGGGCGCGGATGTCGATATCCCATCCCTCGGCGCGCAGGGCATTCATGTCCGCGATCGTGGCCTTCGATCCTGCCAGGACGATCAATGCCGCCTCCGCTGGGATCGGCCGGCCGGGGGGGACCATCACCACTTCGACGCCCGGTTCCAGCTTGAGCGGATCGAGATCGTCGAAATTGGAAATGCGCGGGGTGATCGGGCAGGCGATCATGATCCGCCCCGATCCGGGCGCGACGGCGCGCTCCAGCACGACCCCATCCTCGCTCGGCAGGCGCGCCGCGCCCGGCAGCCAAGGGATGACGCCCATGCCGGGCCAGCCGGACCGCCGCGCGATCTCGTCATAACCATCGGTGAACAGCGCCGGATCGCCGCGAAACTTGTTGATCAGGAACCCCCGGATCATCGCCGCGTCATCCGGATCGATCACCCCGCGCGTGCCGACGATGGCGGCGATCACCCCACCCCGGTCGATGTCGCCCACCAGCACGACCGGCACGTCGGCCGCCCTCGCGAAGCCCATATTGGCGATGTCGCCCCCGCGCAGGTTGATCTCCGCCGGAGACCCAGCGCCCTCGACCACCACGATATCGCAGGCGGCGCGCAAGCGGCGGTAGCTTTCCATCACCTCGCCCAGCAGCGCGCCCCGCGCCGCACGGAAATTCCCCGCACCCAGCGTCCCGCGCACCTTGCCGTGAACGATCAACTGCGATGTATGATCGGCCTGGGGCTTCAACAGCACCGGGTTCATGTCGACTATCGGATCGACGCGACAGGCGATCGCCTGAAGCGCCTGCGCCCGGCCGATCTCCCCGCCATCGGCGGTGACGGCGGCGTTGTTCGACATATTCTGCGGCTTGAACGGCAGGACACGCAGGCCACGATTGGCGAGCGCACGGCACAGCCCGGCGACCAGCACCGACTTGCCGACGTCCGACCCAGTCCCCTGCAACATCACAGCGCCCATGCGACACCCCCCGCAATGATCCAGAGCAGCAGGCATGCGATCCGGTAGATGCCCAGCGCCCGGCGCAGATCACCGCCGAAGACATCCGCGCCGCCCTCGCCGATCCAGCGCTTGTCGTGCAGCGCCCCGTCATAGCTGACCGGCCCGGCCAGCCTCACACCCAGCGCGCCCGCCATCGCCGCTTCCGGCCACCCCGCGTTGGGAGAGGCGTGCTTGCGGGCGTCGCGCAGCATGACGCGCCACCCGCCCCGGCCCGCGATGCAGATCAGCAGGGCGGACAGGCGCGCCGGGATCAGGTTCGCCACATCATCGATCCGCGCCGCCGCCCAGCCGAAGGCGCGCCAACGCAGCTCATAATGGCCGATCATGCTGTCCGCCGTGTTGATCGCCTTGTACGCCCAGACGCCGGGGAGGCCCAGGACAAGCAGCCAGAAGGCCGGTGCGACGATCCCGTCACAGAAGCTTTCCGACAGGCTCTCGATTGCGGCCCGCGCCACACCCGCCTCATCGAGCGCCGCCGTGTCGCGTCCGACGATCATGCCGACCGCACTGCGCGCTTCCTCCAGCCGTCCGGCCTCAAGCGGCCGGGAGACCGCCAGGACATGATCATGCAGGCTGCGCTGCGCCAGGGCGGGAAAGGCGAGGATTCCAATAGCGATCCACGCCCAGCGGTCGAGCATATGCCGGGCGGCCTCCTGCGCCACAAAGGCGATGCCAAACGCGAGCGTGGTCAGCCCAATCATCGTCGCCACGCCGAGCGTCCGGCGCGCGGCTTCGGACAGGCGGTGATCGTTCCAGCGGCGCTCGCAGAAGCCGATGATGAAGGCGAAGGCTCCAACAGGATGGCCGATGCGCCGATAGAGCCAGCGCGGCCAGCCGATGGCTGCGTCCATCGCCAGGGCGAGCAGGGCCACGGGCTCAGCCATCGGCCAGTGCTGCGTCCAGCCGGGCATAGGCGGCATCGTCGGCAGGCAGGCCGATGCGCAGCCAGTCCGGCGCATAGGCGAAGGGGCGGGTCAATATGCCCCGCCGCGCCAGCCGGTCGAACAGCGCGCCGGCGCCATCCAACTTTACCAGCCGGAACAGGGGACAATCGCCCTGCGGCTCCAACCCATGGGCGCGTAGCAGGGCATCCAGCCGGGCAGCCTCCTTCACAAGCGCCGCGCGCGTGGCGACCATCCAGTCGGTATCGCGATAGGCCGCCGTTCCGATGGCGATCGCCGCCGCCGATACCGGCCAGCTTCCAAGCCGCCGCCGCAATGGCGCGATCCGCGCGGGCGACGCCACGACAAATCCGAGCCGCACCCCTGCCAGCCCGAAAAACTTGCCAAAGGAGCGCAGCACAACGAGCCGCTCGCCCACTGGCCCGCCCAACAATGAGACGCCCTCCGCCGCATCGGCAAAAGCCTCATCGATGACCAGCGTTTCCCCCTGCCCCATCCGGTGCCTGAGCCCGTCGGCGGAGAGCAAGCGCCCATCCGGATTGTTGGGATTGGCCAGCAGCAACGTGCCGCCGCCCGCCTCCATCGCCTCGGTCGAGACGGGTGTGCTTCCCGGCAATGCCTCTGCATGCGTACCATAGCTTGGAACCATATGGCGGTACGGCTCGGGCAAGCCGAGCGCATCGAGCATCCGCAGCCCCATCTCGCTGCCCGGCACCGCACAGACAGACGCCGCGTCTACCCCGAAATGCTTAGCCGCCGCGCTTTCCAGCGTGGCCAGCGCGCCATCGTCCGGCAGGCGCGTCCAGTCGATCGGCCCAGCCTTGGTCACATCCCACGGAAGGGGATTGATCCCCGTCGACAGGTCGATCCACGGGTGCTGCGCATCCGGGAAGGCCGCCTGCGCGTCCTCCAGTCGTCCGCCATGTATGCGCCATGGGTCCAATGGCTGTCCTCTTGCCTGTCGCTTTTGTCGGCTAAGGCCTTTACCGGCAGGAGGACGCAATACCAGCCCTATAAGATGGAGCATCGATGACACATCGCACCCTCTTCGTCACCGGCGGCGCGCGGTCGGGCAAGAGCAGTCACGCGCTGGCGCAAGCGGAAGCGTCCGGCCTGTCCCCTGTCTTCATCGCAACGGCGCAGGCCGGCGACCCGGAGATGGCGGCGCGTATCGACCGCCATCGCGACGAGCGCGGCCCACAATGGACGACCATCGAATGCCCCGTTGCAATTGCAGCGTTGATCGCGGCACAGGCGGACCCGTCCAAAATCCTGCTGATCGACTGCCTGACGCTATGGACGTCAAACCTCATCTTCGGGATGCACGACGTCGTGGAGGAAACCGCCCGGCTGGCCGCCGCCATTCAGGTCGCGAAAGGTCCGCTGATTTTCGTCACCAATGAGGTCGGGCTGGGCATAGTGCCCGACAATGCGCTGGCCCGTGAATTCCGCGACGCAGCCGGCCGGGTCAACCAGTCTGTTGCCGCCGCATGTACCGAAGCGGTCATGAGTGTTTCCGGTCTGTTGCTGCGCCTCAAATAACGGGCGGAATCGAACATTCCGCCCCATTGCGGGACCTCTTCCCCCTTGAAAGCGCCGCTAAGCTCACCGATATTACGGGTGCGGGCCGGGCCCCTCTGGCGGCTGGCGGCGTTCTGCAGGACAGGACGCACCAGACGTGATGTCGGACCGCATCGAGTGCGCTCGGTGCAGGTTCGGAGGATTTACCCCCCAAATTCTCCCCTACCTCCCGGACGTACTCGATCCTGTTTTACAAGGATGGAGCGTAACCGTGAACAACCCTTATCCCACGCCCGGCCAGACGCCGAGATATGCCCGAACGGACAGCGCGGCGGTCGATGCCGGCCTGCGCAGCCACATGCTTGGCGTCTTCCGCAACATGGGCATCGGCCTGATCATAACCGGCATCGTCGCCGCCGTGATCGGCAACACCCCCGCCCTCTATCAGCCGATCTTCGGCACGCCGCTTAAATGGGTCGCGATCTTCGCGCCGCTGGCGTTCGTGTTCTTCTTCACCTTCCGCATCGACAAGATGACGGACGCGGGCGCGCGCACCGCCTTCTACGCCTTCTCGGCGGTGATGGGCGTGTCGCTGGCCAGCATCTTCATCGTCTTCACCGGCGCATCGATCGCGCAGGCCTTCTTTGCGGCGGCGGTGATGTTCCTGGCGATGGCGCTGTGGGGCTATACCACCGGGCGTGACCTGACGAAGATGGGATCGTTCCTGATGATGGGCCTGATCGGCATCATCGTCGCCAGCCTCGTCAACCTGTTCCTGGCGTCTTCGGCGCTGCAACTGGTCGTGTCGATCCTGGGCGTCGTGATCTTCACCGGCCTGACCGCATGGGATACGCAGCGGATCAAATCCGACTATATCCATTATGCAGGCACGCAGGCGACCGCGAAGCTTGAGGTCATGGGCGCGCTGTCGCTGTACCTCAATTTCGTCAACCTGTTCCAGCTGCTGCTGAACCTGACGGGCGAGCGGGAATAAGCGTGGCGCGCGACCCGCAAGCCGTCTCCTCAATGCTCTGTCCCGTCTGCAACACCGGCCTCGCCATGTCGGATCGGCAGGGCGTCGAGATCGACTATTGCCCGCAATGCCGGGGCGTCTGGCTGGACCGTGGGGAGCTCGACAAAATCATCGAGCGCAACTGCGTCCAGCCCGCCGCGCAACCGGCCCCGCCGCAACCAAGCTACCGGCCCGATCGGGCCCATGGCGGCGATGACGGCTATTATGGGAAGAAGCGGAAGAAGAGCTTTCTGGAAGAGCTGTTCGATTAGGGGGTGCCAACCGTTATCCCAAATCCGTTCGTCCTGAGTAGCCATTGAGCGAAGTCGAAATGGCGTATCGAAGGACCTGAGCTTGGCGCTGCGGTACTTCGATACGGGCCTTCGACAAGCTCAGTCCCTACTCAGCACGAACGGGGTTGTGGATTTCCTACTCCGCCGCCTTCGCCGTTATCGCCGTGGGAACCGGCGCGCCTTCCCAGCCGCCGCCCAACGCCTTGAACAGCGCCACCTGCGCCTCCGCGCGATCCGACTGCGCCTGGGCCAGCGCCGCGCGGGCATTGGCCCGGTCGTTCTGGGCGACCAGCAATTGCAGGAAACTGTCAGACCCGGCGCCGAACCGCTTCTCCGCAATGAATGAGGCGCTGTTGGCGGCGGTCATCGCGCGGGACAAGGCCGCCTCGCGATCGACAGCGCCCTTCAGCCGCGCCAGCGCCTGCTCGGTTTCCTGCAGCGCCGTCAGCACCGCCTTGTCGAAACTCGCCAGCGATCCTTCGGCGATCGCCTTATTCTCGCGTACCCGTGCCCGCGCCGCGCCGCTGAACGGGAAGTTCCAGCTCAAGAGCGGACCGACCGAATAGCTGATCGAATCCTTCTTCGTTAGGTCCGACGGAGAGACGCCGCCGACGTTGATCGACCCCAGCAGGGTGATCGACGGATAGAGCGCAGCCGTCGCGACCCCGACCCGCGCGGTATCGGCGGCGAGCGTCCGCTCCGCCTCCCGCACGTCAGGGCGGCGGGCCAGCATGGCCTGGCCGTCACCCACCGGGATGGGCTGCGCGACAGCCGGCGGCGCGGTGCACGCGGCGACTACTGCCTCGCCGCTCGCCGGCGGCTCTCCGGTCAGAACGGCAAGCGCGTAGAGTGCGGCGCGCTGCTCTGCCTCGAACGTCGCGGCCTGCGCGCGCGCCTGCTCGACCAATATGGTCGACTGGTCGACATCGCGCTGCGTGCCGCGCCCACCGGACAGCAGGCGCTGGGTCAGGTCCAACGTCTTGCCCTGGAGCTCCACGGTCTCGCGCGCCGTCGCCGCCTGTGCGCCAAAACCGCAGGCCGAGGCATAGGTGCGCGCCGTTTCCGCCGCGATCGACACCCGCGCTGCGTCCAGCGCCGCCTGCGCCGCGCCATAATCGCCCTTGGCCGCCTCGATCGACCGGCTGACGCCGCCGAACAGGTCCAGCTCATAGGAGGCGTCGAAACCGGCGGTGTAATAGTCCGTCCGGATCGGCCCGCTCAGCCCCTGCATCTGCGGATTGCCGGTGCCGATCTGCTGATAGGTCCCCTGCGCGCTCACATCAGTGGTCGGCAGGCGGGCGGCGCGCGCCTCGCCCAGGGCGGCGCGCGCGCGTTTCAGGTTGGCAGCGGCGACGCGCAGGTCCGTATTATGCGCCAGCGCCTTTTCGACCAGCCCGTCGAGCACGGGATCATCAAACAGATGCCACCATTTTTCGGGCAGCGGCGCCAGCGCGATGGCCGATCCGGCCGTCGCTTCCTTAAGGTCCGTCTTCGCCGGCGCGAGGGGTTTTGGCGCGTGGTAGTTCGGCCCCACGGCGCAGGCGGACAGGGCAAGCGAAGCGCTCGCCGCGAGCAGCATCCGGTTCATGCGCTTGCCTCCCCACTCGCTGCGGGTCGCTTGCGGCGGGCCTGTATCCAGGCGTTGGTCTTTTCACCCAGCATGCGGCTGATCACATAGAAGGCTGGCGTGAACAGCAGGCCGAAGAAGGTGACGCCGATCATGCCGAAGAACACCGCGATGCCCAGCGCCTGACGCATTTCCGCGCCCGGGCCGGTGGAAATCACCAGCGGCAGCACGCCAAGGATGAAGGCGATGGACGTCATCAGGATCGGCCGGAGACGCTGGTGTGCGGCGCGCTCGGCCGCCTCGCGTTTCTCCAGCCCTTCCTCCTCACCCTGTCGTGCGAACTCGACGATCAGGATCGCGTTCTTCGCGGCAAGGCCAATCAGCACCACCAGACCGATTTGCGTAAGGATATTGTTATCCCCACCCATCAGATTGACGCCAAGGATCGCCGCCAGAAGGCACATCGGCACGATCAAGATCACCGCCAAAGGCAGAACGAGACTTTCATATTGTGCAGCCAGAAGCAGGAAGACGAAGACAACGGCCAAGCCAAAGGCGATGATGCCGGTATTGCCCGCCTGCTGCTGCTCATAGGCGATCTCCGTCCATTCATAGCTGAACCCGCCAGGCAGGATTTTCTGTGCAAGCCCCTCCATGGCCTTCAACGACTGTCCGCTGGAGAAACCGCGCACGGTGTCCCCCTGCAACTCGGCCGCAGGATAGAGGTTGTACCGGACCACGCGATAGGGGCCGCTGTCGTTGCGCAGCGTCATGACCGAGGCGAGCGGCACCATCGTGCCGTTCGCGGACCGGGTCTTAAGGCCGCCGATATCATCAACGTCGTCGCGGTGCGGCGCATCGGCCTGCGCCGTCACGCGGAACGTGCGACCCAGATAATTGAAGTCGTTGATATAGGATGACCCCAGATAAGTGCCCAGCGTCGCAAAGATATTGTCGACGGGCACACCCAACTGCTCCGCCTTCTGCCGGTCGATATCGGCATAGAGGCGCGGCGTCCGAGTGTTGAACCCTGTAAATACGGACGTCAGCCCCTCGGTCTGGTTGGCCGCCATCATCATCTGGAACGTCGCCGCTTCCAGCGCCTTGTAGCCTGCGCCGCCGCGATCCTCGATGATCATCTTGTATCCGCCACCCGTGCCGAGGCCGCGAATGGGGGGAGGCGAAATGACGAACACGCTGCCCGCTGTGATCTGCGAAAGCATGGGCATCAGTTCGCCCGCGATCGCATCGGCCTTCTTGCGGTCGGCATGCGGCTTCAGGCGAACGAACATCGTCGCGGCGCTCGGCGACTGGGTGAAGGTCGCGCCGTCGAATCCGGCGAAGGCGACGCTGCCATCGACGCCCGGATTCTTCTGGATGTCGGTGATGACCTTGCGCAGCGTTTCGTCCGTCCGTTGCAGCGCGCTGCCCGGGGGCATTTGCACGACGGCGATGAGGAAGCCCTGGTCCTGCGCAGGCACGAAGCCGCTTGGCGTCGATACGAATCGCCAGCCGGCCAACGCCAGCAATATCGCATAGGCGATGCCGATGATCGCCAGCATGCGCACTGCGCGCGCCGTAATCTTGCCATAGCGATCGCTGAGCTTCTCAAAGCCGCGATTGAACCAGCGCGCGAAGCGCCCGGGATAACCGCGCCATCCCTCCGCAGGCTCATGACCGTGCTTGGGCTTCAGGATCAGCGCACCCAAGGCCGGCGACAGCGTCAGGGACACGAAGGCGGAAATCGCCGTCGCGCCGACGATTGTCAGGGCGAACTGCTTGTAGAACTGGCCGGTGATGCCGGGAATGAATGCCGTCGGGATGAACACGCCGCACAGCACCAACGCGATGGCGATAAGCGCGCCGGACACTTCGTCCATCGTCTTGTGCGCAGCGGCGAGCGGGGACAGCCCCTCCTCATCCATCAGGCGCTCGATATTCTCGACCACGACGATCGCGTCGTCGACGACGATGCCGATGGCGAGAACCAGGCCGAACAGCGACAGGTTGTTCAAAGAGAAGCCGAATGCGGCCATGATCGCAAGGCTGCCCACCAGCGACACCGGGATCGCGATGATCGGGATGATCGCCGCGCGCCAGCTCTGTAGGAACAGCAAGACCACAAGCGCCACCAGCACCAGCGCCTCAACCAGCGTATGCTGCACCGCCTCGATCGACGCGGTGATATATTCGGTCGGGTTGTACGGAATGGAGTAGGTCAGGCCGGGCGGGAAGCTCTTCGCCATCTCCGCCATTTCCTTGCGCACGGCGTCCGCGGTCTCCAGCGCGTTTGACCCCGGCAGCTGGCTGATCGGCATCGCCACGGCCGACTTGCCATCGATATAGCCGTTGGTCAGATAATCCTGAGCGCCCAGTTCCACCCTGGCGACATCGCGAACGCGGGTCAGGCGACCCTGATCGTCCCGCTTGATGATGATCTGCCCGAATTCCTCCGGTGTGGTGAGGCGTCCCTGCGTCTGGATGTTGAGCTGAAACGCCGTGCCCCCCTGATTGAAGGGCGGCTCGCCAACGGAACCGGCCGCGACCTGTGCGTTCTGGCCCCTGATCGCCGTCGTGATTTCATCGACCGTCAAATTGCGCGCGGACGCAAGGTCGGGGTCGATCCATATCCGCATATTATAGTCGCGCGCGCCGAACGCCTGCACGCTGCCGATGCCCTGAATCCGCGCCAGACGATCCTTGATCTGCAGCGTGGCATAGTTGGAGATATATTGGAGCGACAGGCTCTTGTCGGGCGATTGCAGCGACAGCACCATCAGCAGGTCGGGCGAATTCTTGCGTACCGTCACACCGATCTGCCGGACCTGATCGGGCAGACGCGGCTCGGCGGAGGACACGCGGTTCTGCACCAGCACCTGCGCCTGATCGACATCCGTGCCCTGCTTGAACGTCACGGTGATCGCCAGAACGCCCGACGCGGTCGAGGAGGAGGACATGTAGATCATGTCCTCGACGCCGTTGATCGATTCCTCCAGCGGCGCAGCGACCGTCTCCGCCAGCGTTTCGGCCGAAGCACCCGGATAGCTGGCGTTTACGACCACTGTCGGGGGCGCGACCTCCGGATACTGGCCGACAGGCAGCGTCGGATAGGCGACAAGCCCGGCGATGATCACCAGAATCGACATCACGGCCGCAAAGATCGGCCGGTCGATAAAGAAATGGGGCAGACGCATCAGCGCGCGCTTCCGGCCGTACCGTTTGCTTTGCCCGGCTGAGCCGGCGACGCAGCATCAGGCTGCGGCGCCTGCGCGGGATCGGAGGTTGGCGTATTGGTGTTGCGCGGCGTGATCTTGCCTTCATGCGGCGTCACGGGGATGCCGGGCTGCAGACGTGCCAGCCCGTCGATCACGATCTTCTCGCCGGGCTTCAGGCCCTCGCGGATTACGCGTAGCCCCTCTACCATCGGCCCGGTTTCGACCGGGCGAGCCGCTGTTTTGCCATCCTTGCCGACAAGATAGACCAGCTTGCGGGTCTGGTCGGTGACGATCGCCTCGTCCGGTACCAGCAGCGCCTTGTAGGTGCCCGATCCGAGCAGGCGGGCACGGCCGAACATGCCGGGCACCAGGAAGCCCTTGGGATTGGCCACTTCGGCATGGGCGCGGATCGTGCCGCTATTATTGTCGATCGCGTTGTCGACGAAGATCATCCGGCCATGCCAGTTGTATCCCGTCTCGTCAGCAAGCTGGATGTCCACCGGATTGGCGGCATAGCGAGAGGATGCGCGCTCGCCCTTCGCGGCCTGACGGATATATTTGAGGTAGAAGCTCTCGGCGCCCTCGAAGCTGAACCAGATCGGGTCGACGGTGACCACCGTGGTCAACAGCGTCTGGCCGGCGTTCACATAATCACCGATCGCAACGCGCCGGTCGGAGACCCGTCCGCTGATCGGCGCGCGAACCGACGTGAAGCCAAGGTCCAGCGCGCGGGCGTCCGCCGCCGCCTTTGCCGCCGCCAGATCGGCCTGCGCCGACCGCAGCGTCGCCAGCTTGGTCTCATTCTCTTCCTGGCTGACGGCCTGGAATTTGCGCAGTTCCTCCGACCGCTTCATCTCGCTCTGCGCATTGGTGAGCGCCGCCTGCGAGCGCAGTACCTGTGCCTTCGCCTGCTCCAGCGCCGCGCGATAAGGGCGCGGGTCGATCTGGAACAGCAACTGCCCGGCGGTTACGCCAAGGCCTGCACGGAAATTGATGCTGGTGACCTGCCCCGACACGCGCGGCATGACTTCCACGCCCTGCACGGCCTCGAAACGGCCGACATATTCGTCCCAGTCAGTGACGTCGCGCTGTAGCGGCTGGGCGATGGTAACGCCAGGGGGCGGTGGAGCAGGAGGTTTTCCGCCGGAACAGGCCGACAGGAGGGCCATTGCAAGGGCGGCGGAGAAGGGGAGCAGGCGCATGGCGGCTATTTGTTGCGGCGCAGCAAGGATTGCAAGATGCAACTCATATTTTTTTCCCCTGCTTTGGAAGGCGCGATCGCGTGCGCTTACCCTATCCTACATCAATGCCCGTCGAAATCCATAAGTGCGAAGGTCGGCAGGCCATCAGCCGCCAGCGCCTTCATGCCGCCGAGCGCCGGAAGATTGATGGCGAACAGCGCCATCGCAACCTCCGCCCCCTGTTCGCGGAGCAACTGCCCGGCCGCCAGCGCCGTCCCGCCAGTGGCGATCAGGTCGTCGACCAGAACAACGCGAGCCCCCATCGGCACCTGCCCGTCATGCATCTCCAGCCGGTCCGTGCCATATTCCAGCACATAATCGACGCCCACCGTCTTGCCGGGCAGCTTGCCCGCCTTGCGGATCGGCACGAAGCCGGTTCCTAGCGCTACCGCGAGCGCCGCGCCCAGAATAAACCCCCGCGCCTCTATTCCGGCAACGAAGTCCGCGTCGACCGGGCGCGCAATGGCCGCCAGTTCACCGATCACCGCCTTCAATCCTGCGGGATCGGCGAGCAGCGTGGTGATGTCACGGAACTGGATGCCGGGCTTGGGGAAGTCCGGGATCGCGCGCACCAATGCCTTCAGATCGTCTCGGGTCAGGTCATTGCCGCTCACAGGAGCTTCTCCCTCAGCCTCAAACACGAACGGCGCGGTCCCAGTCAGGGTCCGCGCCGCTCGTCTTATATCATGCCGCGCGTTTCCGGGCGGCTGCGCCTCAATGCTTCTTGTCTGCCCAGATGCTCCGGTAGGACATGTAGGCAAGGCCAGTCGCGATCAGCAGGAAGAAGATGACGGCAAGGCCAGTGCTCTTCCGATTCTCCAGCTTCGGCTCGGCGGTCCACATCAGGAATGCGGAAACGTCGGTCGCCATCTGGTCCACGGTCGCCTTGGTGCCGTCGCTGTAGGTCACCTGACCTTCGCTCGACAGGGGCGGCGGCATCGCCAGGTTCAGGTTCGCGAAGTACGGATTATAATGCAGGCCCTCGGGCGTCTTCACGTCCGGGAACTTCTTCAGCAGGTCAGCGGGCTGCGCCTGATATCCCGTCAGCAGCGAGTGGATATAGGCCGGACCGTCATGCCGCGCCTTCGCCATCAGCGACAGGTCTGGCGGAATGGCGTTATTGTTCGCCGCCGCCGCCGCGACATTGTTCGCGAAGGGCTTGGGGAAGTGATCGGCCGGAACCGGATCGCGCGTCGAGGGCTCGCCGGTCTTCGGGTCGACGTCAGGCGTCTTGATCGACCACTGCTTGGCGATCGCCTTCACCTCGGGTTCGGAATAGCCCAGCTGCTCCAGGTCGCGGAACGCAACGAACTTCAGGCTGTGGCAGGCCGAGCAGACCTCCTTGAAAACCTGGAAGCCGCGCTGCAGCTGCTGCCGGTCATAATGACCGAGCGGACCGTTGAAGGAGAACTCGACCTCCTTCGGGTGGAGATGGAATTCCTCCTCGGCCGTCTTGGCGGGCGGATCAGTCAGATAGGCATAGGTGCTCGCTCCGAAGGAGTAGAGCATGAAGCCTGAGAAGAAGACGCCGATGGCGATCAGGATGGCGCGAAGCATGTCCGGTGGGTCCCCTTATTCGGCCGGTACGGCGGCGGGCTCTTCGCCCTGCAGATTGTGCTTGGCCAGCACTGCCTCGGTGATCGAGTTAGGCAGCGGCAGCGGCTTTTCGAACATTGCGATCAGCGGCAGGATGATCAGGAAGTGCGCGAAGTAGTAGGCCGCCGCGAACTGCGAGATCATGACATAGCCCGCCGTCGCAGGCGCGCCGCCGCACCAGCCCAGGATCACCACGTCGACGCACAGCACGATGAAGAACTGCTTGAAGATCGGGCGGAACTTGCCGGAACGAACCGGCGAGTTGTCCAGCCAGGGCAGGAAGAACAGCAGCAGGATCGCCGAGAACATCGCCAGCACGCCAAGCAGCTTGGCCGGCACGAAGAAGAAGTCGAAGGTGAAGGCGCGCAGGATCGCGTAGAACGGCCAGAAATACCATTCAGGCACAATGTGCGCTGGGGTCGAGAGCGGGTTAGCCTCGATATAATTGTCCGGATGCCCCAGATAGTTGGGCGCAAAGAACAGCAGCAGGCAGAACAGGATGAGGAAGATACCTGCCCCGAAACCGTCCTTCGCCGTATAGTAGGGGTGGAACGGCACCGTGTCCTGCGGACCCTTCACATCGACGCCGGTCGGGTTGTTGGAACCCGGAATATGCAGCGCCCAGATGTGCAGGATGATGACGCCCGCGATCACGAACGGCAGCAGATAGTGCAGCGAGAAGAAGCGGTTCAACGAGGCGTTGCCCGGCGCGAAACCGCCCAGCAGCCAGGTTTGGATCGGCTCGCCGACCACCGGAATGGCCCCGAAGAGCCCGGTGATGACCTTCGCCCCCCAATAGGACATCTGGCCCCAGGGAAGCACATAGCCCATGAAGGCGGTCGCCATCATCAGCAGGTAGATGACCAGGCC
>JAHFPU010000107.1 GCA_023266635.1 Sphingobium sp.
GGTCACGCCGCCGCCATCGATGTACGACGGTCGGAGGCCTGCACTTCCACAACGCTCCCATGATTTTATGTGGATGTTGCCCTATTTGGGAATATTCGCATCGTCCATTGCCGTTAACGGAACGAGTGAAGCGCAAAAATAGGCCGCCCCTCGGAAGCTGGTAATCGCTCAACCAATGCGGTCTAAATCAGGATAGCGCGTGTACTCCCGACCTTATTTTTGCAACGCATCATGCTCATTATCGTCATTGAAGATCATGCCTGCCCCCTTCAGAACAGCCCGAAATCGGGGGTTTGGCATGATACGATCGATGATGGTGATGACGGCGCTGCTGGCTGGCGTCGCGCCTGTGATGGCGCGCACTCAGGGCGCGCCCGTTTCGGATGAGGCGCGGACCGCTGCCTATGTCGATCACATCGCCGACAGCCCGCCGCGCTTGCGCATGTTCCTCCAGGCGATGCCCAAGGGCGGCGACCTCCATAACCATGCGGGCGGCGCGAACTATGCCGAGGATTTCCTGCACTGGGCGGCAGCGGACGGGCTGTGCATCACGACCGACACTTACAAGGTCGTCGATCCGCCCTGCGATGCGCCGGGCCGCATACCCGCCAAGGGGCTGGAGAATGACTATCCCCGCTACAGCCGGGCGATAGACGCCCTGTCTACGCGCGGGTTTGAGGCGGGCGTGGGCGATCCGGAGGTGTCGGGCTATGATCGCTTCTTCGCCACGTTTGACGCCTTCTCCGCCGCCTCGCGCAAGAATATGGGCAAGGCGCTGGCCCTGACCCGTCAGCAGGCGGCGGCCGACCATGTGTCCTATCTCGAACTGGGCGCGGGCGCGCGGGCGTCGATGACGGTTGCCGCGCGGATGGGCGATACCGAGCCCACCGATTTCGCGGCGCTCTCCGCCCGGCTGGCGCCCATCCTGCCAGACGCCGTCGCCAGCGTGCGCGCAGACTATGACGCCTATGAAGCGGAAATGGCGCAGATCGACGGCTGCAAGGGGGCGACGCCGGCTCCGGCCTGCAAGGTGGAGACGCGCTATCTCTACACCGCCTATCGCACCATCGCGCCGGCGCAGGTCTTCGCGCATCTCGCCCTGGCCTTTGCCGTGGCCGAGGCGGACCCGCGCTTTGTCGGAATCAACATTGCAGCGCCGGAGCATAATCCGATCGCGATACGCGACTATGCGCTGCACATGCGGATGATCGCCTATCTGAAGGCCCTGCATCCCAAAGTACCGATGTCGCTGCATGCCGGCGAGTTGACGCTGGGTCTTGTGCCGTCGCGCGATCTCGCTTTCCATATTCATGACGCGGTCACGGTGGCTGGCGCGCGCCGCATCGGCCATGGCATCGACATTGGCTATGAGACCGACGCGCCCGCCCTGCTGAAGCGCATGGCGCGCGACCAGGTCGCCGTGGAGATCAACCTCACCAGCAATGCGGTGATCCTGGGCGTGAAGGGACGCGACCATCCCTTGTCCCTCTATCGGGAGGCCGGCGTGCCGGTTGTGCTGTCCACCGATGATGAGGGCGTGTCGCGCAGCGACATGACGAACGAATATCTGCGCGCGGTAACGGAGCAGGGGCTGCGCTATGCCGACCTCAAACAGATGGCGCGCAACGGGCTGCACTATGCCTTCCTGCCCGGCGAGAGCCTGTGGCTGGATCGCCCCGGCGGCGCGCGCGTAAAGGCGTGCAGCGTCATCGAGGCGTCGACTTGCGCATCCTTCCTCGCCGCCAATCCGAAGGCTGCCAAGGAGCGACAGCTCGAGGCGGACTTTGCGGTGTTCGAGGCATCCCCGCGTTAGAACGAGATGACCTTACCTTGATCCGTTCGTCCCGAGCGAAGTCGAGGGACTAAGCGCTGCGCATCATGTCTCGACTTCGGCCCTTGGGCCGAAGTTTATCCTTAGCTTGTCGAAGGGCTCGACACGAACGGAGGTTGGGATTCTGTTCCAAATCATCACCCGCTAGGCCGTGGCGGGAACAGCCTCGACTGCCCGACCCGGCACGAGCAGGTTCAGCACCACGGCAAGGACGGCGGCGGGCAGTACGCCCGATGTCAGCACGATCCGCAGCGTCTCGGGCAGGTGGGAGATCGCCTCCGGCTCAAGCTCCAGCCCGATACCGATCGACAGGGAGACGCCGAAGATCAGCATGTTCCGCTGGGTCCAGGCGACGCTGGCGAGCATCGAGAGCGCCGCCGACGCGACCATGCCGAACATCACGATGACGCCGCCACCCAGCACCTCGATCGGGATGGTGGTGATCAGCGCGCCGATCTTGGGCGCTAGTCCGCACAGGATCAGGAAGATCGCCCCGATCGTCACGATATGCCGGCTCATGATGCCGGTGATGGCGATCAGCCCGACATTCTGGCTGAACGACGTGTTGGGCATAGCCCCGAACACGCCCGCGATCGCCGTCCCCACGCCATCGGCGCAGGTTGCGCCAATAAGTTCGCGGTCCGTGGCGGGGCGGCCTGCGCTGCTCCCGCAGATGGCCGACACGCCGCCGATGGATTCGATGGCGGAGATAAAGCCCATCAGCACGAAGCCCAGAACGGCCGATGCAGAGACGGAGAAGCCGAAGTGAAAGGGGGAGGGGACCATGAACCATCCCGCCGTCCCGACCGAATCCAGAGATACCCTTCCCATCAGCGCGGCGGCGGCATAGCCTGCGATCAGGCCCAGCAACACCGATGCGGTCGACCATATGCCCCGCCCGTAGAAGCTGAGGCCCAGGGTCGTGAACACCACGATGCCCGCCAGCAGCCAACTCGCTCCTGCGCCATAGGCCGGCGTGCCCTGCGCCGGCACGCCCCCGGCCGCATATTGAACGCCAACCCGCATCAGCGACAGGCCGATCATCAGCACGACCAGTCCGGTGATCATCGGCGGCAGGGCAAAGCGAATGCGCCCGATGAAGAAACTGACGCAGGTATGGAAAAGTCCCCCGGCCACGGCAGCCGTCGTCAGTTGCGCCATCGCCGCAACGCCCTGTCCCGCGACGATCGGGATCATCACGGGAAGGAAGGCAAAGCTGGTGCCCTGCACGATCGGCAGCCGCGCGCCCGCCGGGCCGACGCCGATCGTCTGGATCAACGTGGCGACGCCCGCGAACAGCATCGACATCTGGATCATGTAGATCAGCGCGCTTGGATCGGGCGAACCGAATCCGAACCCGGCGGCTCCGGCGACGATGATCGCCGGCGTCAGGTTACTGACGAACATCGCCAGCACATGCTGGATGCCCAGCGGGATCGCGACGGCAAGGCCGGGAAAATAATCGGGGTCGCGCGCCTGCGCGGCGGTCATGACGCCGGCGTGGAGCGGCTGGGTCGCGCCTGCGTCCGGCGCTGGAAAATCCGTGACGGTCATGCGGACCTCCGGGGATATGCGTGGGTGCCAGGCGGCATCAGGCGAGGCTCATCAGACGGGTGAGGGATCGATCCGCCGCGCGCAGCACATCGCTGCGGCTGACCTGCGCGAGGTCGCCGTCGCGCACCACCGCGCGTCCCTCCACAAAAACGTCCCGCGCCCCGGCGGGCGGGCTGAGGATCAAGCCCGCCACCCGGTCCCATGCGCCGAGCGAACGGATATCCGACATGTCCCAGACGGCGATGTCGGCGCGCTTGCCCGGTTCGATCGATCCGACATCGTGGCGGCCCAATATCTGCGCGCCGCCCCGGGTGGCGAGATACAGCGCATCGCGTGGGTCGAATGCCTCTGCGCCGCCGACTGCGCGCTGCATCAGCATTGCCTGCCGCGCCTCCTGCAGCAGGTGGCCGCTGTCGTTGGACGCCGATCCATCGACGCCCAGGCCGATCGGCACGCCCATGTCGAACATGGCCTTCACAGGCGCAATGCCGGACCCCAAGCGGCAGTTGGAACAGGGGCAATGGGCAATTCCGGTCTTCGTGCGCGCGAACAGGGCAATCTCCTGCGCGTCAAGCTGAACGCAATGGGCATGCCACACGTCGGGTCCGGTCCAGCCCAGATCCTCGACATATTGGCCGGGGCGACAGCCGAAACGCTCCAGTGAGAAGGCGATATCGTCGGCATCCTCAGCCAGATGCGTATGCAGCATCACCCCCTTGTCGCGCGCCAGCAGGGCAGCATCGCGCATCAGCTCCTGACTGACGGAAAAGGGCGAGCAGGGCGCTGCGCCTACCCGCACCATCGCGCCCTCGCTGGCGTCATGGAACCTGTCGATCACCCGGATCATGTCGTTGAGGATCGCGGCCTCATCCTCGACCAGGCTGTCGGGGGGCAGGCCGCCCGCGCTTTCCCCCACGCTCATCGCCCCGCGCGTCGGGTGGAAGCGGATGCCGATCGCCTGCGCGGCGGCGATCGTGTCGTCCAGCGTCACGCCATTGGGGAAGAGATAGAGATGATCGGAGGAGAGGGTGCACCCCGACAGCGCCAGTTCGGCAAGGCCAAGCTGCGTCGCGGCGAACACATCCTCTGGCCGATATTGCGCCCAGATCGGATAGAGGCGTTTGAGCCAACCGAACAGCGACGTGTTGATCGCTCCGGGCAGCGCCCGCGTCAACGTCTGGTAGAGATGGTGGTGGGTATTGACGAGGCCGGGGGTGACGATGCAGCCGCTGGCGTCGATGACTTCGTCCGCATCGGCAAGATAGCTTTCCACATCCGCCGCCGTCCCGACCGCCTCGATCACGCCATCGCGGAACCACACCCAGCCGCCGGCAATCTCCCGGCGCGCGTCATCCATGCAGGCAAGGACATCGGCGTTCCGGATGAGGGTAAGGCCCATCTTATTCGGGCACGGTCTTTTCGTAGCGATCCCAATGGCCGATCAGTTCGTCGATGACCTTCGATCCGACCATGTAGAGGCTTTCCAGCGCCGCTTTCATGCCGGAATAGCCCTCATTCTCGCTCAGCAGATAATGGGCGGCGGTGTCGTCCGGCGGGGGCATGGTGAAGTTGCTGCCCGCGCGCAACACCATGAAGCGGTTCTTGTCCACCCGTCCGATCCGGTCGAGATAGAGGATCGACTGGTAGGTCCCCGTCTCCTCCATGGCCGAGGTGACGAATTCGCCCTTGCCCTGCGTCCAATATTTCACCCAGTCATTGGCCCATTCGGTCATCAGCCTGCCATGCCAGAATGTCATGGCGGCAAGCTGATCGCCCTTCAGCACGAAGGGCGGACGCTGTGCCATCGGATAGCCGGTGTAGCGCAGCCGCTCCTTTGTGATCGAGGGATCGTCGGGCAGCGTCATGTCCTTGGTCAGCCCATAGGCCCAGTCACGCAAGCCACTGTTGATCTCGAAGATTTCGCCTTGGCCCACGGGTGGGCTGGGGTCGTTCGGACCCTTACTGTGCAGCGGGAAATAGCCCGACTTCCAGTCCTTGGGGATTTCACGCGCGTCGATCTCATGCGCCAGGTCGCCATCGACCAGATAGCGCGCCCAGGCGGCGGAGCCGATCGAGGCATCCTGCGGATCGATCCCGGCGATGCCCGCGACCAGCCAATAGGCGTGTGTCAGGTCGAAGCGTTGATCCAGGCCGAGCGCCAGGGTAGCAGTCGCCGACTTGATGCTGCCCATGCCGGTGACGATGCCGAGTATCTGGCTGTCCGGGTTGTAATAGAGGTCGTGATGGGACTGCGGAAAGGGTATCTGCATGTCTAGATGCCGCCGCTCTTTCCACAGCTGAAACTCGCCGGGCGCGTCGCCCGTATCATTGCCGATCTCGAACATGGAGACGACGACCACGCGGACGGGCAGGGGATGGGCGCATGCGCCTCCCGGTTTGCATGCTTCTATGCCCTTCGCCGCCGCGCGGGCTTCACCGTGCGCGCCCAAGCTAAGGACAAGGCCGGCGAGCATGATGGCTGAGGCCCAGAAGCGCATGACGTCATTCTTTCGTAATTTAGGGTGCGGACGGACCTCCGCCGCACGAAAAAGGGGCGCCGGCATGTCGCCAGCACCCCTCATCCGATTCATCAGAACTTGTAGGAAACCGTCGCCTGGAAGCTGCGCGGCCGTTCTGGCAGAACGATGGTGCTGCCGAACAATTCGGTGAAGTTGGCGCGGAAATATTTCTCGTTGGTCACGTTCTTCACCACCAGCCGGAACAGCCAGCTGTCCTTCTGGTACGACGCGCCCAGATCAACCAGCGTATAGGCCGGCAGCTTGACCACCTGCGACTGGCCCGAAAATACCGAGTCCACCTTCACGATGCTTCCGGAGAAGGCGAGGCCGTTGTCGAACGAGTATGTCCCCGTCAGTGAGTAAAGGTTCTTGGGTATGCCCGCGCGCGCCGCAGCCGCCTTGTTGGGGATCAGCACCAAGCCGCCTTGCTGACCGCCATAGATCAGCGACGGATCGGAGACGTTGATTAGGTCCTCGGCGCCGAAGAAGCTGAACGTCGTTCCAGCGTCCAGGAAGGTCAGGTTGGTGACGACCGTATGAGTATATGCGCCGGTGAGCAGCAGATGCCTGTCGACCGACCAGCGGGCTTCCGCCTCGACGCCTTTGGTCTGCACCGACTGGTTCACCGTCGATGACTGGATGTCATGGTCGGTGCGCTCCTGCTTGTAGACCGAGACGGCGGCATAGAGCTTGCTGTCGAGCCAGCTGCCCTTGATGCCGGCTTCATACAGCTTGGATGCGGTAATGAAGGTCTTGCCGATCGCGGTGTCGGGATCGATTTCCGAACCTTGGCCTGCAATCACGGTCGACTGGCGCGAAGCGGTCACATAGGGGATGAGGCCGAGGGGCAGCTTGTATGACGCGCTGCCATTCCAGGACCAGCCACCCTTGCTGCCCGATCCATTTCCGGTAACGCCGGCCGAAGTCTGCAGCTTTTCCAGGACGTTCGTCGATTTGACGTCCACCTGATCGTAGCGAAGGCCGCCGATCAGATCGAGGCCGAAGTTGAAGTCCAGGTCGACAAGGGCGGCCATGCCATAGTCGGTATAGTGGCCCTTGAGATAGTTGGTGAAATTGCAATCGCACTCGGTGGACAACAGGCGATCGGACAGCGGCGTGTAGCCAACCGTCAGGTCGACGCGATGGAAATATTCGAAGTTGAAATCGTCGCCGTGCAGGAATTTGGTGTAGCGGATCGACGGCGACAGCTGGACCGAGAATTTGCCGATATCATTCTTGTAGGTTTTCGAGGCGACGATCTTGTCCTCGATCACCCAGGACTTGTGGAATTGCGAGAAGCCGTAGGCATTCTCGTTGATGTTATCGATGCCGTCATAGAAAAGCTGGTTCTTGATCTCATACCCACTGTCGGGCGCGAAGATGATGTCGAAATATCCGGTCTTGGCGATGTTGTTCAGACGATCGTTCTTGCCGGTGAGGACGTCCCTGCGGCTCAGCTTGGTGGTGCCCACATTGTCCAGCGCAAGCGGCGCTGAGCTTGAATAGCAGGCGTCCGTGATGGAGGAGGCGAAGACGCCGCCGCCGCAGGCGAACCCGCCAAACGGATTGAGGCCCTGGCCGGTGAGTTCCGACTGCGACAGTTGACCGTCGCCATTGGTGTCCAGCGGCTTGGCTGACCCGGTGAGATAGGTGCCGTTGTCGACCAGAGCCTGCGTCAGGCGGTTCCAGCCGCCATTCTGCTGACCCTTGTAGTTCTGGTACATGCCGCCAAATTCGATGCGCAGGTCATCGGTGACCTGATTGTCGAACGCGGCCTGCAGCAGCGTCTGCTTGGTCGACATGTTCCGATAATAGCTGCCGGAATCTTCCATCTCGGCATAGAGGCTGTAACCGAACTCGGTGGCGCCCAGCTTGAGCGGGCCGCGGACCTGCGCCTTGAGGACGTTATAGTCCCAGCTTCCCCGGGTGTAGCTCATTTCCCCTTCGGCATGGTCCAGCAACGCGCCGCCCTGGACGCGCGCCGACTTCGGCACGAAGTTCATATAACCGCCGGTCTTGGACGGGCCGTAGATAGGCGAGGAGGGGCCGCGAACGATGTCGATACGCTCTGACGCGCCGATGGGCGTGGGATAGTTGCCAGGATTGTCGAGGCGACGGACGCCGCGGAAATAGACCTCGCCGGGGGTGCCGCGAATGTCGAGCGCGCCGCCGACGCCAAAGAAGGAGTTGGTGAACGTGCCGGGCGACTGCGCGACAAGGTCATAGATGTCGGTGATGCCGAAGCGTTCGATCTGCTCGCTGCTGATCGTGGACGCGGAGCGGGGCGTTTCGACCAACGTTTTGTTGAAGCCGAAAACCGATCCGACATTGGTGACCGGAAGAGCCTCCAGCGCGCCGGTGACGACGATCTCGCCCTCCTGATCGTCGGCGGCGGCTTGCGGCGCGGCATCCTGCGCCCAAACCGGCGTCGTCAGGGCGGTGCAGGACATCAGGCCTGCAGCAACGGCGAGAAGAGATTTCCGGAAATGCCCAAGCTGTGGCGTAGTGTCATTGGAAGACGGAGAGATGTGAAGTGTAGCCATCGGTATTATGCCCCCTTTTTAACAATGAAAACGCTGAAATTTCATGCGGTTTCACTGTCATTATTGTTCGATGTCCGCCTCTCCCATTTTTAGATTGTTGCAATCTGTTGTCGTCATGCCGCTATTACGGCTCTGACGATGAACCTAGCCCTCGATTGGCTGGCGTTGCGCCTCCATCGTCCGGCGTTTCAGCGCCGATGGCACCGCAGGCGAAAACCATGATCCCGAGAAACCGTTCACATTTGCTCCGCTCGGTTGCGTGCGGGTGGTAAGCATGGCGTATCCAGGTCAACGGATTGAAAAAATTCAGTATTTTTGCATGCCAAGGCCATTCCTTTCCCCTCAGAATGTCTCAACTGCATGTCCCCCTGGCCCCAAGAATCGATCGATCAAGCTCCGAATGGCTGGAGCGATCTGATACGGTCGTGAAATTAGGGACTTGACCTGATGCAATCAAATGCAATGAATTCGACGGAGTGTTGCAAAAAATAGGGTGCCCATGCCAGCCTTCTCCCGTTTCCTTCGTTATTTCGTTGCCGTGGGCAGGCTCGGCTCCATCCGGAAAGCTGCTGACGAGCTGCATGTCTCTGCATCTGCGATCGACCGACAAATCCTCAATGTCGAAGCGAATCTCGGCGTGCCGCTATTCGAACGGCTGCCGAGCGGCCTCCGGCTGACGGCCGCGGGCGAAATCATGATGGCCTCCGGAATGCGGTGGCAGAAGAACATGGTCGATGTGCGCGCGCAGATAGAGGATCTGCGTGGTCTCAAACGCGGCCATGTCGACATTGCGGTGATCGACGCGCTGGCCAAGGGCTATATCCCCGCCGCCATCCAGTCCATCCACAGCCAGTATCCGGGCATCTCTATCGGCGTGAAGGTGCTGGAAAATGATCTGGTGCGCCGGGCGGTCGCGAACGGCGAGGTTGACCTCGGCATATTGTTCGAGCCGCAAACCTATCGCGACCTCGCCGTGCGGTCGTTCGTCGATGTCGTCCTGGGGTTCGTGACACCCCGCGGACATCCGCTTGGCACAAGGCGGGAGGCGCGCTTTTCCGCCTGTGTGGGATCGAAGCTCATCGTGCCCGAAGGACCGCTCGCCGTGTCGGAGCAGGTCGCCGTGCTGGAGGGCACGACCGGCGTCGAAATGGACAAGGCGGTCTCCTCCGACAATATCCAGATGATCACCTCCCTCATTACCCAGGGCGTCGGGGTCGGCATCATGACCTCCCTGGATGTCATCACCGAAGTGGGCAGGGGCATATTGTCCTTTACCAAGATATCGGACCCCATATTGCGCCCGATGACTTTGGCGCTCTGCACCGCATCGGCCCGTACGCCATCCTATGCGGCCAGCATCGTCCTGCAGGAAATCGAGAACGGGTTCGCGCAGCTTGGCTATCCCATATCGCTGGATGGCCCCCCGGCTTTGTAGGGATGCGCGGTCGGCGCGGCAGCCGATTGCTCAATTGCGGCGGAGCGGATAACCAAAATGCTTTCCGATACCGTCTGGATTCGCATCAATGACCACAACTGCCGAGCCTGAACTCTATTATATTTCCAACGACGGCTTCGCGGCAGACGTCAAGATCGTGGCGCAGCAGGTCGAGGACGGCGCGTGGAAGCCCGACTTTGTCATCGGCATCGGCCGTGGCGGCCTGGTCCCGGCCGTCTATATCTCGCACCAGACCAATCTGCCGATGCTCTCGATCGACCATAGTTCGAAGGTTCCCGGCTTTGCCGACGAACTTCTCGCCAAGGTCGCGGCCAAGAGCGCTGCCGGCGTCCGTTTGCTGTTCATCGACGACATCAACGACAGTGGCGGCACCATCGATTATGTCCGCCGCCTGCTGACCGACAGCGGTTGCGACAGCAGCAATCTGCGCTTCGCCGTCCTCATCAACAACAGCCGCTCGCGGGTCGAGGTCGACTATTGGGCGCAGATGATCGACCGGGATCAGGACAAGCGCTGGTTCGTCTTCCCGTGGGAATCGGTCGGTACGAAGGACACGATCCTGGAAGAGGCCGTATCGGTGCCGGAGCGCCTCGCCTGAGCGCGGGCAGCGCCCGGCGCATCTGCGTATTCCTGGGCTCGTCGCCCGGCCGCCTGCCGGTCTATCGGGATACGGCGGAACAGTTCGGAACCTTGCTCGCGCAACGCGGCATCGGCCTTGTCTATGGCGGAGGAACGGTCGGGCTGATGGGCGTCATCGCTGACGCGGCCTGCGCGGCCGGCGGCGAGGTGATCGGCGTCATTCCGCAGGCGCTGCGGGCGCGCGAACATGATCATCGCGGCATCACCGAACTTCACATCGTGGATACGATGCACGAACGCAAGGCGATGATGGCCAGCCTTGCCGATGGCTTCGTCTGCCTTCCTGGCGGCATCGGCACGCTGGAGGAATTGTTCGAGGTATGGA
>JAHFPU010000108.1 GCA_023266635.1 Sphingobium sp.
CGAAAGCTGACTTTGCCGCGTCGAAGGTCACGCAGATCGGCGTCAACAGCTATCTGTGGCGCGCGACGCTCGAAACCCTCTCCTTCATGCCGCTCGTGCAAACCGACTCCAACGGCGGCGTCATCGTCACGGACTGGTACGCCAATCCCAATTCGCCTGGCGAACGGATGAAGCTGACCGTCTCGATCCTCGATCAGGATCTGCGTGCGGACGCGCTTGCTGTCGCCGCCAGCCGTCAGGTGAACCAGAACGGCCAATGGGTCGACGCCCCGGTTCAGGCCGCCACGGTGCAGAAGCTTGAGGAAATCATCCTGTCCAAGGCGCGAGACCTGCGCCGTTCGGCCATCGGCGCCGGTTGATCCGGAGGCGGCGATCGCGCCGCCCTTCCAAATTGGAGTTACGCATGCAAAGCCGCTTCAACCCGCTTGAGGCCGATGCCCGCTGGCAGAAGGTCTGGGAAGAGAAGCAGAGTTTCCGCGCGTCCGACGACAGCGGCAAGCCCCGGTCCTATGTGCTGGAGATGTTCCCCTATCCCTCGGGGCGCATCCATATCGGTCATGTCCGCAACTATTCGATGGGCGACGTGCTTGCGCGCTTCCGCCGGATGACGGGGCATGAGGTGCTGCACCCGATGGGCTGGGACGCTTTCGGCATGCCGGCCGAAAATGCGGCGATGGAAAAGAAGGTGCATCCGGGCGACTGGACCCGCTCCAACATCGCCACCATGCGCTCGCAGCTCAAGAAGCTGGGCTTCGCGCTGGACTGGAGCCGAGAACTGGCCACCTGCGAACCCGATTATTACGGGCATGAACAGGCGCTGTTCCTGGACCTCTATGCTGCAGGTCTCGTCTATCGCAAGGAAAGCGCAGTCAACTGGGACCCGGTCGATATGACCGTGCTCGCCAATGAGCAGGTGATCGACGGCAAGGGCTGGCGCTCAGGTGCGCCAGTCGAGAAGCGCAAGCTCAGCCAGTGGTTCCTCAAGATCACCGATTTCGCCGACGAACTGCTCGACGGTCTCTCGACCCTCGACCAGTGGCCGGACAAGGTGAAGCTGATGCAGGAAAACTGGATCGGCAAGTCGATGGGGTTGCAGTTCAAGTTTCGCATCCTCCCCGAAACGGGGAGGGGGACCGCTGGCGAAGCCAGTGGTGGAGGGGGGGCGCCACTGGACGCGACCCTTTCCGAAGTCTCACCTGGTGCCAGCCCCCTCCACCATCCTTCGGATGGTCCCCCTCCCCGTTTCGGGGAGGAATTGGAAGTCTTCTCCACCCGCCCCGACACCATCTTCGGCGCCAGCTTCGCCGCGATCGCCGCCGATCATCCGATCGCGCTGGCGCTGGCGAAGGATAATGCCGCGCTTGCCGCCTTCGCGGACGAGTGCCGCAAGACCGGCACCGCCGCAGCCGACGTCGAAACGCAGGAGAAGAAAGGCTTCGACACGGGCCTGTCCGTCGTCCATCCGTTCGATCCGGCGTGGAAGATGCCCCTGTTCGTCGCCAATTTCGTGCTGATGGATTACGGCACTGGCGCGGTCATGGGCGTGCCTGCGCACGACCAGCGTGACCTTGATTTCGCCCGCAAATATATGCTGCCCGCCGAACGCGTCGTTGCCGCGGAGGGCGACGCCGACAAGCCGATCCATGACGAGGCCTATACCGGCTCGGGCAAGCTGGTGAATTCCCGCTTCTTGGACGGCATGACGATCGATCAGGCCAAGGCGGAAGTGATCAAGCGCGCCGAGGCGGAAGGCTGGGGCAAGGGCACTACTGTCTGGCGTCTGCGCGACTGGGGCGTCTCGCGCCAGCGCTACTGGGGCACACCCATCCCGATCATCCATTGCGATGGTTGCGGACCCGTTGGCGTTCCCAAGGACCAGTTGCCGATCGTCCTGCCCGAAGACATCACGTTCGATATTCCCGGCAATCCGCTGGATCGGCACCCGACCTGGAAGCATGTCGACTGCCCCACATGCGGTAAGCCCGCCCGGCGCGAGACCGATACGCTCGACACCTTCGTCGATTCAAGCTGGTACTTCATCCGCTTCGCCAGCCAGCCGTCCGACAAGCCGTTCGACCGCGCCACCGTCGAAAAATGGATGCCGGTCGGCCAATATATCGGCGGCGTCGAACATGCGATCCTGCACCTGCTCTACGCCCGCTTCTGGACCCGCGCCTTGAAGCATATCGGCATGCTGGACATCGCCGAACCCTTCACCGGCCTGTTCACGCAGGGCATGGTGACGCATGAGACGTACAAGGCCGGCGACGGCAGCTGGCTTTCGCCGCAGGAAGTGAAGAAGACCGGCGACGACTGGATTCACATCGAAAGCGGCCAGCCAGTCATCATCGGCCGCGTCGAGAAGATGTCCAAGTCGAAGAAGAATGTCGTCGATCCCGATGACATCATCGACCAATATGGCGCAGACGCAGTGCGCTGGTTCATGCTGTCGGACTCCCCGCCGGAACGCGACCTGCCCTGGACCGAAAGCGGCATCGAGGGCAGCTGGCGCTTCGTCAATCGCCTGTGGCGCCTGTTCGGCCAGATGGATGCTGCTGCTGCTGGTGATGACAAGGCGTTGGACCGCAAGCTCCACCAGACAATCGACGGCATCGCGCGCGATATCGAGGCCCTCGCCTTCAACAAGGCGGTCGCAAAGATATACGAACTGACCAACGCCGTCGAAAAGGCCGCGCCCTCCGCCTCGCGCTCTGCCGCCATCCGCATGCTGGCGCTGCTCGTCGCACCGATGACCCCGCATCTGGCCGAGGAGGCGTGGGAGTTGATGGGGCAATCGGGCCTGATCGCTGACGCAGCATGGCCTACCGTCGATCCCGCCCTGCTGGTCGAGGATGAGGTGACGATCGCCGTCCAGGTGATGGGCAAGCTGCGCGACACTATCACGGTGCCCAAGGGCACGGCTAAAGATCAGTTGGAGGCGCTGGCGCTCGCCGCCCCGAATGTGCTTCGCACGTTGGATGGGGCCACACCGAAGAAAGTGATTGTGGTCCCCGATCGATTGGTCAATCTGGTCCTATGAATCGCCGCACCACCTTCGCGTTCACCGTCGCCTTCGCGGCGCTGCTGTCCGGCTGTGGACTGCGGCCGGTCTACAGCAACGGCACGCATGGCGCGGTCGCAAGGTCCATCGGACATGTCGAGGTCGCCCCGATCGAGGGCAAGGCGGGCTGGCTGGTGCGCAACGCTCTTGATGATAAGCTGGCGGCGATCAGCAGTGGCGAAGGTCCGGCCTACCGGCTGGTGATCAAGCTCGACGACAATATCCAGGGCTTTGGTGTCCGCACCGACGACACCATCACCCGCGAACGGCGGACCCTGCGCGCGCGCTATCAACTGATCGACGGCGCGACCGGGACGCAGGTGCTGGACGACACGGCGGGATCGGATGTCGGCATCGACGTCGCCAGCAGTGAATATGCGACGATCGCGGCGGAGGATACCGGACTGGAGCGCCTGTCCCAGACCATCGCCGACCAGATCATCGCGCGCCTCGCGCTGTTCGCCATTCAGGACGGCAAGCAGGCTGCTTCGGCCAGCCAATGAAGGCGAACCGCAGCCAGGCCGAAAAGGCGCTGGACGCACCCACGGGCGATATCCGCCTGTTCCTGCTCTACGGACCCGACGAAGCGGGCAGCTCCGCGCTGGCCAAACGGCTTGAGCGCGCGATGGGGCCGGAGGCGGAACGCATCGATCTCGACGGCGCAACGCTGAAGGCCGATCCTGCCCGCCTCGCCGATGAGGCCGCCTCCATCTCGATGTTCGGCGACAAGCGCTGGATTCGCGTCATGCCCGTCGGTGACGAGGCGCTGCCCGCATTCGAGGCGCTGCTGCAATCCGAACAGGCGGGCAATCCCGTCGTCGCGCTCGGTGGCCCGCTGAAGGCCAGTGCGAAAATCGTGAAGCTGGCGATGGACAGCAAGGCGGCGATGGCCTGCATCAGCTATGTGCCGGACGGGCGCGATGCGGACCAGATCGCAGTCGCCATCGCGCGCGAAGGCGGCTTGCGCCTTCCGCCCCAACTTGCCCGGCGGATCAGCGAGACGTCCGGCGGCGACCGCGCATTGATGGCGGGCGAGATCGAGAAACTCATTCTCTATCTGGATGCCGCCCCGGACCGCCCGGCTGAGGCTACGATGGAAGCGTTCAATGCTCTGTCGGCCAGTTCGCAGGAAGAGGATATGGGCGTTCTCGTCAACGCCGTACTGGGCGGCGATTTGAAAGTCATGCGTCAGCAGCTTGCCGCGCTCGGTGCTGTCGGCACGAACATGGGCGCTATACTGCGCCCGCTTCAGAACCGCGCAATGCTGCTTGCAAACATCAGGGGTGACTATGATCGTTCCGGCCGGCTCGACGCGGCGGTGGAGGCCGCCGGCAAAGCCGTATTCTGGAAGGACAAGTCGGCGGTGCAGCGGCAGGTGAAGCTATGGGACGCACAGGGCATCGCCCGCGCCATCCGCCGCCTCAGTGCGGCTGAACGCGCCAGCCGATCGAGCCGGAACGCGGGCGATGTTCTGGTCACCCATGAACTCCTCGCCATCGCGCGGCAGGCGGCACGGGAACGATAGGACGGGAACGTCTTGCAACATAAGCGCTACAATTGCGCGCAGTAGCCTGGAACAAACTTCACTCTCCGGGGCATAGACGGGATCGACCACTCCTCCGGACCGTTCAACGCATGATCATCCGCCGGGCCTTCCTCCCGAACTTGGCCGCAAACGCCTGAAAGGTGCATGCCATCGCCCCTCAGCCTGCCTTCATCAACGCCATCGGCACTGCTGCGCCCGGTCATGACATCCATGATGCTTTCATAGAGTGGGCAACTGGCCGGCTGGCGGATGAACGGGAGAGGAAGCTGTTTGCCCGCATGGCCGCGCGCAGCGGCATAGCGCATCGCTGGTCGGTGCTCGCACCCACCGCTGACGGCGGGTCCCCGATCGAGCCGGGTGGCTTCTATGCCGGGACCTGGCCTGGCACTGCCGCTCGCATGAAGGCCTATGCGCAGTTCGCACCACATCTCGCCGAACAAGCAGTCAGGGCGCTAACATCCAAGACCCCTCTCGGTTCGGTCACGCATCTGGTGGTGGCCAGCTGCACGGGGTTCGTCGCGCCCGGCATTGACCAGATTCTCGCCGCCCGTCTCGGCCTTGGCCCTTCGGTCGAGCGCCTGCTGGTCGGCTATATGGGCTGCTATGCGGCAGTCGCCGCGCTGCGCAGCGCGCGGCACATCGTTCGATCGGAGCCCGGCGCGCGGGTGCTCGTCATCTGTGTGGAGTTGTCTTCGCTCCATCTCCAGGCGGTCGATGCGATCGAGCCTCTGCTTGCGCTGCTTCAGTTCGGCGATGGCGCTGCCGCTGCGCTGGTGACGGGCGATCCTGCCGGATTGGAAATGGGCCCGACCTTCGCCACAACGCTGCCCGATACGGCGTCGCTGATCCGCTGGGAGATCGGCGATCATGGCTTTGCGATGCACCTGTCGGGGGAGGTCCCAGGTGCGATCATGGCCGCGCTTGGTAATCCGGAAACCCGCGCGACCCTGTTCCCCGAACCGATCGACCGGATCGACGCCTGGGCGGTCCATGCCGGTGGCCGCTCGATCCTCGATGCCGTCGAACATGGCCTCGGCCTCGGCCCGGACGCGCTCGCGGATAGCCGCTCCATCCTCGATGCGTTCGGCAACATGTCCTCTGCAACCCTGATGTTCGTGCTGGAACGCATGCTCGTCGCGCCGCCGCGTCACGGCATGGCGCTCGCCTTCGGTCCCGGCGTCGCGGCTGAGGGTTTCGCTTTCTCGGCCGCGCCATGATGCGCAACCTCTCCATCCGCGCGCAGGAGGAGGAGCAGATGGATGCCGCCGACCTGTCGCCCGCAGACTATGCGAAAGTCCTTGCCGGCTTGTCCCGCGTGAACATCGCCACGCTGGCCATGCGGCCCACGCTGGACTTTCTCGCGCGCGCCGGGGCGGCGGGAACGCCGTTTCGCCTGCTCGACGTCGGCTATGGCGATGGCGGAATGTTGCGGGCAATCTGGCGCTGGTCGCAACGGCATGGCGCGCCCTGCTCACTGGTCGGGATTGACCTCAACCCGAAGAGCGAGGCGGTGGCGAAGGCTTATCACCCGACTGGGGCGACCATAGACTATCGCACCGGCGACTATCAGGCGCTCGCCGCCGAACCTTGGGATTTCATCGTTTCCAGCCTCGTCACCCACCATATGGATAACGCCCAGCGCCACGATTTCCTGGCCTTTCAGGAGCAGCACGCCCAGCGCGGCTGGTTCGTGAACGATCTCCACCGCCACGCCTTCGCCTATCATGGCTTTCCACTGCTGGCCCGCCTGCTCGGCGTCCATCGCATCGTGCGTCAGGATGGCCAGCTGTCGATCGCCCGTAGCTTCCGCCCGCCCGAGTGGGAGGCTATGCTGCAAGAGGCGGGCCTCTCCGGTATTGCGCAAGTCCGGCGCATATTTCCCTTCCGGCTATGTGTCGAACGCCGCCGCTGATTGCGGGCGGCGGCCCCGCAGGGTCGGCGGCCGCCATCGCGCTGGCGCAGGCTGGTGTTCGAGCGACCCTATTGGAAAAGGGCGATGGCAATGGAGACGCCATATGCGGCGGTTTCCTAAGCTGGGCGACCCTTGATCGACTGGCCCAGCTGGGCGTCGATGGCCCCACACTCTGCGGGCATGGCGTGGATCACCTCGCGCTATTTGTCATCGGTCGCGAGCATGTCTTGAGGCTTCCCCAAACTGCAATGGGACTGTCGCGCAAACGACTGGACGCCGTGCTTCTCGCTCATGCACAGGCGCAGGGTGCGGCCATCCGGCGCGATGTAACGATACGCGCGGCAGAGGGCAGGGCGCTGATCCTTGCGAATGGCGACAGGCTGGCCTGCGACACTCTGTTCCTCGCTACGGGGAAACATGACCTGCGGGGTCTCGCTCGGCCGAAAGACGCAAGCGGGCCGGACCCGGAACTCGGACTGCGCTTTCGCCTGCCGCCATCGCCGGAAAGGCTGCGGCTAGTTCATGATCGGATCGAACTACACTTATTCGATCGGGGCTATCTCGGTCTGGTGCTGCAGGAAGATGGCTCGGCCAACGCCTGCCTCGCCGTCCGCAAAAGCCGCCTTGCTAGAGCCAATGGCAACCCGGCAACCCTCATCGCCCACATAGCGGACGCTTCCCCGGCGCTTGCTGACCGACTGGCGGGGTTCGATGCGGCGGTCCCTTTCGACGCCATCGGTCATGTGCCCTATGGCTGGCGCGCCCGGACGAGCGAGCATGGGATATTCCGGCTCGGCGATCAGGCAGCCGTCATTCCATCGCTCGCCGGGGAAGGGATCGGCATTGCCATCTTCAGCGCGGATATGGCCGTTCGCCATTGGCTGGATCGGGGACCGGAAGGCGCAGCGGAGTATCAGCGACAGTTCGCGCATGTCGCGCGGCGTCCACTGGCAATTGCGGGGCTGCTGAAGGACCTTGCGGGCCGTCCGGCGCTCGCGGCATTACCGGCCGCGCTCATCGCCTCTGTCCCCGGCGCCGCTGCCCTGATGGCGCGGCTGACCCGGATATGAGTGTTTTTACTGCGCCAGTGCGGGCATGAACTGTCCATAGCCACCACGCAGGAACAGCAGCGGCTGAACATCCCGCTCCGTTGACATGGCGGTCACTTCGCCCAGCACGATGAAATGGTCGCCGGCCTCATGCACCGTGTGCAGCGTGCAGTCGATCCACGCGACGACATCATCGATGATCGGCTGGCCGTCATCGGAGAGGCGGTGGCTGATTTCCTCGAATTTGTCCTCGGCTTTGGACGCGAAGCGGCGACAGACCCACTCCTGGTCATCGGCCAGCACATTGACGCAGAAGCGCCCAACCGTCTCGATCTTCGGCCAGCTGCTCGATCCCTTGTCGGGGAAAAACGCCACCAGCGGCGGATTGAGCGAGACGGACGTGAACGATCCAACCGCCATGCCGACTCGCTTGCCGTCCTCCTGGACTGCAGTGATGACGCATACGCCCGTCGGATAATGCCCGAGAATATGCCGGAAATCTTGCGGAGAGATAGACATAGCGCCTTTTTTGCCCTCGTTTGGTGTGGCCAATGACAAATGCGGCTGCATGAATCCCGCCGAATTGGCAAGCAAGAAGACCTTAAGGGCTTACAAGCAAGAGAGGGGTGGCGGATTGACCAACGCCCCGGCGCGACGCGACTTCGCCGCCATAAGGGTTTTCTAACCGGTTCCGCTTAATGGAGGGGTGGGCCTTTCGCATTTCGGATATGTTGGCATGAAGATCGCTACGGGTATCAAGCTGATTGCACCGCTGCTGATCGCCTTTGGCGTCTGGCGTGTGGCTGCCCTCCATGCGGACACGCCGGTCGCTGAAAAGCCCAAGCCCGTCCGCACCGCTCTCATGGCGAAGAAGCCTGTCGCAACAAAAATCGCCGCCAAGCCTGCGGACGATCCCTTCGTCGTCAAGCGCGTCCTCCCCATCACCGGCCCTTTCCGGCATGGTGACTATGTCTGGGACGACAAGGGCGTGCCCGCTGGCCCGATCATTATCACCGTCGATCTGGCCGCGCAGACCCTGTCAGTATTCCGCGACGGTTATGAGATCGGCGCGGCCGTCATCCTCTACGGCGCCGACAATATGATGACGCCGCTCGGCACCTTCCCGATTACGCAGAAGGACGCCAATCACTGGTCGAACCTTTATGACGCGCCCATGCCCTATATGCTGCGCCTGACAAGCGATGGCGTCGCCATCCATGGCAGCGACGTCGAACTGGGTTCTGCGACTCACGGTTGTATCGGCGTGCCGAACAAGTTCGCCGCCCTGCTGTTTGGGCAGGCAAAGCTCGGCGACCGGGTGATCATCACGCGCGGCAAGATGATGGACGTCAGCGGAGCTAAACCCGCCGCCTGATCCGTCCTACCGCGCCAGCAATCCCCGCGCCTGCCCGGCAAGCTCCGCCAGCATGGCGACATTGGGCGACGCGGCCAGCTTCGCGCGTTTTATCAGTGCCCGGAACTGGGAAATGCGCGGCGCCTGTCGCTCCAGCCAGCTGTCGATATAGGCGGTGACATCTGTGCCCCGCGTGCCGGCCAGGAAGTCGAGCCGCACCTGCTGCATGTCCCGCGCCACACCGGAAATCAGCAGGCGTTCCCACGGATCGCTAGGCTCCATGCGCGCGGCGGCCGACTGCACCCAGTCGATGCCCACCGCTTCGCCCAGTCGGGTAAAGGCGCGGGTGATGTCGATCTCGTCGACCTTCAGCTTCAGCGCCAGATTGGCGAGGCCGATCGCGCCGTCCATCTTGAACAGCGACACGGACCGCTCGACCAGCTCTGCCGGCGCGCCAAGCGCGGTCAGTTCGTCGATGATGAACTGGCTGCGGCGCATGGCCTCGTCGGTCAGCAGCGAGTCCACATGCGATGCGAGTTTCCTGACGCCCGGCTCCAGCGCCGCTACGCCCGCCTGCGGCAGCGTGCCGGTCGGCAGGCTGCGCAGCATGTCGGCGATCTGCGCCCGCATGCCCGTGGCGATATGGCCGAACAGGGCAAGGCGCGCGCCTTCGGACATGGCGCTGCTGTCGATGTCGTCCCATAGCGCCCGCACGCCATAAAGGCGCTCGGCGATTACGAAGGCGCTGGTCAGGTCGGCGAGTGAACAGCCTTCCTCTTCCGCCAGTTCGAATGGATGGATCAGGCCGAGGCGATTGATGATGCGGTTCGCCAGCTTGGTGGCGATGATCTCGCCGCGCAGCTGATGCCCTGCGATCGCGTCAGCTTCCTTCGCCTGCATGGCGGGCGGGAAGGCGTGGGCCAGTTCGCCGCCCATGCTCTCGTCCTCGCCGATCCCGCTCTGCTCGATAGCATCCTGCAGGGCCAGCTTGGCGGTGGACAGCAAGACGGCCAGTTCCGGCCGGGTAAGCCCCTTGCCGTCCTGCCCGCGCCGCAGCAGTTGCTCGTTGGTGCCCAGACCCTCGACTAGGCGGTCGAGACGGCCGGTCTCCTCGAAGGTCTCCATCAGCCGCACATAGCTAGCAAGATCGGTCGCGCCGCCGGATTCCGCGATGGACAGGCCAAGCGCCTGCAGACGGTTATCCTCCAGCACCAGATCGGCCACCGCGTCGGTCATGCTGACCAGCAGGGCGTTGCGATCCCCGAAGGACAGGCGGCCCTCGGCCATTTCCTTGTTTAGCGCGATCTTGATGTTCACTTCATTGTCGGAACAGTCGACGCCGGCGCTGTTGTCGATGAAGTCGGTGTTGATCCGGCCACCGTCCAGCGAGAAGGCGATGCGCCCGGCCTGCGTGAAGCCAAGGTTTGCGCCTTCGCCCACCACCTTGACCTTCAGGTCCTCAGCATTGACGCGCAAGCGGTCGTTGGCGGGATCGCCGACTTCGCCATGGCTTTGCGCCGCCGCCTTCACATAGGTACCGATGCCGCCAAACCACAGCAGGTCGTTGGGTGACTTCAGGATCGCGGAAATGATGGCCGCAGGCTCCATTTCCGTCTCGGTCGTGCCCAGGATCGCCTGAATCTCCGGTGTCAGGCTGATGCTCTTCAGGCTGCGCGGAAATACGCCGCCGCCCTTGGAGATTAGCGACTTGTCATAATCGTCCCAGCTCGAACGGGGCAGGGCGAACATGCGCGCGCGCTCCGTCCATGCCGCCGCCGTGTCGGGATCGGGGTCGAAGAAGATGTGGCGATGGTCGAACGCGGCGACCAGCTTGATCGCCTTGCTCAGCAGCATGCCGTTGCCGAACACGTCGCCCGACATGTCGCCGCATCCGATGACGCGAACCGGCTCCTTCTGCACATCAATG
>JAHFPU010000109.1 GCA_023266635.1 Sphingobium sp.
ACGCTGTCCCACAGGCGGCAACCGTCGGGGCTGATCTCGTCGGCCAGGATGACGCGGCTGAAATCCCCGTCCCAGATGCGGCCGAACTCCAGCTTGAAGTCGATCAGGCGGATGCCGATGCCGGCGAACAGGCCGCACATGAAGTCGTTCACGCGGATCGCCATGTCGGCGATGTCGTGCATCTCGTCCTGGCTGGCCCAGCCGAAGCAGGCGATATGCTCTTCGGAGATCAGCGGATCGCCCAGCGCATCGTCCTTGTAGCAATATTCGATCAGCGTGCGGGGCAACTGCGTGCCTTCCTCGATGCCGAGGCGCTTGGAGAGGGTGCCGGCGGCGACGTTACGCACCACAACCTCGATCGGCACGATCTCGACCTGACGCACCAACTGCTCGCGCATGTTCAGGCGGCGGATGAAGTGCGTGGGCACGCCGATCTGTCCGAGCAGCGTGAAGATATGCTCGGAAATGCGGTTATTGAGGACGCCCTTGCCGGAAATCGTGCCCTTCTTCTGGGCGTTGAACGCGGTGGCGTCATCCTTGAAATACTGGATGATCGTGCCGGGCTCGGGACCCTCATACAGGATCTTTGCCTTGCCTTCGTAGATCTGGCGGCGACGGGCCATACTCTGGTTCCTGTCTGCAAAAATAAGAGGCCCCGGCACGCGAATCACGAATTGATCGGCGAGCACCGGGGCTGGTCGGTCTGGCCCATAAACCAATATTGGAGGGCGTGCAAATGGGGCGGAGGGTGGAGGCGCCCATAGCCCAAGGCCGTATCAGAACAGCAGCGTCAGCCAGTAAAAACAGGCGCCGACCGCAGCCGACGCCGGAATGGTGATGACCCATGCGGCAACGACATTGCCCGCGACGCCCCAACGCACGGCCGAGGCTCGGCGCGCGGTTCCCGCGCCGATGATCGCCCCGGTGATCGTATGCGTGGTCGATACGGGAATGCCGAGCGCGGACGCAGTGAACAGGACAATGGATCCCGCCAGCGAGGCGCTGAATCCCTGATGCTGCGACAGCTTGGTGATGCGCGATCCCATCGTCTCGATGATCGTCCATCCGCCGGTGAGTGTGCCCAGAGCAATGGCGATATAACAGCTGATCGCCACCCAGTGCGGCACGGCGAATGCGCCGCTCAGATGCCCGGTCGAATAGAGCAGGACGGTGATGATCCCCATCGTCTTTTGCGCATCGTTCAGACCGTGACTCAGCGAATAGGCACCCGAAGACAGGAGGTGGAGAATGCGAAAGCTTCTTTCCGCGCCCACCGCAGAGCTTCGGCGAAAGAGCCAGCTTGTCAGCAGCATGACGGCCATGGCCAGGATCATGCCCAGCGTAGGGGACAGGACGATGGCGATCAGCGTCTTGTTCAACCCCGCCCATTTGATGCCGGTCAGGCCCGCATGAGCGACGCCCGATCCGATCATCCCGCCGACCAGCGCGTGGCTGCTCGAGGAAGGGATGCCCCGCAGCCATGTGAGCACGTTCCAGAACATCGCGCCGACCAGCGCCCCAAATATGACGGCCGGGGTCACGAAATTCCGGTCGATCAGCCCCTGGCCGATCGTGTCCGCGACCTTGTGCAGGCTGGGATAGGCGATCGTCAGGAAATAGGCGGCGAAGTTGAACAGGGCGGCGAAGATCACGGCGTGAACGGGCTTCAACAGCCGAGTGGCCACCACCGTCGCGATCGAGTTAGCAGCATCGTGCAGACCATTGAGAAAATCGAACGCAAGCGCGATGACGATAAGGCCGATGAGCAGCGGCAGGGCGAGTTCATACATCGCGCTGTGTCCGGTCAGGCATGATCGATGACGATGCCGTCAATCTCGTTCGCGACATCCTCGAAGGCGTCGACGATCCGCTCAAGATGCTTGTATATTTCCCGCTGGACGATGAAACGCAGCGTATCGGTCGCGCCATGCTCCTTGAAACTGCGCTTAACGCCGGCGGTGTGGATTTCGTCGGCATGGCTTTCCATCCGCACCAGCCGCTCGGTCAGTTCATGCAGGCGGGGGCCGTTGCGCCCCACGTCGCGCAGGAGCGGCATCGCCTCGGCGGTCAGGCGGGCGGCATCGACGATGATCGCCGCCATGTCCTTCATTTCCCGCTCGAAATGGGTGACCTCATAGAGGTCGATCGCCTGGACGCTGGCCTGCATCTCGTCGATCGCATCGTCCATCGACCCGATCAGGCTGGTGATGGCGCTGCGGTCGAACGGCGTCAGGAATGTTTCGCGCACCGTGCGGAGCATCTCGCGGATGATCTCGTCGGCGTCATGCTCGCGTTCGATCACCTCGCGAATATGGTCGCGCCCGCCATCCTGCAGCAGCCGGGCGATCGCATCGGCGGCGGCGACGATGGTAACGGCATGCGCCTCGAACATTTCGAAGAAATTGCCGGTTTTGGGCAACAGCCGCTGGAACCACGCGAACATATGACTGACCTTTGATTTCTGAGCGACGGTGGTGAGAAGCCCGTTGCGCTGGGCGGCGGCCTTGAATTCGGCTGGGCCGAAGGACCGGATGAGATCGCGCAGGTCCGGCTCGTCCACGGCCGCTGCTGCGTCGGCCAGGCTGAACCAGCGGCGCTCCCGCTCGCCCTGCTCCTTCCACATGCCGAGTTCCTGGCTGACAGCCAAGGGAAAGACATCGACGTCCAGCATCAGGGACGCGCCATTCTGGCGGCGTTTGCGATAGCGATAGGAACCGAGCGGCGTAGGACAGACCAGCCCACGAACGCCGGCTTCTTCCTCCGCCTCCATGGATGCGGCGGTATGCGCGGCGATGCCGGCCACAGGATTGCCCTTCGGGATCACCCACCGCTTCGTGCCGCGAGAGGTCACGAGCATCACGCGCACAGGCGCATCGATCGCATTTCCCTGAGTGCGATAGGGCAAGGCGGCAATCTGACGGATGGAATTGGTCCACTTGTGAGCCGGAAAGGCGGCGTGTTACGCTTTTATGACATTAAGGCGCAAGCCGTCATCCGACTGCTGCCCAAGAAGATGGTGGAAGCGGCAGGGAAATATTGCCTTCCCCGTTGCCTTCCGCCCTTTCGCCCCCCACCATAGCGTCCGTGACTGTTCCTGAACCGCTGAAGCTTGCACAGCTTCCTCCGCCGCCCACATCCCTCCTTCAAGGTGCATCGCTGTTCCTCGATTTCGATGGGACGTTGGTGCCGCTGACCGATGTGCCGGAAGCTGTGGAGGTAGACGCTGACCTGATTGGCCTTCTCGCCAACGCTCGCGATGCGCTGGGCGGACGGCTCGCGATCGTCAGCGGGCGCTCGGTGGCGACCCTGCGTGACCTGTTCGGCCTTGGCGATTTCCTGCTGTCAGGGACCCACGGCCTCGAGTTCGCCGAGCCGGGCAAGGCGCCGCGTGGTCCGCAACGGCTAAAGGCGGTTGATGAGGCCGAAGCGATCTTCACGAATTTCATCGCCGATAAGCCGGGCCTGCTGGTCGAGCGCAAGACGTTGAGCGTCGGCCTGCATTTCCGTCGCGCACCGGAGTGGACCGACGCCTGCCGCGTGCTGGCGGAAGAGGTGGCTTTGTCCACCGGCCTTATCATTCAGCCTGGCAAGATGCTTTACGAACTGCGACCGGGCGGCGCGGACAAGGGAACGGCGGTGGCCGAACTCATGAAGACCGCGCCCATGGCCGGCGGCATGCCGATTTTCGTCGGCGACGACCTGACCGACGAAGAGGGGATGATGGCCGCGCAGGCGCTGGGCGGCTGTGGCATTCTGGTCGGCCCGGCGCGCGTTACGAGTGCGCAATGGCATTTGGAACAGGTTGGGGCCGTTAGGCATTATCTATCGGGAGTGCCCTGACCGACCGGTTCGGGCGCACAAGTCCTGCGTCCATTCCCGGGGGTGAAGTTTGCCATTATCCAATGTTCCCGCTTGGAAAGACCCATCTGAAACCATAACCCTAGCGCATCTGTCGCGGAGCGCCCGATGAGCGTTGCGCAATCCGATCCCTCGACCACCGACACGCCGGTGGACCAGAGCAATCTCGACCTCTGGCCCATCGGCAATTGCCAGGCATCCGCGCTGATCGATCGCGCCGGCCGCATGATCTGGGCCTGCGTTCCGCGCGTCGACGGCGACCCTGTCTTCTCCGCCCTGCTCGACGAGGGCGACTATGAGGACAAGGATACGCGCGGCTTCTGGGCGATCGAGTTGGAGAATTGCGTAAAGGTTGAGCAGGCCTATGTCCGCAACACGCCTGTCCTGATGACCCGCCAGACGGACAAGGACGGCAACGCGATCGAGACCTACGACTTCTGTCCGCGTCATCCGCACAAGGGCCGCATGTATCGCCCGGTCGCCTTCGCGCGAATCGTCATGCCGGTCGCCGGGTCGCCCCGCATCCGCATAAGGCTGCGCCCGACCACCAGTTGGAATGCGGAACCGGTGCCGGTCACCTACGGCTCCAACCATGTTCGCATGGTGCTTTCCTATATGGCGATGCGCCTGACGACGGACGCGCCCATCGGCCTTATCAGCCAGGAAAGCTTCTTCCGGCTGGAGCATATCACCCATTTCTTCCTTGGACCGGACGAGAGCTTTTCCGACGCCCTGCGTCCGGCGGTCGAACGCATGTACGAGGAAACCGTACAGCACTGGCAGCTTTGGGTGCGCGGCCTCGCCATTCCGCCCGAATGGCAGGAGGCAGTAATCCGCTCCGCCATCACGCTCAAGCTTTGCCAGCATGAGGAAACCGGCGCGATCGTCGCCGCGCTCACCACCTCTATCCCCGAACATGCCGATAGCGGACGGAACTGGGACTATCGCTACTGCTGGGTCCGTGACGCCTATTATACGGTGGAGGCGCTCAACCGGCTCGGCGCGCTCGATGTGTTGGAGGGCTATCTCGCCTATCTGCGCAACATCGTCGACGGCGCGAAGGGCGGGCATATCCAGCCGCTCTATGATGTGCGCGGCAATGCGACGCTGGAGGAATGGGAGGCCAAGAGCCTGCCCGGCTATCGCGGCATGGGGCCGGTCCGCGTCGGCAATGCCGCCTATAGCCAGGTCCAGCACGACGCCTATGGCCAGATCGTCCTGTCATCGGTGCAGGGGTTCATCGACGAACGCTTGCTGCGGATGGCCGGAAAGGCGGATTTTGAGGCGCTGGAGGCGGTGGGTGAGCGTGCGTGGCAGGTCTATGACCAGCCCGACGCAGGCCTGTGGGAACTGCGCACCCGCCTGCATGTCCACAGTTATAGCGCCGTCATGTGCTGGGCCGCATGCGATCGCCTTGCCCATGCCGCGCAGGCGCTAGGCCTCACTGAACGGGAAACCTACTGGGCCGGTCGCGCGGCGACGATGCGCGAGACGATCCTTACCGCCGCCTGGCGGCCGGACAGCGATGCGCTGTCTGCGAATTTCGAGGATGACGCCCGCGACGCTTCCCTGCTCCAGCTTCTCGACCTGCGCTTCCTGGGCGCGGACGATCCCAAGTTCACCGGGACGCTGGTCGCGCTCGAAAAGGACCTTCGGCGTGGCTCCAACATGCTCCGCTATTCCGCCCCGGATGATTTCGGCGCGCCTGTTACAGCATTCAACGTGTGCACCTTCTGGCTGATCGAGGCTTTGTATAGAACTGGGCGCAAGGCCGAGGCGCGCACCCTGTTTGAGGAGATGCTGTCGCGGCGAACGGCGGCGGGCCTCCTTTCGGAGGATATCGACCCAGACACGGGAGAGTTGTGGGGGAATTATCCCCAGACCTATTCGCTCGTCGGCATCATCAACTGCGCCGTCCTGCTGAGCAAGCCGTGGAGTGAATGCCGATGAGCCGCCTGATCGTGATATCCAACCGGGTCAAACGCCCTGGGACTGGCGCGGAACAGGGCGGTCTTGCGGTTGCCCTGTCATCGGCTTTGCGTGAGAGCCGGGGCATCTGGGTCGGCTGGTCGGGAGAGACGACGGAGAAGTTTACCGGCCAGATCGCCTTCAACGAGGATTTTGGCGTCAAGACCGCGACGATCGATCTGGAAGAGCAGGATGTCGACGAATATTATAACGGCTATGCCAACAAGACGCTGTGGCCGCTCTTCCACTTCCGCATCGACCTGGCCGAATATGCCCGCGATTTTGAGGGCGGCTATAACCGCGTCAACGAGCGTTTCGCCGATACCGCCAGCCCGCTGATCGAGCCGGAGGACATCGTATGGGTCCATGACTATCACATGATCCCGCTGGGTGAGATGCTGCGGGCGCGGGGGCACAAGAACCGGATCGGCTTCTTCCTCCATATCCCTTGGCCGCCGACGCGCTTGCTGGTCTCCTTGCCCCATCATAGCAAGCTGGTGGAGACCCTGTTCGCCTATGACGTTGTCGGTTTCCATACGGAGGAATGGCTGGAATCTTTCCGCCACTATGTCGAAAAGGAAATGGGCGGCACGGTCGATGGCGATTTCATCACCGTTGGCGATCGCACGATCCAGGCCGTCGCCTGCCCGATCGGTATCGACACGCAGGAATTCGTCGCTTCCAGCAATACGGAGGAAGCCGCGACGATGCGAGAGCAGGTCGCGACCTCGATGCAGGGCCGCGCCCTAATCGTCGGTGTCGACCGGCTCGATTATTCCAAGGGGCTGGAGGAGCGCTTTAACGGCTATGCTCGCCTGCTTAAGGACAATCCGGACTGCCATCGCAATGTCGTGCTGTTGCAGATCGCGCCGCCTTCACGTGGGGAGGTGGAAAGTTATCAGGAGATCCGCGCCACGTTGGACTCCCTCGCCGGGCGGTTAAACGGGGAATATAGCGACGTCGACTGGACGCCGATCCGTTATGTGAACCAGGGCTATCCGCGCGACCGGTTGGCAGGCATCTACCGTGCCGCCCGAATCGGCCTCGTCACGCCGCTGCGCGACGGGATGAACTTGGTCGCCAAGGAATATGTCGCGGCACAGGACCCGGAGGACCCAGGGGTCTTGGTTCTCTCCCGCTTCGCCGGCGCTGCGCTTCAACTCAAGGACGCGCTGCTTATCAACCCCTATTCGCCCGAGGAAATGGCCGACGCCATATTGAAGGCGCTGGCCATGCCGCTCGACGAGCGTAAGCGTCGCTGGCGCAAGATGATGGATAGTGTTGAGAAGCAGGACGTCATCTGGTGGCGCAAATGCTTCACGGGGCGTCTGGCGAGTAGCGGCAAAACCGCAGAGGTGGGCAGGGAAGTCGAACCGGCGCGCTAACCGGGCCTCAAGCGATTTTCGCTCGGAGCCGGCTCATTGACGCGCTGCCAAATCGCTTACGTAAAATAAAGTCCTTCAGAATCATGTGCCTCGTTTTTCCACTACCATTTCGGTCGGGAAACCGGTGGCGCAAAGTCGGGTATCTCTTATTATTCGCCGCTATTAATACGCGCTCCACCGATTCGATCGTTAACTATAATTTTTAACCAGTTGAATCGCTTCAATTGGAGAGGTTTTCTATGGGTGAGGAAGTTGAAAAACCTGTTGGGCAGGTTGAGCTATATTTCTATTCTGTTCTTGGCGGAATTTTATTGATCCTGATCGCGTTTTTAGTCTTCACTTTTGCTTTGACAGACGGAGCAGCGCTCTTGCTGACGCGATTTGATCGACGGGCTTTGAACTAGGCTCGCTCCGCCACGGCCATCCGGCTCATATCGCTGTTATCAATGTAACCCCGGCGCAGATCAGGATCCGGGCTTGTGCCACCCGGACCCTGGACTACGCCGGGGTCTGAATTCGCGGATCGACCGTCACTTGGTGGCGCGTCCGGCCACTGCGCGCCAGGGGGCAGCATATTCGATCCGGTTCAGGACACGGAAAGCCTCCATGATTGCCTTGAACAATTCGCCGAGGCCGGCAGAGATGGCCTTATGATTGTCGGCCCATATCCGGCCGTCTATTTCGTCGCGCATCGTTATTTCCTTTCATTTTCCAATGGTTGTCGAGATTTTCAGATCAGGCGAGGACAGGCCTGAAGCTAAGGTTTGCGCTCGCATGCTTTGGCGAGCTGCTCGCAGCGCTCGCCGGGCCGATAGCGCTCAGCAACACCGTCGAGCTGAGCAGCAGCGCAAAAAGCGCGGCGGCCAACCCGCTGCCTATGGGGTGGTCATTGTCATGCATATCCTTGTCTTTCGTGTGTGATCCGGTGTGTCCGGCATGGCCCATATGGCGAAAGCCGTAACGGCACGCCAACAAAAGACTGGACAGGATACATAAGGAGAATTTATCGATGGAGCATGTCTGTGCTCCCCCCTCTGTCGGCCGTTCGAGTGTTCGAGGCGGCCGCGCGGCTGGAGAATTTTACGGCTGCCGGACAGGAGTTGGGCATGACCCAGGCTGCGGTCAGCTATCAGGTGAAATTGTTAGAAGAACGTCTGGGAGTCAGCCTGTTTCATCGGGCCGGGCGGAAGGTCCAACTGACGGAGCGGGGCCGCTCGCTCGCACCCATCATCATCCGCGCATTCGACGAAATGCGACAGGGCTTCGCTACGCTGGCGGGTGAGGACAGCTCCGTCCTCACCATAAGCTGCACCAACAGCTTCGCCAATTTATGGCTTGCAACGCGCATAGGCGGTTTCCAGATGCGCCAGCCCGGCCTTGCCGTGCGGATCAGCTCTTCGGATTCCCTGGTCGATTTTGCACGCGACGGGATCGACGTTGCTATCCGGGGCGGGAAGGGCGAGTGGCCTGGCCTCGACGCCCGGCTGCTCTCGCATAACCGCCTCGCGCCGCTGTGCAGCCCCGGCTTCCTCTCCGCCAACGGTCCGATCGCCGACGCGCATGCTCTGCTGGCCCTGCCGCGGTTATCGCCCAACGACATCTGGTGGCACGAATGGTTCGCCGACATGGGCGTGGAGATGGACGCCTCCGTCATCCCGCCGTCGATCGCGCTCGATTCCCAGGTGATGGAAGGCCGTGCCGCGATTGCGGGGCAGGGTATCGCCATTCTCAATACCTATCTGTGGAAGGCGGAGATCGAGGCGGGCCTGCTCGTGGAGGCTGTGCCTTCTGACGTCATCGAAACCCGCGCCTATTGGGTTGTGAACCCTCATCACGCCCGCAACACGCCGAAGGTGAAGGCCTTTCGCAACTGGATCAGCACCGAGTTCGCTGCGGAGATTGCGAAGGACCCGGACGGGCGGTTTCTGCCGAAGGGGTAAGCGGCGATATGCTTCTCTGATCGGACACCCACATCCGTTCGCTTGAGCGTAGTCGAGAAGCCTCGCGCTGGTTTCTCGACTACGCTCGAAACGAACGGAAGTAAAATGACGTCTTTGGCAGACGGTATTTGCCCATCCGCTTTGCACTCTCGCCTCCCGTGAAATCCCCTGCTATCGCCGTTAATGATGAGCGACTTCCGTGACCCCTTCGACAGCATCAAAGACCATCCGTTCGACGCCGCCTTGTCCGAACGCTATCTGGTCTATGCGCTCTCGACGATCACTGCCCGCTCCTTGCCGGACCTGCGCGATGGCCTGAAACCGGTTCATCGCCGCCTACTCTGGGCGATGCGCCTGCTGAAGTTGGAGCCGAGCAACGCGGATGCGGCGGCGGGAACCGCTGCGGCCGCCCCGGCGCGGAACACCACGGCGTACAAGAAATGCGCGCGCGTTGTCGGTGACGTCATCGGCAAATATCACCCGCATGGCGACCAGTCGGTCTACGACGCGATGGTCCGCCTGGCGCAGGACTTTTCGCTGCGCACGCCCTTGGTGCAGGGGCAGGGCAATTTTGGTAACATCGACGGCGATAACGCGGCGGCCATGCGCTATACCGAGGCGCGGCTGACGCAGGCGGCGTCGGACCTGATGGTCGGCCTGGACGAAGGCGCCACCGACTATCGCCCGACCTATAATGGCGAGGATGAAGAGCCGGAGATTTTCCCCGGTCTCTTCCCCAATCTCCTCGCCAACGGATCGTCCGGCATCGCCGTTGGCATGGCGACCAGCATCCCGCCGCACAATGTCGCCGAACTGATCGATGCGGCGATGCTGCTGATAGAAAATCCCGCTGCCGAGCATGCCCAGCTCATGGAGATCGTCCATGGGCCGGACTTCCCGACCGGCGGCGTGCTGGTCGATAATGCCGCTATTTTCTCCGAAGCCTATGCCGCTGGCCGCGGCTCCTTCCGTGTCCGCGCCCGCTGGCATAAGGAAGAAGGCGGGCGGGGAACATGGGTGGCGGTCGTCACCGAAATTCCCTTCCAGGTGCCCAAGTCGAAGCTGATCGAACAGATCGCAGCGCTCATAAACGACCGGAAACTGCCGATCCTCGCCGACATCCGCGACGAATCCGACGCCGAAATCCGCATCGTCATCGAACCGCGCACCCGCGCCGTCGATCCTGACGTGCTGATGGACAGCCTGTTCCGGATGAGCGATCTGGAAAACCGCTTCGGCCTCAACCTCAACGTCCTCGACGCCAGCCATACGCCGCGCGTCATGGGCCTGAAGCAGGTTCTGACCGAATGGCTGGCGCACCAGATCGACGTGTTGGTCCGCCGAGCCAACTACCGACTGGACAAGATTGCCGCCCGCCTCGAACTGCTCGACGGCTATATCATTGCCTTCCTCAACCTCGACCGGGTGATCGAGATCATCCGGACCGAGGATGAACCCAAGGCGGTGATGATGGAGGAATTCGAGCTTAACGACCGCCAGGCCGAAGCCATCCTCAACATGCGGCTGCGGTCCTTGCGCAAGCTTGAGGAAATGGAGCTGCGCAAGGAGCATGCGGAGCTAGTCAAGGAGCGGGAGGAGCTGCAGAAGCTGGTCGAAAGCCCCTCCCGCCAGCGCACCCGGTTGAAGCGTGACCTGGCGGACCTGCGCAAGCGCTATGCG
>JAHFPU010000003.1 GCA_023266635.1 Sphingobium sp.
TGTCAGGACGCGCCAAGCCCCCTCCAACACCACCCGCAAAACGGCCCCTTACGCCACAACTGCTACTCAAATTGTGAATCCCGGACAGTTGTGGGGTCAAGCCCGGCATGACGGCGAAAGTGGGAAGTTCGCTTTGACCGGAAGCCACTTACCGATGCCCCCACCCCAGCTTCCCTCGCCACCCCATCACCGCTATACCGCACACATGTCTCTCCCCTTTCTCGCCCTGCTGTTCCTCGCCACCGTCATCGCGATGGAGGGGTTTGCCTATGTCATGCACCGCTGGGTCATGCATGGGCCGGGCTGGGCGCTGCATGCCAGCCACCACCGCGCCCGCACCGGCTTCTGGGAGCTTAACGACCTCTACTTCGTGATCTTCGCCATGCCGTCGATTCTGCTGCTGCTCGGCGGCGTGCAACTGGGCTGGGGCGACTGGGCGACGGCGGTCGGCGCGGGCATCGCGGCCTATGGCGCGATTTATCTCGGCTTCCACGACATCATCGTCCACCGGCGGGTCGAGCATCGCTACGTCGCCCGCTCCCCCTATATGAAGCGCATCGTCCAGGCCCATCGCCTGCACCACGCCGTCGAGACGAAGGCGGGTACGGTCAGCTTCGGCTTCCTCGTCGCGCCCCGGCCCGAAGCCCTGAAGGCGGAACTGGCGCGGCGCGGCCGGGCGGGCGTCCGCATGCCGGCTGCGACCTCGACCGGCCTTGGCGATACCCCGCGCTGAAACCCGCTTGGTATCGCCCGGCACTTCCTCTATGCAGACCCAAAATAGCGGGGAAACGCCTTGATCCTGAACATTGCGGCCAGCGCCGCGGCACATATCCGTTTCGATGATCTGGGGTTGAGCCCGGTCGCGCTCGACCTCGGCTTCTTCACCCTCAAATGGTACAGCCTCGCCTATCTGGCCGGCATCCTGATCGGCTACTGGTATCTGCTCAAGATCATTCGCCAGCCCGGCGCGCCCATGGCCCGCCGCCACGCCGACGACATGATCTTCTACGCGACGCTGGGCATCATCATCGGCGGTCGCCTCGCCTATGTCCTGTTCTACCAGCCGGAAATCCTCCAGCATCCGCTCGACATCTTCAAGCTGTGGAATGGCGGCATGTCCTTCCATGGCGGCGTCATCGGCGTGTCGCTCGGCATCCTCTACCTCGCCCGCAAGGAGAAGCTGAGCTGGCTGCGCGTCCATGACTATGTCGCCTGCTGCGTGCCCTTCGGCCTGTTCTTCGGCCGCCTCGCCAATTTCGTGAACGGGGAGCTGTGGGGCAAGGAAACCGACGTGCCCTGGGCGATGATCTTCCCCACCGGCGGCCCCGTCGCCCGCCACCCGAGCCAGCTCTACGAAGCCGTCTTGGAAGGCTTGGTGCTGTTCGCCATCCTTTGGTTCGCCTTCTGGAAGACCAAGGCGCGCTATCAGCCCGGCAAGCTCGTCGGCATTTTCCTGCTCGGCTACGGCCTTGCCCGTTTCTGCGTCGAATTCTTCCGCGAAGCCGACGTGCAGCTGCTGGAGTTCGCGCACCGCACCGGGCTTCACATGGGCCAGTGGCTCACCCTGCCGATGATCTTCGGCGGCCTCTACCTGATCGTCACGGCGAAGGGCCGGCGCGTGCGCGTGGAACCCACCGCCGGAAGCGCGAGTGTCTCCTGATACGCTGAGGCTGGGCCAGCGACTGGCGCGACAGATTGAGGCAGGCGGCCCCATCTCCGTCGCCCATTTCATGGCGGAGGCGAACGCGCATTATTATGCGAGCCGCGATCCGCTGGGCGTCGCCGGGGACTTCATCACCGCGCCGGAAATCAGCCAGATGTTCGGCGAACTGATCGGCCTGTGCCTCGCCGATGTCTGGATGCGCTCGGGCAGGAAAGGCGCGCCTCTCTATCTGGAGCTTGGTCCGGGCCGCGGCACGCTCGCCAATGATGCCCTGCGCGCCATGGAATCGGCGGCGCTGGCCCCCAAGGTCCATTTCGTCGAGACCAGCCCGACCCTGCGCGAGCGGCAGATCGCCCTCCTGCCGCATGTGTCCTTCCATGACGACCTGTCCACCGTGCCGACGACGGGGCCGCTGCTGGTCGTCGCCAACGAATTCTTCGACGCCCTCCCCATTCGCCAGGTGGAGCGTACCGAAGTCGGCTGGCGCGAACGCGTGCTGATCGGCGGCATCGGCGAGCCGGGCGACAGTTTCATTCCCATGCCCGGATACCGCCCGATGGAATCGGCCGTGCCCGAAGCGCTGAAGGAAGCCCCCGTCGGATCGATCCTGGAAACCTCCCCGGCCTCCGCGACGATCGCGTTGGAGCTTGCCCACCGTATCGCGCGGCAGGGCGGCATCGCGCTCATCATCGACTATGGCTATGAAGGGCCGGCGATCGGCGACACACTACAGGCGGTGCGCGGGCACCAGATGACCGATCCCTTCACCCATGTCGGCGACAGCGACCTGACCGCCCATGTCGATTTCACGATGATCGGCAATGTCGCGCTACAGGCGGGCCTGCGCGTCACCGGGCCTGTGGGACAGGGCGCCTTCCTGAAAGCGCTGGGGATCGACGCGCGCGCCGCCTCCCTGTCACGCGGATCGCCGGAACGCGCGACCGACCTCCAACAGGCAAGCGAACGCCTGACTGCCGCCGATCAGATGGGGGACCTCTTCCGGGTTATCGCGATAGCGCATCCGGACTGGGCAACGCCGGAGGGCTTTACGCCCGGCGCTTAAACTATACGCAAACTCCCGTTCGTTTCGAGCGAAGTCGAGAAACCCGCGCACACCAGCTTCCCGGCTCTGCTTGAAACAAACAGAGGCGAGAGCACGCTCAGCCCCTCACTTGCCCATCAGCAACTGCGCCATCGACTGCTCGTCAATGCTGGCTACGCCATCGCCATTCATGTCGGCCATATCGAACATCTTGAGCGGACGGTCGATCGCCTCGGCCAGGCTCACCTTGCCATTGCCATCCGCATCCGTTTTCTCGAACCAGCGTCCGCCGATATGACCGATCCCGCGCTTGCCGTCATCCGGCTGCTTGGCGCGATAGGCCTGGAATTCCGCCTCGCTCACCTGACCATCATGGTTTGTGTCCATCTCCGCAAACTGCTTCTTCACGAAGGCGGTGACCTCGGCCCGCTTAATGGGCCGCTCGCCCAAAGCGATCTCACCCTGCGCAAAGGCGGGGCCGCTAATCAGGAACATCGTCGAAAGTGCGACGGGGAGAAGAATTGCCGAACGGGTCATACCAAAACTCCAGCATCAAAAGCCCCTTTTGGTAAAAGGCCAATGTCCAGAGCCTGAACGCACGCGTCGGAATTCCGACAATACTCTCGTCGGAATGACTGGCCAAATTCCACTAACTAATTGATTTCGCTGGAGCGGGTAGCGGGGATCGAACCCGCATCACAAGCTTGGAAGGCTAGTGCTCTACCATTGAGCTATACCCGCATCGCCGAAGCGCTCGCCCATTGCCATCATTGGCCGGGCCGCGTCAACATAGACTTTCCCCGCGCCGCCCCCTGCGGCAAACACCTTGCGCGGAACGATAAGTGCCTGAATGACTTCTCAGGAAGGGCGCAGTCATCAAGGGGACGATCATGAAGGGCTTGCTGAAAATCGGGGCGCTCGGCCTGTTTGCCGCATTCCTCTTCCGCCTGCTCAACAAGGCCAGCGAGATTGCCGAGGCGGAGACGCCGCCCTACCCGTCGGTGCGTGACGCCGGACCGGAATATCAGGAGGGCATAGACGCCAGGGACTGGGATATGGTCGACGAGCAATCGGATGAGTCGTTCCCGGCGAGCGACCCGCCCGGAAACTACTGAACGTCGCGGCGGGAGGACATTTTCTGCCGGATCGGCTTGAGGTCGAGCGAACCCTGGCACAACGCGGGATCGCGGCGGCAACGCATGGCTTCCACCCGCTCGATCATGACGCTCAGCGGCTGTGCTTCCGCCTTGCGATCCGCTGGATTGACCAGCAGCTGCCGGTGGATGTTCTGGCTGACATGAAACAGGGCGTCGTGCAGATAATCCATGATCGCGCTTCCTTCGGCTGACGCCGGGAATCTAGCGCGAACATGGTTAAGCAAGCGTTATCGGGGCACCTCGGCTCGTCGCATCAGCGGCCCCTAAACCGCGCCTCAGTCCCGACGATGACGGCGCTTCTTCTTATGGTCATTGTCGCCAATGATCGCGCCTGCGGTGCCGCCGATGATCGCACCTTCGGTCGTGCCGAGACCGGTCGCACTTCCCACCACGGCTCCGCCCGCGCCGCCGATCAGGCCGCCACGCGTGGCGCCGTGCGAGCAAGCCGTCAGGGCAAGCGCACCGCCGGCCAGAACGGGAATCAAGAGCAGTCGTGTGGGGATATGTCGCATGAATCGGGTCTCCTTCGATCCATCCTGAACGGACGATATGGGCGCGCGTTCCCCTGGATTTGCGTAACATTTCTTTGCTGACCTGCAAGGCCGGAGAGCCGGGAAGCAAAGCGTGCGCCATCGCGTCGTCGACGCACCCTGCTATCAGTGCGCCAAAGACAAGTTGGGAGTCGGAATGCCCGAAGCAATTGCCCAGACGGCCGCAGGCCAGGTGCGTGGCGTAACCGAGAACGGGGTCAGCCGGTTCCTCGGCATACCCTATGCAGCGCCGCCGGTCGGCCCGCTCCGCTTTGCAAAGCCGCAGCCGCCCGCCGCTTGGGAAGGAATCCGCGATGCGATTGCGCCTGGCCCCAATGGGCCACAACGGATCAGGGCAGTGCCGGGCCTTGATGTCGTGGCGCTCGTCGGGGATGGCTGGCATCGGGGCGACGACTATCTGACGCTCAACATCTGGCGGCCGGCCGGTGACATTTCCGGCGCGCCGGTCATGGTCTTCATCCATGGCGGCGGCTTCGTGATCGGCAGCAAGGATGCGCCGGTGCAGGACGGGGCGGCCTTCGCACGCGATGGCGTCATCCTCGTCGCCATCAATTACCGCATGGGGACGGAGGGCTTTCTGCCTATTCCCGGCATCCCCACCAATCTGGGGTTGCGCGACCAGATTGCTGCACTGGAATGGGTGCAGCAAAATATCCCGGCGTTCGGCGGCGATCCCGCCAATGTCACGATATTCGGCGAATCTGCAGGGGCCATGTCCGTCGCCAACCTGTTGGTGTCGCCGCTGGCGAAAGGTCTGTTCCGCCGCGTGATCGTGGAGAGCGGGCATGGAAGCATGACCCGCAGCATCGACATCGCCCAGCATTTGGTGCGCAAGCTGGCGAAGCGGATGAAGATCACGCCCGACGCGGCGGGCTTTGCCAGCCTGAAGCCGGAGGAGATGCTGGACGCGATGGAGAAAGTCTCTGCCCCTACCGCTCGCCTTGACCTGCGCGACGCGACGGGGCGGGAGCCGGTGTTCGGCATCAGCCGCTTCATCCCGGTCCATGGCGACGACGTGTTGCCGGTTCAGCCGCTCGCCGCGATCGCATCGGGCGCGGGAGCGGATGTCGACATGCTGATCGGGACCAATGCGGAGGAGATGAACCTCTATTTTGTCCCGACCGGCGTGCGCGACAAGGTCGGTCGCCTGCTCGCCACCTATGTCGTGCACAAATCGCAGCCGCATGCCCGCAAAATCCTCAAGGCCTATGGCATGGGGGAGCGGGGCGTGAAGCCCGGTCACGCCATGACCAACGCGCTCCACGATCTCGTCTTCCGCTGGCCCGCCCGCCGCTTTGCCGAGGAGCATTGCGGCCGCACGCATATGTATGAATTCGACTGGCGCTCGCCCCGCTATGACGGCCAGCTCGGCGCGTCGCACGGCATGGAGATCCCCTTCGTGTTCGACACGCTCGCCAGCGCAACCGGGCCGGAAGGCCTTGCGGGCACAGCCCCGCCGCAGGCGCTCGCCGACCGCATGCACAGGATCTGGGTCGACTACGCCACGACCGGCGCGCTGCCCTGGCCCGAGTTCGACCGGACCACGCGGCAGGTCTACCAGCTTGAGCAGGGCGTCGCGGTCCACGAACCGCCCATGCCCGCCGCCCCCTTCATGCCCTGAGAGAGTCCCATGTATCTTGATCGACTGAAACTCACCGGCCGCACGGCGCTCGTCACAGGCGGCGCGAGCGGCATCGGCCTTGCCTGCGTCGAGGCGCTGGCGGAACTGGGCGCGCGCGTAACCATCGCCGACCTCAATCCCGCGACCATCGACGCGGCGAAGGCCGAGATGACCGCCAAGGACTATGCCGTCGACGGCGTGGTCATGGACGTCACCGACTCCGCCCGTGTCACGCAGGTCGCCGACCAGATCGGCCCCCTCGACATCCTGGTGAACAATGCCGGCATCGCCCGCAGCGAAACCCCGGCGGAGACCGTCGCCGACGAACATTGGCTGAACGTCATGGACGTGAACCTCAACGGCACCTTCTGGTGCGCCCGCGCCTTTGGCCGCCATATGCTGGACGCGGGCAAGGGCAGCATCGTCAACATCGGCTCCATGAGCGGCTTCATCGTCAACCGCCCGCAGGAGCAGAGCTATTACAACGCATCGAAGGCAGCGGTGCATCAACTGACGCGCAGCCTGGCGGCGGAATGGGCCAGCCGGGGCGTGCGCGTAAACGCCGTCGCGCCCACCTATATCCGCACGCCGCTCAATGAATTCGCCGACAAGGAAGGCGCGATGTACAAGCGCTGGATCGATTCGACACCCATGGCGCGGCTGGGCGAGTCCGAGGAGGTGGCGTCCGTCGTCGCCTTCCTCGCCTCCGACGCCGCCAGCCTGATGACCGGGAGCATAGTCCTTGCAGACGGCGGCTACACCTGCTGGTGATGATATGACTGTGCTCGCGGGCGTCGAACTGGGCGGCACGAAATGCATCTGCATCCTGGGCACAGGCCCCGATGACGTGCGCGAACGCATCGAGCTTCCCACGCAAACCCCGGACGAGACGCTCGCCGCCATCGCCGCGGTTCTGGCGCGCTGGGACTATGCGGCGCTCGGCATAGGCAGCTTCGGCCCGCTGGATCTCGACCCGGCGTCCACCTCCTATGGCGCCATCACCAACACGCCCAAGCCCGGCTGGGCGGACACGCCCCTGCTCGGCCTGGCGGGTGATCATCCGGTCGCCATCGACACGGACGTCAACGGCGCGGCGCTGGCCGAGGGCCTCTGGGGCGGCGCGCAGGGCCTGACCAGTTGGGCCTATATCACCGTCGGCACCGGCATCGGCGTCGGCAGCATCGTCGCGGGCCAACCGATCCGGGGCCTTGGCCATTCGGAGGCCGGGCATGTCCGCGTCTCCCGCGTGCCGGGCGATACCTTCCCCGGCACATGCCCCTTCCACGGCGATTGCGTCGAGGGACTGGCAAACGGTCCCTCCATAGAGGCGCGCGCGAACATGCCCGGCCGCGACATTCCCCGCGATCACCCCGCATGGGCCTTCGCCGCCGACGCGCTCGCGATCCTGTGCCATGGCCTCGTCTTCACCAGCCTGCCGGAGCGCATCCTGATGGGCGGCGGCGTCGCGATGGGCCAGCCGCAAATGCTGCCGATGATCCGCAAGCGCCTGGTCGAAAGCCTCAACGGCTATTCGGCGGCAACGATGATCGCGGATCGCATGGACGACTATCTCCTCCATCCCGCGCTCGGCGCGAATGCCGGACCGCTCGGCACATTGGCCTTGGCGCAGCAAGCCTTCGCCCGATCGGCCAAGTGATCGCGCCGAACTGCACACCGGTTCGGACCCTTTTCACCTTTCGGATAGGTTAGACCTGTCATATAGGTTCCTTCTGACCGGCGCGGCACGACCTGCGTCGGCATAAAAAGGAATTGAGCCGCCAATCCAATGCCTTCGGGCTACGGGCGCTCCGGGAGGATGTATGAATTTCAGGACTTTGCTCGTCGCCAGCGCCGCGTTTGTCAGCGCCGCCCCCTTCGCCGCCACCGCGCAGACCGCGCCCGCCGACGAAGCCTCGTCATCGGGCGACATCGTCGTCACCGCGCGGAAGCGTCAGGAAACCCTGCTCGACGTGCCTGTCGCCGTCACCGCCATTTCCGGCGACACGCTGGCCCGCAACAACATCAACTCCGTCCGTGAAGCCGCCGCCCTGTCGCCCGGCCTCAACATCTCCAGCGACGGCTCAGGCCGCGCCTTCGTCTCCATTCGCGGCGTCGGCGTCACGCTGGTGCAGACGGTGCAGCCCGGTGTCGGCCTCTTCATCGACGGCATCTATCGCCCCAACACCGCCTATCTCAACAACCCGCTGCTCGATGTGGAGCGGATCGAGGTGCTGCGCGGACCGCAGGGCACGCTCTACGGCAAGAACACGCTGGGCGGCGCGATCAATGTCATCACCCGCCAGCCGGGCAATGATTTCGAGGCGCGCGGCCAGTCAAGCTATGCCGGGCCGGACGACAGCTGGCTGGTGTCGGGGTCGATCTCCGCCCCCATCGTGCAGGACAAGCTGGCCATCCGCATCGGCGGCGCGCATCGCCAGCAGGACGGGTTCATCCGCAATATTACCGCCGGCGGCAACTCCAACAGCCTCAACACGGACTCGGTCAGCGGCACGCTGCGCTTCACGCCGGGCAATGACGTGGTCGTGGCGATCAACGGCTATTATGACTGGATCAAGGGCCACAATGTGCCCTACGCTTGGGTGAGCGGCCCGACCGATTATTCGCGCGACAATAATTTCAACACGACCGGCATCACCACCTACAAATATCGCGGCGTCAACGGCCGGATCGAAGCACCGATCGAGGCGATCGATACCAAGGTCACCTTGCTCGCCGCCTATGACACACGCACCACCAATTCGCCCGACAGCGACGGCGATTTCGGTCCCGCCAATGTCGTTCGCTCGACCGGCACGGACAAGCTGACCACCAAGACGGTGGAATTGCGCTTCGACACGCAGGAAAGCGACACCATCTCCACACTGCTCGGCCTGTTCTACAGCCGAGAGACCTATGACGCGGCCAATTCCAACCTGATCGTCCCCTTCGGACTGCGCCTGCCGTCGACCGATCATCGCGTGGGCGACACCTATGCCGCGTTCGGCACCATCTTCTGGAAGCCCAGCACGGCGTGGGAAGTCGCGCTAGGCCTGCGCTACGATCATGAGAGCCGCAGCGCTTTGGGCGATCAGCACATCAAGTCGAACGAGGTCGAACCGCGCCTCAGCATCACGCGCCACTGGTCGTCCGACCTCATGACCTACGCCTCGGTCGCGCGCGGCTATCGCGGCGGCGGCTTCAATGCGCCGACCGCGCCGTCCCGCACCTATCGCGGCGACAGCGCCTGGACCTATGAGGTCGGCTCAAAATATGCGTCGCGGGCGTTCAGCCTGTCGGGCGATGTCTTCTTCAGCGACTATCGCCACTATATCGGCCTCAACAGCGTCGCGCCGTCCTCGACCGGCAGCCTTGTCACGGTCGATCTCAACGCCGGCCATGTCCACAGCTACGGCGCGGAGCTTGAGGCGCGGATACGCCCGACCGATCAATGGACGATCGGTGCCGGCCTTACCTATATGCACGCCCGTCTGATCGACTCCTCAGAATATACCGCAACGACCGGCCGCCTGCTGTCCAGTGATCGCCTGACCTTCCAGCCCGACTGGATGTATAATATCAGCAGCGACTATGTCGTGCCGCTGGGCGATAACAAGCTGACCTTCAACGCCAGCCTGAACGGAAAGGGCAGCCGCCTGGCGGCGACGCTCAACCAGACGACACCGACCATCCTGAAGGGCTATTCGGTGGTCAACGGATCGATCACCTTCGCGACGGCTGGCGGGATGGAGCTTTCCGTCTTCGGTAACAACCTGTTCAACAAACATTATTTCGACGCCTATATCGAAAAGACGACGCTCCAGCTTGCCGGTCTGCCCGCATCCGACCTGGGCATCATCGGGGACCTGCGCCGCTACGGTGTCCGCGCCAGCTTCAAGTTCTGACCATGACCGCCCACTACACCCCCCAGCCGCGAAAACCGCTTCCGCCGGAATTTCTCGATCAGCTTGGCGCTCTCTTCGGGGATCGCCTGGCGCTGGGGGAGGCGGTGCGGCTCCAGCATGGCGGCAGCGAGACGCATTTCGCCCCAACCCTGCCCGACGCGGTCGTCTATCCGCATTCGACCGAAGAGGTCGTGGCGCTGGTGAAGCTCTGCGTCGCGGCGGAGGTGCCCGTCATCCCCTTCGGCGCTGGCACGTCGATAGAGGGCAACACCATCCCTATCCGGGGCGGCGTCACCGTCGACCTCAGCCAGATGGACGCCATCCTGTCCGTCAATGCCGAGGATTTCGACTGCACCGTGCAGGCCGGCGTCCGACGCGAGGAACTGAACGCGCATCTGCGCGATGTCGGCCTGTTCTTCCCGATTGATCCCGGCGCCAACGCCACCATCGGCGGCATGGCATCGACCCGCGCGTCCGGCACCAATGCCGTGCGCTACGGCACGATGCGGGAGGCTGTGCTGTCGCTCCGTGTCGTCACGCCGGACGGCCGCGACATCCGCACCAGCCGCCGTGCGCGCAAGTCGGCGGCGGGCTACGACCTCACCCGCCTGATGATCGGCAGTGAAGGCACGCTCGGGATCATCACCGAAGTCACCCTGCGCCTGCACGGCATTCCAGAGGCGATCTCAGCCGCCGTCTGCAGCTTCGACAGCCTGAAGGGCGCGGTCGACACCGTTGTCCAGTCGATCCAGATCGGTGTCCCGCTCGCCCGTGTCGAAATCCTCGACGACATGCAGATGCGCGCCGTCAACCGCTGGTCGAAGCTCGACTATCCCGAACTCACCACCCTGTTTTTCGAATTCCACGGGTCGCCATCCTACGTGGACGAGCAGGTTCGCACAGTGGAGGCGCTCGCCGGCGCAAATGGCGGCGGGCAATTCCACTGGTCGAACCTGCCCGAGGAACGCTCGAAGCTGTGGAAGGCACGGCACGAGGCCTATTATGCCGCCGTCAACTTGCGCCCCGGCGCGATCGGCTGGGCGACGGACGTATGCGTGCCGATCAGCCGCCTTGCCGAATGCATCACCGAGACCAAGACCGACCTGGAGGCTTCGGCCATCCCCGCCACTATCCTGGGCCATGTCGGCGACGGCAATTTTCATGTCGTCTTCTCGATCGACCCGAACGCGCCGCAGGAAATGGACGAGGTCGAGGCGATCAACAGCCGGCTTGTCGAGCGCGCGCTCGCCATGGACGGCACCTGCACCGGCGAACATGGCATCGGCATCGGCAAGCAGGACTGGCTGGTCGCCGAACTGGGCGACGCCGTCGACATGATGCGGATGATCAAGCGGGCCATCGATCCGAAAGACCTGTTCAATCCGGGCAAGATCTTCGCGCTTTAGAATGCCCGGCGTGAAATCTTCCGTTCGGGCTGAGCTTGTCGAAGGCTCTCCTGAGCGCCTGCCTTGGCAGGCAGTCGAAGGGCCCTGCCTTTTTTTTAACGCTGCAAAGAAGGACGGCCCTTCGAGAAGGTTGGTCACTGATAATCCTCGTCATTCCCGCGAAGGCGGAAACCCATCTCCCCCCCCTTGCCCCAGTCGCGGCGTGCGGAGATGGGTCCCCGCGTTCGCGGGGATGACGCCCAATGGCTCAGGGCGAACGGACTGATTTAACGCTCCGCGCTCGCAATAACGGATCAAACCCATGGCATCCCGCCTAAACGACCCAACAAGGCAGTAAGGACATTCCGATGGACAGCCCCTACCCCGTCGCAACGCCCTTGGGTGGCGAGGCCGATCCTTCCTTCCTGCGATCGCTTTTCCCCCTGCTCATCCTCGCGCTAGCCATGGCGTCCGGCTTCACGATGATGACCTCCTTCAGCCTGGTGCAGGAGGGCGCGAAGGCCGAAATGCACCTGAGCGACACGATCCTTGGCGTCGTGCAGGGCGTGTCCGCCGCCGTGCCGCTGGTGCTGTTTTCCATTCCCATCGGCATCCTGGTCGATCGCACCCACCGCATTCGCCTGCTGATCGGTCTCAGCGCGATCTGGACGCTAGGCACTTTCCTGACGGCCATCGCCCATAATGTGCCCATGCTGTTCATCGCGCGCATGCTGGCCGGGATCGGCACGACGGGCGGCCTCACCGCCGCGCTCTCCCTCATTGCCGACCTGTGCGTGCCCGCCCAGCGCGGCCGTGCCATGCTGATTGTGACGATGGGCAAGAGCCTGGGCCAGGCCGGCGCGATCGCGCTGACCGGCTGGCTGCTTGGTCTGTTCCTTCACGCCGCCACGCCCGCCATCTTCGGTAATATCGCGCCTTGGCGGAGCGCACATATTTCGCTCGCCCTGCTCAGCTTCTGTGCGCTTCTGCCGCTTCTCCTTATGCGGGAACCCGCGCGGCGAGAGGTCGCGGCCAGCACACATGCGCCGTTCCGGGTGATCTTTGGCGAGCTATGGGCGCGCCGCGCCTTCCTTGGCCCGTTGTTCCTCGGGCAGGTCAGCGTTGTCATGGCCGATGCCGCCGCCGCCATCTGGGCCGCGCCCGTGCTGTCGCGCAGCTATGGCCTGGCGCCGCAGGATTTCGCCGGCTGGCTTGGCGTGCTGATCTTCCTGACCGGCGTCGGCGGCGGCATATTGGGTGGTCTGGTCGCGGATATGGGCCAGAAGAGCGGGCGACGCGGTGGCCTGCTGATCGGCGCAGTTGTCGCCGCTGGCCTTGGCATCCCCGCCGCCCTCTATCCCATCGCGCCCTCCGTACCCCTGTTCGGCTGCGCGCTCGGCATGCTTATCCTCTTCGGCACGATCACGGGCCTCTGCACATCCGTCGCCCTGACCGTATTCATGCCCAACGAACTGCGCGGCCTGTGCATCGGCGCGTTCATCGCAATTGCGGGCCTCATCGGCTTCGGCATCGCGCCGACGCTCGTCACATGGGTCTCCGCCCTGCTGGGCGGCGAAAGCCATCTCGGACAGGGTCTTGCCATCGTCGGCGTAATCGTCAGCGCCCTCTCCTTTATCGCTTTCACTATCGCCATGCGCCGCGCACCGGAGGATGCCTTGCACGAACCTATCTGATAGCTATTGCCTAAGCTATCAGATAGGTTATTCTCCCCGCAAAAGGAGAGAGAAGCCGTGATGGATAGGATCGAAGTTTCCCCGGAAATGCTGGGTTTCATAGGCTCTGGCCCGGTCGGCGACACCGAATCAGCTTCTCTCGACGCAGTCGCATTCACCATCGTCTTCGGCGATGCTGATATGCCGACCACCGCACACTTCGCCGCAAACATGAACCGAAAGGCGCTGGCCGCCGATTGCCGAGCGCGCCTCGTCATGCTCGTCTCCCGCGCCGCATGCCAGCGCATCCTGGGCCGCCCCCTCGCCCTGCGCGATGGCGGCGTCTACCACCTCCCCGCGGCCCTGCGCGCCATTGCCCTCACCATCCGCGACTGCGACCTGCCGGAGGGCGCCCGCACCCCCTATCGCCTCGCCAAGAGCATTGAACTGCTCTGCGACACTCTTCGCGCCCATGCGGAGGATGCGCTGATCCCCATGGGCGTCGACGGCGTCCTGACCCGCGCCGACAGCCAGCGCGTCCTCGCCGCCCGCCGCCTGATCGACGATCGCTGGTCGGAGAAGCTGACGCTGGACATGATCGCCCGCTCCTGCGGCCTTAATCGGGCGAAGCTTACGCGCGGGTTCCGCGACATGTTCGCCTGCAGCGTCGCGGACGCAATTTCGGATCAGCGCCTTGGCGAAGCGGGCCAGATGCTGCTGGCGACCGATCTGCCGGTTTCCTCGATCGGCTACAAATGCGGCTATCTCAACAATGCCAGCTTCACGCGCGCTTTCGCCCGCCACTTCGGCCTTGCGCCGACCCAATATCGTGCGCACAGGCTCGCCGCATGAGCACCAACCCCACGGACACCAGCGGATCGCTCGTGCATCAGGCCGTGCAGGCCGTGCGCAGCCACATCCGCGCGCATGACATGAAGGTCGGAGACACGCTGCCCGGTGAGGGCCAGTTCGCCACCGAACTGGGTGTCAGCCGCGCCGTCATGCGGGAGGCGTTCGGCGCCCTTGCGGCGCTCAAGCTCATCGATGTCGGCAATGGCCGCCGCGCGCGCGTGGGCGCGATGGACGGATCGGTCATCGGCGCGTCCCTCGACCATGCCGTCACCACCGCGCAGATCAGCGTGGCGGAAGTATGGGACGTCCGCCGCACCGTGGAGGTCCGCATCGCTGCGCTGGCAGCCGAAAAGCGCACCGACCTGCAGGCGCAGATGATCCTGAATCTGGCCGAGGCGATGGCGGAGGCGCAGGAGGATCAGCAGCGCATGATCCAGTATGACATCGCCTTCCACGAAACGATCGCGCAGGCGGCGGGCAACGCGCTGTTCAGCCAGATCGTCCAGTCCTTCGCACCGCTCATGAAGATCGCCGTGCCGCAGGCATGGCGCACGCGCACGAGCCAGGAGCAGAAGGACAATACGATCCGCCTCCACCGGGCGCTCGCGCAGGCCATCGCGGATTCGGACTCCGCCGGCGCGACCGCCGCGATGGAGGCGCATTTCGATACGTCGATCGGCGATATATTGCGGGGTAAGGCTGGCTAGCGCCGCCAGAGATCAATCAGGTCCTATTCGTCGTCCGGCACCAGCTGGCGCCAGATGTCGATCTCGCATTCCGTACCGCCGCGCGCACGGATGACATCACGTCCCGAACATAGCGAGCCGTCCTTGGTCGCCTGGACATAGAAGCCGGACCAGAAATCGACTGCCCGGCAACCCCTTTCCAGCTTCGCGCGATAGCGATCCCCATTCACAAGGGTCATGTCGACACTGTTTTTCGCGGTGACCGAAGCCCCCCGGATCGACCGGATGGCAAGGCATTTGGGCCCCTTCTTTTCCTGAAACTCGACAGGCGATTCCACCTGCATTTCACGCTGACGGGCAAGCGGCACCCGGATGATCACCCGCTGTTCGACCGTCACCTGCGCCAGTTGCACATTCCCCGAGGCACCGGCCGGGGCAAGCAGCATGGCCATGAAAATAACGGATGAATACAAAACAGACCCCTCTGGGGATAAAGGCAATAACTCCTGCCGGTTGAACAGTCGATGAATTCCAGCGCATAAGGCCGGGATGATCGACACCGCAACCATTCAGAAGTTCCGCGAGATTCTCGGGCCAAAAGGCGTCATCGACGATCCGGACGATGTCGCCCCCTGGACCAGCGACTGGCGCGGCCGATATCATGGCGCCGCCGCAGCGATCCTTTCACCGGCCTCGACGCAAGATGTTTCTCAGATATTGAGGCTGGCAAATACACTCGGCGTCGCCCTTGTGCCGCAGGGCGGCAACACATCCATGGTCGGCGGCGCGACACCTCCGATGGATGGCAGCGCACTGATCCTCTCCCTGCGCCGCATGAACCGCATTCGTCGTCTGTCGGCCGACGACAATCTGGCTGTGTGCGAGGCGGGCGTCATTCTCGCGACGCTGCACGATGCGGCGGCGGCGGCGGGACGACGCTTTCCGCTCAGTCTGGGCGCCAAGGGGTCGGCGACAATCGGCGGGCTGATCTCCACCAACGCTGGGGGCACGCAGGTGCTGCGCCACGGCACCATGCGCGCCCTGGTCGAGGGAATCGAAGCTGTATTGCCGGACGGCAGCATCCACGAGGGGCTGGATGCGCTGAAGAAGGACAATCGCGGATACGACCTCAAGCAGTTGCTGATCGGCGCGGAAGGCACGATCGGCATCGTCACCGCAGCATCGCTGCGGCTTGTACCGGCGATCGCCGATCGGGCCGTGGGATGGATTGGCGTTGAAACGCCAGAAGACGCGCTGTCCCTGTTACGCCTGCTCGAAACGAAGCTGGGTGGGATAGTGGAAGGATTTGAGATCATAGCGGACGATGGTCTGGGGCATGTCCTCTCCCACATCCCCGCAACGCGCAGCCCAATTGAAACGCGCACCCCCTGGCATGTCCTGATCGAGATCGATCTCGACGAACAGGCGGAGCCCAGTGCCGTGGACCGGCTGGAGAACGCGCTTGCCGATGCGTTCGAGGCGGGTCTGGCCAAGGACGCCGTCGTGGCCGCCAGCGAAGCGCAGGCAGAAGCCTTCTGGAAGATTCGCGAATCCCTGTCCGAGGCGGAACGGGCGCAGGGGCCGGCGCTGCAATATGATGTGAGCGTGCCGGTCGCCCGCATGCCATCCTTCATAACACAGGCAGCCGCTGACGCACAGCGCGCGTTCCCCGGCACATCCGCCTCGTCTTTTGGCCATCTGGGCGACGGCAATGTCCATTTCCATGTCCGCGCGCCAAGGGGCACCACCGATGGTCCCGCATGGATCGCCGCGGAAGGACAGCAAATCAATGCATTCGTCCATGACGCCGTGGTCGCCGCAGGAGGGTCGATTTCGGCCGAGCATGGCATCGGACAGATGAAGCGCACCGAACTGGCGCGCCTTGCCAGCCCTGCCCGCATCGCAACCCTGCGCGCCATAAAGAGCGCATTCGACCCAAAGGGTATCATGAACCCCGGAAAGCTGGTGCCGATGGAAGGCGAAGGCTGAGGATCGCAGCTTGCCCATTGCCTCCACCCGTCAAGCTGGTAGCGTGTCGCCGCCCGCCCCCCGGCGGTAAGGAGAGGCAATGAAGCGTTACGCCATGGCAGCCCTGTTTATGGTCTGCGCTTGCTCTTCCCCGCAGGATAATGCGCAAAATGCCGCAGCCAACGCGCAGGACAATGCGGCGGACGGCAACAATGCCGCCGCGCCGGACGATTTTTCCATCCATTGCAAGGGGGCGATCACGGAAGTGACAAGTTCGAGCGGCGGATCGTCAACCAAGGAAGAAGGCCCCGGCACGGACATCACCTATCGCTGGGATAAGCCGGAGAAAATGCTCTACGCGGAAAAGGCGGGATCTGCTGAAGCGCCTTATTGCGCGGCGGGGATCAAGGGCTGCACCGTAGAGATCGATGAAAAGCGTATCCTGGCGCACAAGGACAGCGAGACCAACGGAGATGGCGAAGGCACGCTGGTCAGCAGAACGGAGAGGGTCGAAATCGACCTGACGACCTTGACCGGCAACAGCATCGTCCGCACCAGCAACGGCGCGATACAGCCCGATAAGACACCGAATATCGCGAAAACAACGGTCAGTGCGCCGCTCAACTGCGAACGGCTGTTCTAACAACGGATATCAGGCCGCCTTTGACGGCTTATCCAGCACCGATTCTACGACCTGCTCGCGCAGAACCGGGTCCTGCAGATACCGCGCATTTTCCAACCGGATGGCGGCGGCGGCTTCATCGTAAAGGAATGGCAGAACGCAATAGCGCTGCCCTCGAGTAATCGGGGTCGCTTCATGCAATAGCGAGCAGGAAAAGACGATCGCCCCACCCGTAGACGCGCGATAGGTTCGCATGCCGAACTCGGGGAAGCGCAGATCACCTCCATCATAATCTTCGGCGTTAATATTGATCGTCACCGCAAAACGGCGATGGGCCGTACCCTGCGTCGTATTATCCTTGTGCGGACGGAAATAGCCACCGGTCTGCGCGTCATAACAGCCGACGATATAGCGCTCCATGCGCGTGACCTTGAACTGAAACGCGCGCTCGATCTGCGGAACCAGACGGCGGACGATCCGCGCCTGGATCGCGCCGCGCAGTTCTTCATCCTCGATGTTGCAGTCGCTGCGCCTTTTATGGGCATGGTCGACCACCATCATCGTCTCGCCGGTCGCGGGATCTGTCTTCATATAGCCGCTGTCCTGCGTTCCGGTCTCCTGAGCATAGGAAATCAGGCGGCGGCAGAATTCGGGCTCGAACAGGTTCGGGACCTGCAGCACCGGCGCACAACCATCGATATTCGCCAAGGGCCCATCCAGACTGCCGATGCGGGCAGTCACTCGCGCGATATGGGTTGCGGCATCCTCAATCGGGATGACATCCAGCACACGCAGGCCCGGATCGAGTATCCAGGTCATCAAGGACAGGCGATCAACGCCATCCCCCGTTGGCAGCGCGCAACCGAATAGGCGAGCTAGATCGCGATCATGATCGCGGACGATACGAATGCCGGGATAGCGGTCCCGCAAGGATGGTTCGGCCAAATCGGCAGGATCGCTGGTGACGATGAAGCAGCAGGCGGTCCTGTCGTCGAACGGCGTGGCGGTCGCATAAAGCTGGCGGAGCATGTCGATGACACCCGGCACACGCAACCCGCCAATGAATATCATCACCACATAGCGGCCCGCGACACTATCGAAGGCATAGCGCGGGTTGGCGTCCGTGCTGAGATAAAGTGAAGGTATCGGATCACCGGGTCCAAGCATGGATTGGGATTAGGTAATCATGGTGAAAAAAGCGTTAATTTCTAAAGCTCACGCTGGTAGGGACAGGCCATGGCGCATATGTTGATCCTCGGACTTGGTTACACCGGACAAAGGCTGGCAACGCGGCTCAAAGCCTCCGGCTGGCAGGTCAGCGCGGTGCGGCGCACCGCCGGAGAAGCTGTGATTGGCTTCAACAACGTCTCCGCAATGCGCAGCGCGATAGGCAGCGCGACGCACATCCTGTCCAGCGTTCCACCCGATCAAGATGCTGACCCGGTCCTCTCCGCCTATGGTGCGGATATTGCAGCAAGCAGCGCTCTTTGGGTCGGCTATCTCTCCTCCACCGGCGTCTATGGCGACACCGGCGGCGCATGGGTTGACGAGAGCGCGGCGATCGGCGGCGGACGGCGGGCCGCGAGGGCGCAAGCTGATGCGGACTGGTCTGCATTGCGACCCGACGTCAGGGTATTCCGCCTGCCCGGCATATATGGGCCCGGGCGATCAGCGCTCGACCGGGTGCGCGAGGGGCGGGCGCAGCGTGTCCATGTTCCCGGCCAGATCTTCAGCCGAGTCCATGTCGACGATATCGTATCGGGCGTGATCGCCGGATTCGATGGGCCGCCGGGGGCGTATAATCTCGCGGACGATTTGCCCTGCCCCCAGAACCGGGTGATCGAGGCTGCGAGCGCGATGCTAGGCATGCCGCCTCCCCCATTGCAGGCGCTGGACGATGCGGAGTTGTCCCCTCAAGGCCGCGCCTTCTATTCGGAGAACCGCAAGATCGCCAATGGCAAGGCGAAGCGGTTGCTGGGATGGAAGCCGCGCTATTCGACCTACAGGGAGGGCCTTGCGGCCTGCCTATGATGTCGTCTTGGCCCGCATTGCGACCACCATGCCGAGCAAAGCAAGCGCCGCGCCTGTGAGAGCGAGCGGCGACCAGCGATACCCCTCAAACAGGGTGGACAGCAGCATGGCGATGATCGGGATCAGAACGCTGGTATAGGCCGCCCGCCCCGCGCCGATTTCCTCGATCAACCGGAAGTAGAGCGGAAAGGTCACGACCGATCCGGCTATCGCGAGATAGAGTATCCCTGCGATGTATAGGGGCCGTGTGTCGAAGCTGGGCGGTCCGGCCAAGATCCATGCCCCCAGAGCATCGAACAGCCCGCCGAGCAGCATCGCCCAGGCGAGCGTCGCGACCATCGGCAGCCTTCGGGCTATGCCGCTGCCCTGCATCACATTTGCGACCGACGCGCACAAAGTGCCGCCAACGCCGAGCGCGATGCCCAGCAGCACCTGATCGGGCGCGACCCGGGACGTGCGATATTCGTGCAGGAACAGTAGGGCGATCCCGCAAATGGCGATGAACGATCCGAATATGAACGCCCGTCCTGCTGGCTGGCGGAATATGATCCAGCTGAGCAGGCTGTTCGGGACAAGGAGTAATGCATATAGCATCGCGACCAGCCCGGACGTCAGATGCACTTCCGCCCTATAGACGAGATTGAAGTTGAGGACGAACTGCATGATACCCAGGCAGGCGGCAAAGGCCATGCCCGGCCAGCCGAGCCATAGCGTAACCCGGCGGTAGCGCGCGAGGAGGAACATGGCCGCGGCGGCGACCAGGAAACGATAGGCGACCGACCAGCTCACGGGTACGTCGCTGATCTGGCCGCGGATCACCAGCCAGGTCGATCCCCAGATGATAGTGACGATCGTGAAGGGAACGAGCACCTTCGCATTCAGGAAATGCGCGGTTCCGTTGGACTGCTCGCTGGTCACAAGGCAGCGATAGCGGCGGCCAGCGGCCGCACATCCTCCGCGCTGTGATTCCAGGCGGTCACCAGCCGGGCCTCGCCCTCACCCCAATCATAGAAATCAAAGCCCTGTGTCCGCAGACTTGCCGCCTCCGCAGCTGTGACACGAATGAAAATCTCATTGGCCTGCACCGGGTGGACACAGCGGGTGCCAGCGGCTTCCGCCATCAATCGGGCGGCGGCATTGGCGGCACGGCCATTCTCCAGCCACAAATCCCCCTCAAGAAGCGCGAGAATCTGCGCGGCGAGATAGCGGCCCTTCGACAACAGATGCCCGGCCCGCTTACGGCGGCGCTTGGTCTCGTCAATCAGATTGGGTTTGAAGAAGACCAGCGCCTCGGCCGACATGCCGCCATTCTTGGTGAAGCCGAACGACAGCGCATCCACACCCGCGCGCCATGTCACGTCCGCCGGCGAGCAACCGAGCGAGGCCACTGCATTGGCAAATCGCGCGCCATCCATATGGAAGCCAATGCCCCGATCTCGGCATAACGCACCCAGAGCGGCGACCTCTTCGGGCGTATAAACCAGCCCATATTCGGTTGCGTTGGTGATGGTAAGGGCGTGCGGTTGCACCTGATGTACGTCGTTGCGCAGGGTGCCGAGCTTCGCTTTCAGCGCGTCCGGCGTCACCTTCGCCCCTACTCCGGGGACCGTCATCAGCTTTGCGCCATGGGTGTAGAATTCCGGCGCGCCGCCCTCGTCGGTCTGGACGTGCGCCTCCTCATGGCACAACACGCCGCCGAACGGCGGACAGAGCACCGCGAGCGCGAGGCAGTTGGCCGCCGTGCCCGTAGGCACCCAGATCGCCGATACCCGCCGTTCGAATAGGTCGGAAAATGCCGCGTCCAGCCGGCCGCTCCACGCGTCGCCATCATAGGCGGTGTCGAGCGTATCGGCGGCGGCAATGGCCGCCATTACAGCCGGAGAGACTGGAGCGGCGTTATCGGAGAAGAAGCGCATGGGCCATGGGATGCGTGGCCCCGGCCCATGCGTCAACGGCCAATCGGCGGCGATTGGCTGCTTATTTCGCCTGCTTCATCGCCTGGACCGCCGCCAGCGTGTTCTTCACATGGTCGACATAGCTCATCTCGCTGTGGACATAGGCGATGCGGCCAGTGGGTGCGATCACGTAGGAGGTGCGGTTGGTCAGGCCCTTGGGCATGTTCGGCATGTCGGGCATGGGCGGCAGCGCCACGTCATAACCGGACACCACGGACGGTCCAGCCGAGGCGACAGCGAATTTGTTGGCGCAATCCTGCTTCGAAAAATCGGCGAGTTTCGAGACAGGATCGACGGACATGCCAATCACTTCCGCGCCGGCTTTCTTGAACTCATCGATATGCTCGGCGAATTCCTTCGCTTCGGCCGAACAGCCCTTGGTGAACGCTGCCGGGAAGAAATAAAGGACAACCGGCCCCTTCTTCAGTTCAGTGGACAGGCGGATCGGGATCACCTTGCCGGCGAGCGCGCCACGGGTGCTGAAGTCCGGAGCCTTTGCGCCTATGGCAAGCGCGGCGTTGGCGGCAGATGGGGCAAGGGCGAGCGCTGCGGCGGCAAGCAAAGCAGAATGGAGGCGTTTCATGGGGAAGCTCCTTGGGCAGGGGAAGGACTGAGGTTTGGGCAATCACAGTTTGGGCGCTGGGGGTTCCCATAATTCTATGGCGTTGCCTTCGGGATCGTGGATGCGGGCGAAGCGACCCGTGTCAGGATGATCCCATTCGGGCTTGGTGATGATCGCAATATCGGCCGCGCGCAAGTGGGCAATCATGCCATCCAGATCGCTGACGCGCAGATTGATCATGAACGCCTTGTCGGCGGCGAAATAATCAGTATCGGCGGCGAAGGGCTGAAACACCATCGGGCCGCCCTGCACCATCCATAGCCATTCATTGGCCTGCGCAGCAGGATCGGACACGCAGCCCGCGCCGACGCGCAGATGCGTTTTGTACCAGGCAGACAGCGCATCGGGGTCCTTCGCGCGAAAGAAGAGTCCCCCCATTCCCAGAACCGGCATGGCCATTTTCCTCCGAACGCCCTAAACCCTTCTACCATGCGGACAGAGCGTGGTCATCGGGAACTGTATGGCAGGCCATCGGGTTCCCCCCGAATGCGCCTTATCCCCCTCGCCCTCATTCTGGCGCTGGCCGCATGTGGCCAGCAGGACAGGACAAACGCTTCGGATTCGCTGACCACGACCATTCCGTCGGTCGAAGACAATGGGGTGATAGCGAACGAGGCCAATGCGTCCGCCATGGCCGAGCCGGAGAGCGGCGGGCGGGGCGGTGGCGATGCCGGATACCCGGACGGCGGGGGATCATATCCCGCAACACTGGGTGGCGCTGCGCTGTCGACGATACCCGCGCCCGGAACCCTGCCCATCGCCTTTCGCGGTTTCTGGACCGGGCTGGATGATGATTGCGGCGACGCCCGATCCGACAAGCGCCTGATGATCGGCCCGAAGGAATTGCGCTTCTATGAAAGCGTGGGGAAGGTCACCGCCGTCAAGCAGGCCGGTCCGTTCGCAGTCGTCGTCGACGCGAATTTCGAAGGCGAAGGACAAAGTTGGTCACGTCAGCAGAAACTGACAGTATCCAACGACAAAACCCACCTGACCATCGCCAATCAGGTCGAGCGGAAGCGCTGCTCCGGGGGCCGCTGATCACTCTTGCGAAGGCTTGTCCGGGGCTTTCTTGCGATATCTGTGGGCGGCAACGGCAGCGCCAAGGATCATCCCGCCCGGGACGATAAGCATGACGGCCAGCCATCCGGCCTTGCGAAGATTTTCCTTGGACATTTGGTAACCATAATGCCCAGAACTGAACATCAGGTTTCCAGAAACCGGATTCCGCGCGAAAAGGTGGACGAGGCGAGAAAATTCCTCCTACACCCCGCGAGCGCAATCCTTGCCGTGGGGCCGTGATGAACAGACGTCTTGTGCCGATCCTTGCCATTGCGGCGATGACACCATTGATCAGTTCCGCCAGTGCGCCCTTGCTTCGGGCGCCGGGGTTGTCGAAGCTGGATATCGGCAGCCTGATCGCGTCGGGTTGCGGATTCATGGCGGCCGGAGAGACTGCACCCGCCGGGCAAGGCCTGGCACCCATGCCCCTGATCCCCGGCCTTGCGCCGATCCGCTACGCCGTGGCCACCACATCGTCGGAAGCGCAGGCCTATTTCGATCAGGGCATGGCACTTCTCTACGGCTTCGAATTCGAGAAGGCAGAGCGGAGCTTCCGCACGGCAAGCGAGCGCGACCCAAGCTGCGCGATGTGCAAGTGGGGCGAGGCACTGGCGATCGGCCCCTATCTCAACAGCGGCCCTTCCGGAGATGCACGGATCGCGAAGGCGCGTGACCTCACCGCGAAAGCGCTGACGGAATCAGCGGCGAATGCGCGGGAGCATGCGCTGATCTCCGCACTTGCTATCCGTTATGCTCCGGGTGGCCGCAAGCAGGAGAAATATGTCCACGCGGTCGCCTTTGCCGATGCGATGCGGGACGTGTCTGCTCGCTGGCCGGATGACGACATGATCATGGTGCTGGCGGCCGAAGCGGCGATGAACGTCCAGCCCTGGAATTATTGGGCAAGGGACGGGGTCACGCCCCTGCCCTGGGCAGCGCGCGCGATTGCCCTGGTTGAGAAGGTGCTGGCCCGCAATCCCGACCAGCCGGAAGCGCAGCATCTCTACATTCACCTGACCGAGGCTTCGCGCACAGCGGGCCGTGCCGAGGCTGCGGCGGACAGGTTGCTGAAGGAGGCTCCCGCCTCCGCCCATCTCGTCCATATGCCGAGCCATACCTATTACCGGATCGGCCGTTTCAATGATGCCATCGGTGCCAACGAGCGGGCGATCTACGTCGATGAGGCGATGGCCCGGACGCTGCATGAAGACCCGAAATATTATGGCTATTTCATCCATCACACGCATTTCCTGACCTCTGCGGCCGAGCAGATCGGTGACAAGGCGGTGGCGTTGCGGTCGGCAGCCAATCTGGACGCCGCCATTCCGGCAGACAAGGCGGCCAAGACATCCTATCTGGAGGCGCGCCTGATAACCGGGCTGCAAGCGCGGGCGCAGTTTGCCGACAACCTTGCCGACCTGCTGGCAATCCCCGCCCCGGACAAACGCCTTAAGACCCTCGGCCAGGTCTGGTATACGTTGCGCGCCGAGGCATTGGGCCGCGCGGGCAGGACCGCCGAGGCGAAGCAGCAGATCGTCCTGATGCGGCAGGCCCGTAAGGGCGCGAAGATCGACAAGGAATTGCAGCCGTTGGTCGTGCTGGCGGAATCGATCGCGATGGCGCGGATCGCAGAGAGCGCGGGGGATGGCAGGCGGGCCATTACCCTGCTGCGGAAAGCAGAGCGGATCGAAAACGGGTTCAGCTATAATGAGCCGCCGCTATGGCATCAGCCGGTAGGCCTGGCGTTGGGTGGACTGTTGTTGCGTCAAGGAGATGCAAAGGGCGCGGTCGACGCCTTCGACAGGGCGCTGGCCCGGCGACCTGGCAATGGCTGGGCCTTGTGGGGCAAGGCGCAGGCTTTGGCGGTGACTGGGGACGGAAAAGCGAGCGAAGAGACAATGGCGCGCCAGCGTAGCGCATGGCGGGGAACGCCCCTGGATCTGTCGCGGATATAAACCCCCTCACACCAGAAAGGCGACGATCTTCAGGATCAGTTCCGACTGGCGGTTGGTCGATGTTTTCTTGAAGATGGATTTGAGGTGCTGCCTGACCGTGTGCAGCGAGACGCTCATCCGCCCGGCGATCTCCTCGATATTTCGGGAAAGCAGGAGGTGGTTCACCAGTTCCCGCTCCCGGTCCGTCAGTTCAGCCTGAAGGAACAGGCCGATCTGGTCCGCAAGATCGGAAAAGGGATCTTCGGAACACATGCTCGCCACTAAAAGGTCGGCATCCAGCGCCAATTCACGTGCGGGAAAGGGCGTTATCCGCGCGCTGAATGACGGTCCGCCGGTTTCATCATCCACGAAGAGCACGGACGGAATGCGATCACTCCCATGCCACTCCCGATCCAGCCGGGTAGCGAATACATGTTCCAGCCGGCGGACGCGCGCCACTTCCCGTTCCAGCCCGCGACTACCGCGCGCCCGGAAATCCTTCGTATCGACAAGCTGATATTCGAGCAGCTTGCCCGTCTGCGAGAAGAGCAGGTGCGTGCGGCGGGGGTTCTGCAAGGCAAAGACCCGCAGAACCAGACCTTCCGGACCTGGCCGTGTCCCGGCCCACCGGTCGCCGGTCGGCACGAGCCGCCGGTTGCCCGGCCGCATCCCCGTCACAGGCGACGACCCCGGCACGATCGAAAGATCCGTGCTGAGGTCGACCCTTGCCATCAGAAGCCGATCTTCACGCCCGCGCTGAAGGACGCGCCATGCTGGTCGCCACCCGATGCGAATGCACCGCGGAGATAGGCCGCGCTCTTGCTGCCGATCTGTGCGGAAAGGCCCGCACCGAACGTCCAGAATGCGTCAGGATCGGTGCCCTGCAGGCGGAACTTGCTGGCCGGATCGACGAGGAACGCCACATCGCGGTTGCCGCCGACATCGCCCTGGAGCGTGTAGGACACGGACGCTTCCGGATGGATCTTCGCATTGCCCGAACCATAGTTGCCGACGATCTTCGCGCCGACTTCCGGGCTGAACAGCGTCTTCGACTTCTTGTCGACGATCAGGCCGATCGACCCGCCACCGGCTTCCGTGAAGCCGTCGAAGCTGTAGTGACGCAGGTCACCACGCAGGAAGGGTACGATGTCGACCTTGCCAAGCTCGAAATTATGGCTGGCTTCGGCAATGACGCGGAATTCGTTGCTGTCGAACTTGGCAGTCGCGGTGCGGCCGAAGGTCGGCATGGCCCGCGACGTGTTCCAATTGCTCCAGCCATAGACCGCCTGGATGCCCAGATTGATCTGCGAGAGCGGGACCTGAGCGAAGATGCCGACCATGTAAGTGTCCGCATTGGCATGCTCGGGCGTGCCACGGGCATCCTGATCGATGTCGCCATAGCCAAAGCCGATGCCGTAGCTGAAGCCGCTGGCCGAGGTGCCGCCGATACCGATCGACCCGCCATAATTGTTGGTCCGCGTCGCCGACGCGCCATAGACGCTGTAGCGGCCCTGACGCAGGAAGCTGCCGGCCGGATTGATCCAGAGGTTGAGCGCCTTCTCACCCGTGTTGCGCGGCAGGTTCCGGGTAAAGTCCCCGAACGGATCGGTGGTGCGCGTCGCCGCGAGCGAACCGTAGAATTCGCCGCTGGTCAGCTCCTGCATTGCATCGGCGATCTCGCCTTCGTCGAGCTGGGTGTCGAGCATCGCCAGCACCGTCGCGAAATCCTCGACATTGGCGCGATCCTGCGCGCTGCTGAACGTGCCATCGGTCAGCTGCTGAACGACGCGCGGCAGAAGGCCATCGAGAACCGTACCCATGTGGACGACGTTGAGGTCAGCCGCCTGGGTGGTGTAGCTGTTGCGCTGCACCTGCACACCGACGATGGTCGTGCCATCACCGGCCGGACGCGTGTCGTAGTTGAAGTCGAGGAAGGGTGAATCGACCCCATTTGTCAGGGTTTTGACGTTGATGTTAACCGCGCCGCTGACGTCGAACAGGTCCGTGCGGGTGCCGTTGAGATAGATCGCCGTCGGACCAGTTGCGATGTCGATCTTGCCGGCGAGGGTGAGGTCGCCATCCACGGTGATGTGGCTGGGGCTGGAGAAAACCGTGGTCGCGTAGGAGACCGGCAGCACCTGACCAAGCGCCTGCGTCGAGAAGGCAGTGCTCGCGACGGCCTGGCTGGTGACCGTCCCGACCGGCAGCGCCTGGCTGGTCACGAAGGAGGTGTCGGAGACGGAGCCCGTCCCGACGGTTTGCGTCGCAGCGCCCATGACCAGCGTGCCGGTGGCCGACTGTGTCAGATTGCCCTTGATGTAGACCTCGATGCCATCAACCACGCTGGACGACAGAGGGTTGGCGCTGTCGCCAGGCAAGCGGCGGCCGATGACGAGGCTGGCGTCGTTGACGACATTGCCGCGAATGGCAAATTCTGGCGTTGCCGTGGAGGTGAATTCGTCCGCGATCGCGTCATAGGTGAAGGGCGATACGTCGAGTTGCGCCTCTCCGCCCTGGATCGCGAACGTACCGACATCCATCGTCCATGCGGGCGTGGGCGCAGCATCGATATAGGTCGCGCCGTTGATGACGAACACACCCGTACCGGTCTTGGTCACAGTGTCGAGGCCAAGTACGCGCGAACCGAGCGTGAATGCGCCTACTGCCGTCGCCGCTTCGCCCAGGTTTGCGCTCGTCAGCAGTGGGTCCTTCGCGGAGAAGGCGGCCAGCGTGCCGATGGTTTCCTTCAAGCGGAAGTCGTCAACACCGGAAAGGCCGAGATAGCCATTGCCGTTAAGATTCAGCGCACTCTTCGTGTAGCGCGCGCCGGTATCCGCATCATGCTCCGCAACGATGTTTCCGATGGTGACCGATCCGGCATCCAGATTTATGGTCGCGACGATATTGTTGCTGATGAAGGGGCCGCTGGCCGGCGCAATCGATGGATCGACGGCGAATGGCGCAGAGGTGAATTCATCGTCATTGTCCTCAATCGCGCCGGTGATCGCAATGGCGGTCGGGCCGTTGAGATTGTCAAACAGCGTATCACTGGCTCCGGCAAGGAAGCCCTTCTGATTGAATGTATATGTCTGCGTGAGCGGTGCGCCGAGCGCGACGATCGTGCCTGTCCCGGTGGACGGCCCCTCAACAGTGTAGTTCTGCTGCGACGATCCCAGCTTGACGAGGCCGCGGATCACGCCGCTGTTGGTGACGGTCGCCGTCTCCGACGTCAGGTCGAGGTCGCCACCTATCAGACCGCTGTTGGTGAAGGCCAGCGTCCCGCCACCCTTGGTCCATGTGCGGGTGCGGGCGGTTTCGACTTCGCCCGGGCTGACGCCCGTATAGTCGCTAACATCGCTATAGGTGCCGCCGAGGCTCTTGATATAGACATCGCCATACAGCGTGCCGCTGTTGGTGAAGTCTGCGACCTTGGTGCTTTCGAGGTCGACGTCGATCGGCGCGTCATAATAGCCGTCCAGTATCGACTGTGTAGCGAAGCCGACAGTGCCTGCGTTATTGAACGTCGCCGTTCCGCCCGTCGCGGTGGTTTTGAGATCGCGATGTATGGTTCCGCCGCCAGTGGTGTCGGAATAATATTTCTCGTCGCGGTCTTCAAACGCGCTGCTGACGGTGATTGTGCTACCGGGCGAAATGCTGGCGTCGGTAAACACAAGGCTGCCCGCGCCGATCTTCATAGATGCGCCGGTGAAACCTCTTGCAAAGATATCGCCTTCACTCACCGCCGGGATCAGCGATGTTTTCATCGTGTCGGACGACTGGATATCGATTGCGGCCGTACCGCCGGATGCCTTTGTACTGTAGACCGATGCAAATTGCGTCGAAGACGGCCCTGTCGTGGTGACTTGGTTCGAAGAATAGGTACCACCCGAAGCTTCCACGTCCAGCCCTTGCAGCACGCGGCCGGTCAGATTGAGGGTCGCATTGCCCGCGCTGGAATACACATACGCTTCACCGCCGATCATGCCCGCGACATTTGCCAGCGCATTTCCGGACTTGGGAGAACCGCTATAGCTGCTGGTTGCAACTGTGGTGGGACCGGTTGATGTGTAGTCGCTCGTGCTTAAGTTGAAGTAAGAATCCCCGACCGCCCGCACTTCCAAATCATCACCAATCCTGCTGGTGAGATCGACGGTCGCTGTCGCATCGCGCGTGGCGTACACGTCAGCGTCTTCGCCTACCGTGCCTCCCGTCATCGTGAATGTGGAGTCGGCGGCAACGCGGCTATAATTGCTGCTCCCGTCCGAGTGGATAGATACCGGCACGCTGTCCACAACCACTATGGTTTGATGGCTTTCGCTATGCTGATCGTTAGCGCCTGCTCCAACAGAAACGTCGCCATCCACAATGCCGCCCGTAATCGCGAGGCTTGCGGCTCCGCCACCGGAATAGACTTCGACATTGCCATAACCATTACCGTCAAGATCAGCGACCCTGCCCGTAATCGTCGCGGAACTCGTCGTGGCATGATTGACGAAATCCGACACAGCTGACGTGTTGGACGTCGAATCGTTCAAACCATCGTTGAAGAGGGTATATGTCTGCGTCGTACTGTAGGTCGACGTGCCGCCACCAGCATATCCGTAGAAATCGCCGACGATCGTCCCGCTGATCGTCGCCGTGCTGCTCAGGTCGCTTTCCTGGTCGACGGAGGCCGCATAGCCCGGATCGATGCCGTCCGCGAATGCTCCCACGGTGCCAGCATAGGTGCCGCTGACGGCGCCGCCGACAGCGGTCGAGGTCGAAGTGGCCGATGCGCTGTAGTTGGTCGTGGTCGTCGGTATCGTGGTGACAACCGTTGTTGAATTCGTCTGGCTGCTACTGCTGGTGTCGCTCACGCTCGATGTTAGATCGATATCCTGACGGATGGTGCCATTATTGACGAGCGTTGCGCCGCCGGTGCCGCCGGAGACGTTAACATCACCTTCGACCAAGGCGCCCGCAGCGTTTGTGAAGGATGCCGGGGAAGCGGATGGCGTGAACGTCTCCGACTGGGTGTCGGCGACCACGGTCGTAACCGTGCCGTCAAGCGCGGTCGTGACGGTCTGGGAATCGGTGTTGCCGAAATTGACCCGATGCGTCGTGCCGCCATCAGCGATAACATCGACATCACCACCAATTAGACCGCCGTTGGTCAAAGATGCGGAAGCATTTCCTCTGATATCAACATCGCCGGAAATCTGGGCAGTCGATGCGAAATCAACTGCGACCGCGCCACCAGTCGCCGTCTCCGTATAGTCGCTGGCATATGTTTCCACCGAGACGCCCGTGTCAGAATGAGTTGTATGCGTTTCCACATAACTGCTGTCGCTGACATCGGCATCTATGGTCACGTCGCCGGTGCCTGGACCAGTACCTACATGTCCCGCAATAGTCGCCGTCACACCACCCGCGCCGCCCGAGATATCAACCGCGCCGCTGACCGACCCAGTGGCCCCTATGGCAACATTGACAAGGCCAGTTAAATTGGCGTCGGCTTCCGTCGTCGTTTCGGAAAAGTCACTTAGCGTACCGTCCGTAATCTGACTCGCTAAATAAGCGGATTCCTCATCCTCACCGTTGGCGTATATGTACAGATTGCCCGAAGTGATTGCTCCATCAACGGTCGCATTCGTCTGTCCCGTGCCGTAATTATACATCTCGACATCGGTCGCACTGCCGGTAGACGTTATGTTAAGAGAAGCCGTAGCCGCGTTGGGCGAATAATTGTCCAATCGGCTAGTCGTTGTCGTTGTCGGACTAACCACCGTTACCGTCGTCGGCTGATATTCCTCCGTCGATGAGCCAGCGCGGACGTATGTGTAGCCCATGGTGCCGCTGTTGAGCAATGACGCGTCGCCATAACTGTAAATATAGGTTCCCGCAGGCGAATAAGGGGTCATACCGACTGCAGGCGTCCCAATCGTCCCCGAATTGACCACCGTTGCCGAGCCGCCATAGGTATAAGTCGTTATGTCGCCATTTGTGACGGTGTCGGAAACATCGGAGTAGACGGTAAGGCCGTAAAATCCACCATTCCCAGTAATGACGCCCGCATTGTTCACATTGGCAGAGCCGACGCCGTCCACATAATAGCTGCCGTTGATGATGCCGCTGATATCATTAACGCCGACAAACGACGATGTCGGCGTAGTGTGATCGGTCGAGTAATCAAAATTGACATTGTCGAGATCGGTGCCGACCGTGCCGCTGTTCGAGAATGACACCGCGCCATTGAACAGAGAGTCGACCGTGATCGTGCCCGGACCCGTGACAGTCGATCCGGCCGACAGCACCAACGAAACATTGGGAGGCGTGATCGAGGAGACCGCTGTGTTAACGCCGGTTACCGTGTTGCCGGCGCTGTCGCAGGTCACTGTCGATGCTGAGGGCGCACAAGCCGCTTCGGCTACGCCGGGCTGGGCCAGGGTGAATGCGACCGCCATGCTGGCGACCCCCGTCGACAGCTTTGCCTTGTTCGAACTCACCATTATTCCCCCGCGTAATCAACAAGCCTAAAGGCAGCCGAAGCGCTCCAGCTCGACAACCACCCCCAATATTACGCGACCCTGTTTGCTCATGACCACGAGTCCTACGATCAGTCTGAGCTTGCGGTTATCAAACGGTAAACCGCGCGCAAGGCAATTCCCCAAATGGGTAAGTTATTGACAAGCTGTCCCAATATATTTTCACCTAGATCAAACAGGTACAGGGCGCGGCTAGCTGCGGCACACGACCTGTCAGGCGACGTTCGCAATGGTGACGGATCGCCTGATTCGTCTCCCGGTTCCCGAACCCGACTGGTTCGCGCTCTTCCGGTAGATTGCCTCGACCAAATCTAGGGAATTCAGGTGGTCGTGTATCCACTGCAGGGAGCCATCACGCGCCATGGCCTGAAGATGCGCCGCAGGCAGATCGAGTAGCCGCGCGCCGTCTACGATCCTGAATCCCTGATAGCTAAGCGGCATCGCAATCAGTTCAGAATGGACGTTGATCGCGCAATCCTTCAGCAACCGATGTTCGAGCAGATGATCGATCAGCTTTTCCGTCCGCGCGGCCGCTAGTTCAAAGGCGTGGCAGAAGGCCAGTATCTTAGAGAGCGCGGGGCTGGGTTTGCCATCCATGAACAGCGCATAACCGCCCCGACCGGCAGCGCGCACCACGCCCGACGATGCATCGAAGCACAGTGCCAATTGCCCGTCACCGTCCGGTTTGCGCGCCAATATCCAAGGATAGCGGCGGATATAGGCGGGCACGTAATGCTGGGCGCTGAACGTCCCGGTTCCCGCGTCGACAAAGCAGTTTTCGCCGACATTGAGGCCCATCACGGCCATCGGCACAGGCCGGTCGCCGTTGGAAAAAAGGATAGGGAATATGGCGCCGGCCGAGGCGAACTCCTCGGCGACCAAGGGTACGACATTCTGCTGCGCCAGCGATGCGGGGCGTTTCACAGGCTCGAAGCGAAATCCCTCATGGACGGCTTTGTCCAGCGCCGTGAGCTGATTGTAGAATAATGGAAGATGCGTGGCCTCAACGGTCGATTGCACCTGTATTTCCCCCGACACGCCAGCGCCCCCGGCCATCCGCCTTCGCTCGGGTAGATCGCTGAACCTGACAATACCCCGTTCGAGTAACCCGAACGCCCCGAAACCCGCTTCCCGCTGCTTCGGAACGAGACGAGTATATAGGGAAACGGGCAAGGGGGATAGTCGGGTTTCACGGATTGGAAAGGGCTGCACGCATACCGCAAGAAATCCGATGCCGCGCCGTTCTTCCTGTGATAAAAGGGCTGCGTCGGACGGGGCAAAATCCAATGAAATATTTCCTGACAGCATGCCTGCTTGCGCTGCCACTGACGGCGGTAGGCGCAGCCGGCGGTGCGCCAGTGGCGGCAGACGGCTTCTCGCGCTTCGCGCCGGAGATCGCGGCTTTTGCGCGCCAGAATGCAGTGACATCCCACCAGTCGCCAGCGGACGACACGCTGTTCGTGGGCAGTTCCAGCATCCGCCTGTGGAATGTCTCCAGCAGTTTTCCGGAACTCGACGCCGTAAATCGCGGCTTTGGCGGCGCGACGACGCCCGATGTACTGCATTATTATCCACAGGTGATCGCCGGGTGCCAGCCGGAGACAGTGATTGTTTATGTCGGCGAGAATGACATCGCCGCTGGCCGGAACCCCGACATGGTCGCCGCCGATGTGCTGACCCTGCTCGGCAAGATCCGGACGGATTTCCCCCATGCGCGGATTGCCTATCTGTCGATGAAGCACAGCCCGCTGCGCGAGGACCTGTGGGGCAGGATGGCTGCGGTGAACGCGATGGTGAAGGCGCGCGCGACAAAGGATGCGTCCTTCGATTTCCTAGACGTTAGTCAAGCATTGCTGACGGTGAATGGCCTGCCTGATCGCCAGTTCTACACGATGGACGGCCTCCACATGAATGCGCTGGGCTATGCGCGCTGGACGGCGATCGTGGACGCCTATCTGGATGCGCCGCATCGTCCGGTGGCCAAGGACCTGGCTTCGTCCTGATCCGCATCGGAAACCGCCCTGCGCTAACCGATAATTAACCCTGTTCCGGCTAGAGTGGGGCGTGGACCGCGCCTCCCTTTCCGTGGCCGTGCGCCTGTCGCGCCTGGCATGCCTTGCCCTGGCCTATTTCGCTCTGGCCGGGTCGACGCTGCTGCTTACCCGTTTCGATGGTGGTGTCGCGTTTCTGTGGATTGCGACATCCTTCCTTATTGCCCTGCTTTCCGTATCGCCCAAAGCAGAGTGGGCGAGCGTGTTGGTCCCATGCGGGATCGGGGCCGCCATCGCCAGCGCGACGTTTGGGCTGGGGCCGGTCGCGGCGGGGCCGATGGCAATCGTTGGCATGGTGGAAGCCGCCCTGACTGTCCTGATCCTGCGGCGCTGGCTAGGTCATGCAAACTATTTCGAGTCCGTCGAAGGTATCGCGGCCTTTGCGGTCGTGGCGGGTGGTCTCATTCCTGTTGCCACCGGCATCCCGGGCGCGGCCATCGCCGCCTCGTTGACGGGCGCAGACTATGGCATGAGCCTGCTCCGCTGGGCGACGGCGCATGGCCTTGGCACCATCATCTTCACACCGATCTTCGTGCTGGTCCTGCGTGGGGAATTGCGGGCGTCGTGGGCGACGGCGGGCACAGCGCGCAAGGCTGAGGGCATGGCCCTGCTCACGCTGGTCGGCGTGACGGCGTTCTTCGTTTTTTATCAGACGCATATGCCGCTGCTGTTCCTGCCCATGCTGCCGATGATGGCAGCGACGGTGCGGATCGGCCGGATGGGCGCCGCTGGAGCTTCCGTGCTGCTGACCATCGTGGGCGGCGTGCTGACGCTGCGCGGGCATGGCCCCGTCTATCTGATCCACACGGATGACGGCGGGCGCCTGCAATTCTTCCAATTCTATATCGCCACGGCGACGATGCTGGTGCTGCCCGTCGCTGCCCTGCTGAAGAACCGCAAGGAGCTGATGGCCCGCCTGATCCAGCAGGAGGCGCGCTACCGCCTGCTCGCCGACCATGCCAGCGACGCCATCCTGAACCTCGCGATCGACGGCACCATACTCTACGCCTCACCCTCAGTGCGGGAAGTCGGCGGCTTCGAGCCCGAAGAGCTGATCGGCCGCAACGCGCAGGACATGGTGATCGAGGAAGATCGCCAGCGCGCCATCGAGATACATCGCCGCGCGCTGGCCGAGCCGAGCCGCGCGCTGACGCTGGAATATCGCGCGCAGACCAATCTGGACGGCATCTGCTGGTTCGAGGCGCGAACACGCGCGATCACGGACGACGGCGGCCATGTGACCGGCGTCGTCATGGCGATCCGCGATGTGTCCGAACGCAAGGAACTGGAGTTCGCGCTGGGCAAGGCGCGGCATCGGGCGGAGGCGGCAGTGGCCGCAAAATCCGCCTTCCTGGCCAATATGTCGCACGAAATCCGCACGCCGATGAACGGCGTCATCGGCTTTACGGAAATCCTGCTGGCCGGCAGGCTGACCGGGGAACAGCGCAGGCAGGTCAAGCTGATCGCCGATTCCGGCCAGGCGATGATGCGCCTGCTGAACGACATTCTCGACATATCGAAGGTCGAGGCCGGACAGATGAAGGTGCATAGCGAGCTCTTCGACCTGCCCCATGCGCTGCGCGCCTGCCTGAAGCTGATCACGCCGGTGGCCGCGCAGAAGGGGCTGGAAGTGGTGCTGGAAATGCCGCTGGACCTGCCGCGCACGGTGTTGGGCGATGGGTTGCGGCTGCGGCAGATCGTCCTCAACCTGCTGGGCAATGCGGTCAAGTTCACGCAGGGGGGCGGCGTGACGTTGCGGGTCCGGGCGATGGGCAAGACCGATCCGGTCACCGTCATGATCGAGGTGAAGGATACCGGCATCGGCATTCCGAGTGACCGGCAAGCGGCGATCTTCGAGCAGTTCGTGCAGGCCGACACCTCCGTCGCGCCGCGCTATGGCGGAACGGGCCTTGGCCTTTCCATCAGCTTGAAGCTGGCGCAGTTGATGGGCGGCGACCTGCAGTTGCAGAGCGAGGTGGGCAAAGGCACGAGCTTCTTCCTGACGCTGCCCTTCGCGGTCTCCGACAAGGCGCTGCCCAAATCTTCGGCGGAAAAGCAGGCGGGGCCGGCAAGGAGCGATGCGGCGGACAGGCCGCGCGTTCTGGTCGCCGAGGATCATGATGTGAACCAGTTGCTGATGGGCGCGATGCTCAAGCAGTTGGGATACCGCTATGGCTTTGTGCAAAATGGGGTTGAGGCGCTGGCGGAACTGGCGCGCGGAACGGAGACGGGCGATCCCTACGCGATCGTGCTGATGGACATGCAGATGCCCGAGATGGACGGGATCGAGGCGGCGAACCGCATCCGCTGGGGCGGGACGACGCCGGAGGACCTGCCGATCCTGTGCCTGACCGCCAATGCCTATGCCGACGATGCCGCGGCGTGCATGAAGGCGGGGATGCAGGCGCATCTGCCCAAGCCGGTAAAGCTCGCCGATCTCGACGCGGCGTTGCGTCGCTGGCTGCCCTCGGACGGGATCGCCGTGCGGCCCCCGCCCGCGCCGGTGCTGAGCCCGGAACTGCGCGAGCGCTATCAGTTGCGCAAGGCGGAGGCGCTCGACAAGCTGGAACATGTCGTGCGCACGGGCGCTTTCAGCGAGGCGGAGCTTGAAGAGGTGCGTATTGCCATGCACAAGTTGGCGGGCACCGCCGGCATGTTCGGCGAGGCGGAACTGGGCAATCTGGCCATCGACCTGGAGGATGGCATCCGCGATTGGCCGGAGGACGAACGAAAGGCCCGGATCGCGGAAAGCTATCAGGCGATCAAGAAGGCGGGATAGATTTCAACGGATCGGGGGCGATCACCAAGGGGGAAGAAAGGCGGAAGGACCAAGCGTGGCGTATATCATTCTGGCCGACGACGATGAACTGGTGACCGAAATCGCAAGCGCCGCCCTGCGCGGGGCCGGCCATGTTGTGGGCGTCGTCCATAATGGCGGCGACGCGTGGAAAGCCATCGTCGCCAAGCGACCCGACCTGGTGATCCTAGACTGCAACATGCCCGAGGCGAGCGGCCTGCTGGTGCTGCGCGAGATGCGCAACCGCATGGACTTGGCCAACACCCCCGTCATGATCCTGACGGGACGGCGCAGCGAAAGCGACGTGACGCTGGCCATGTATGAAGGCGCGAATGACTATGTGAAAAAGCCATTTGATGCGGACGAACTGGTGTTCCGGGTCGAGGATGTTTTGAACAAGCATCGGTAGGGGGGGGCGTTGTGCGGCTGCACGGCGGTTCGCTTCGCGCTATTCTACGAGGATATTTTCCCCGAGAACAGATCGTCCGTTATCCGACGGCGATGCGCATACCAGGCGTAAACCGGCAGTCCCGACGCGACGATAAGGATGCTTGCGAGCGCGCGCCACGGTGTTGCGACAAGCGTATTGAATATAAGGAACGCCGTTCCCGCCAGAAAGAGGCCCGCAATCAGGGGATAGAAGGGGGCGCGATAGGGGCGTGGAGCGTCGGGAAACCGGCGACGCAATATGAAAATCGCGGCTACCGACATGCCGTTGAACACCAGCAGCATGAAGACAATGAGATCGGTGAGCAAATCGAAGCTCCCCGAGAACGCAAATCCAATCGAAACAATGCCCAGCGCAATAATCGCGCGGCTTGGCACCTGCGTCCGGTTCGATACGACCGCCAGACTGCGCGGCAAAAGACCATCCCGCGCCATCGCAAATGGCAGCCGCGAAACCGCAAGAAAGGTGGAATGCAGCGCACCAAAGTTCGCAGCCAACATTCCCAGCATGAGCAGCGATGCTATGCCTGCGCCGAAGAGCGTCGTCATGGCCGCGCCAGCCACCGAGGCGTCTTCGGGCAAGTTCGCAATGTCGAGCGGGCTCAGCACCAAGAAATAGCCAAGGTTCACGAGCAGGTAGAGGGCGATAATGAATGCGCTCGATCCGATGATCGCGCGCGGTATCGTCCGATCGGGATCACGAACTTCTTCGGCTACCATGCTCAGGTCATTCCAGCCATTATAGGCCCAGAGCGCTCCAACCATCGCAGCCCCGAAGCCGGTCAAGCCGTACCGCGCGCCATCGGGTACGCCCGCGCACACGCCTTGTGCCGCGCTGCCTTCCAGATGCGAACCATGCCCGCCAAGGAATATGGCGGCGAGTCCGATCCCCGCGACCAATGCGACCTTAAGCATGGTGACGAAGGTCGCTATCCAGCCATTGGCGCGAACGGACGCGAGATTGAGCAGCGTAACGAGAAGGATCATCGCGGCGGTGGCCCACTGGACCTGAGCAGGGGTGAGTGCAGAGACAAAAAGATCGCTGGCGAAAATCACGCACACCGCAGCGATTGCCGCGATACTGGCCGCACCGTCGAGCAGCGTTTCCATCCAGCCATAGAGAAATGCCCAGACCTTGCCGAAGGCGGCATCGATGAAATTATAGGGACCGCCCGAACGCGGCATCATTGCAGTGAGTTCAGCAACGCACAGTGCGCCTGCCAGCGTCAGCAATCCGGCCATCGCCCACGCCAGCAACACCAGCCATGGCGACCCGACATTGCAGGTCATGACGCGCGCCTTGAGGAACACGCAGGTCCCCACAACATTGGTGACAATCAGCGCCGAAGCCGGAATGAGTCCAAGGCTTCGGGCAAGTGCGGAGACAGTTGGCGATAAAGGCATATCGGCTCCCATTTTCCTCAAGCCGTTGTCGAAGAGGGTGCAGAAGGCGTCAGGTCCTTTTCCATGAAAATGGTGATCGGACCGAATATCTCGGGGATTTCATAATAGGGTGGGCAACGCACGAAACCCATCTCCTCATATATCCGCGTCGCGCCGTGCATGAAAACGACCGTCTCCAGACGCATGCAGGCAAAGCCTGCCTGACGGGCGTGATCGATCAGGGAGGATATAAGCGCGCGGCCAAGACCGGATGCGCGGAATTCGGGGCTGACAAAGAGACGCTTCATCTCGCAGGCGGTCGCGTTCAACGTCCGATAGGCTATACAGCCAGCCAAGTTAGCGCCAACATGACCTAGTAGTGTAACACCGGAGGGCGGCAGGATGCCGTTCAGAGCGTCATCGTCGCTGGTGTAATAGAAATCGAGAACATCCTCCGCATTGAAGCCCAGCTTTTGCGTCTCAGCGCTGTCCCATTGACTAAGTTCGGCCATCAAGCGAAGCGCAGCCAACCGGTCCTTTTCCGTCTCGCACTGCGTGATGCTGATCAACCGCACACCCCTTTGAAGAAGTGATGCGACATTTTGCGCGGTTTGGCGAGTGTGACTGCGTAAAGTGCGAGATGACGGCAGCTATTGGGGTGAGCGATGTTCTCTATCGGCCCTTGCTCGTCATCCCAGCGCAGGCTGGGATCTCCTGAGGCTTAGTTGGACCTGGCGGCCCGAGACCCCAGCCTGCGCTGGGGTGACGAAATCGTTGCCGGCCCTCTTGTTACTCCGCTCGTTGTCCCGGAAATGTACAGGAGTGGCGCCTCAAAGCCCCCCCACCAGGGACACACGCGTCCCCGGGCCGCCTGTTTCAAATTCTATCACGGTGCGCAGCGTGTCCGCCATGGCGCGCACGATCTTGGAGCCGAGGCCCGTGCCATGCGCGACGCCGTCGGCGGGCATGCCGCAGCCGTCATCCTCGACGCGCAGGCGGAAGCTGTCGGGCGTCTCGCGGCTCAGCATGATCCGCACGTCGCCGGGGGTGGCGGCGTCATAGGCGTATTTGCAGGCGTTGCTGACCAGTTCGTTGACGATGATGCCCACGGCCACCGCCTTGTCGGTCGCGAGCTTCACCGGTTCGGCAAACAGTTGCAGATTGCGGCGCGACAGCGGGGTCGACCAGGTCTGTTCGAGTTCGCCGATCAGCGCGCCGAGATATTCCTCCATGTCCACGGTCTCGACGTCGTCGGAGGTGTAGAGGCGTTTGTGGACCTGCGCGATCGCCGCGATCCGTCGTTGGGTATCCTCCAGCGCCGCACGGGCATTGCCATCCACCAGGGCGCGGGCCTGCATGTGCACGAAGGCGGAGACGAGTTGCAGGCTGTTGGCGACGCGATGGTTGACCTCGCCCAGCAGGGCCTGGAGCCGTTCGTTGCTGGCGCGCAGCTGTTCTTCGGCCTGCGCCTTGCCCGCGCGTAGGCGGACGGCGGCGAGCGCCTCGTCGATGGCGCTGGCGAGCAGGTCGAAGAAATCCTCGCCGACCGTCTTCACCACATAATCGACGGCGCCAGCTTTGAGTGCGGCGACGGCGATGCGGCTTTCCTCGGAACCGGTGACGTAGATGACGGGGGGAGCGGAGGGCAGGTCACGCAACTGCGCCAGGGTCGCGAGGCCATCCTGACCCGGCATATAATGATCGACGGCAACGAGATCATAGGCCATCTGCGCGGCCATCGCCACGCCCTCCGGCCCGCTTTCCGCCAGATCCACGCGATAGCCGCGCCGTTCCAGCACGCGGCGGGTCAATCGGCGCAAACCCTCGTCATCGTCAATATAGAGGATATGCGGGGCGTCGCTCATCAATCGGTTTCGATATCCGGCACCTGGATGACCGACAGGAAGAGGCCGAGCTGCTTGATGGCTTCGGCGAAGCTCTCATAATTTACGGGCTTGGTGATGTAGACGTTGCAGCCGAGATCGTAGCAGCGCTGGATCTCGATCTTGTAGTCGGTCGTGGTGAGGACGACGACGGGGGTCCGCTTTAGCGCCCCTTCGCTCTTGATCTTCGCCAAGATGTCCGTGCCGCTCATGTCGGGCAGATTGAGGTCGAGCAGGATCAGCGCGGGGCCGTTCAAAGCCGGGCCGCTTTCATCCTCGTACAGATATTTGAGCGCCGATGTGCCGTCCACGAAATGCCGGATCGCATTCGATATGCCCGCGCGGCGGATGTTCTTTTCGATCAGACGAGCATGACCCTCATCATCCTCGATCATCACGATATTAACCGGCTGTTGACCGTTCATGCGTCTTTCTCCCCCGTGCCGGCGAATATGGCCGGCAAATTCACCTCAAACACTGCGCCCTCGCCCAATCGGGAGGACAGAGTGATCGTTCCGCCGAGGCGATAAGCCAATGCGCGGACATGCGCCAGCCCGATCCCTTCACCCGGCTGATCCTGAACGCCGGACCGCCGAAACAGGTCGAACACGCGCTCATGATCCTTTGGATCAATTCCGCGGCCATTGTCCTTGATCTGGTATAAGACGCGCACGCCCTGCCGCCTGCCCGTGACTTCCACCAGACCCGGCCGGCCGGGCTGCAGATATTTGACGGCATTCTCGACCAGGTTCGACGCGATCTGCTCAACGGCCACGCGGTCACTGACCAGATGGGGCAGGTCTTCGGCGATGGTCACGATCGCGCCCACCTCATCCGTACGGTGGCGCAGCGTGTCGGCGACGCCCTGGAACATCGCGGCCATGTCCAGCGCCTCCGGCGTGATCGTACGGCGGCCTTCGCGCGACAGGCGCAGGATGGCGTTGATCAGGCGGTCCATCTTTTGCGTCGAGGTGCGGATGAAGCCGATCGCTTCGGGCAGGTCCTCCCGCGCGGCGACGCGGGCTTCCTCCGTGACGAGGCCGGGCGCTTCCACCTCCGCCCGGTCGATCAATGTGCGGAGCGGCGTGGCGGCGGCGTCAAGTTCGGACGTGAAGCCCATCACATTGACCAGCGGCGAGCGCAGGTCATGGGACACGATATAGGCGAAGCGCTGGATTTCGTCATTCGCGCGCTGGAGGTCGATGGTGCGGACACGCACGGCCCCCTCCAGATCCTCATTCAGCAGGCGCAGCTCATCACGCGACTGCATGAGGTTAAAGGTATAGCGCCGGATCGTCGCGACTGACCCGATCGCGACGAGAACAAGGAGAACGCCGCCAATGGCGAGCGCCCAGAAGAACAGGTGGATGCTCGTCTGCTGGGCAACAAGGCGCTCTCCAAGGAGCCTTTGCTCTTCGGCAAACATGCGGGCCGTCACCTGCCTGATCCGCTGACCGAAGTTGGCCGAGCCGGCGTCGCCCGACCGTTGGCCGACGCCGGTAATGTGTCCAGCGTCTGCCTGCGCCATCGTGAAAAGCAGCCGGGTATCGAGTTGGCCGGAGAGCCATTTGAGCTGCGGGATAAGCGCCTGCTGACGCTGATTGTCTCTGGTCAGCGCATCGACCTGCCCGATCGCCTTGGCGAGATCGCCGCGCGCCTGCGCATATTCCACGCGCAATCCATGGCGGCGATCAAGCAGATACCCCCGGCGCGCAAAACGCATTCCCTGCACGGCGGCATCCACCCTGCTGATGCCGCGCTCGACCTCATAGGTGTGCACGAGCCAGATGGTGTGCTCGCGGTTGCGCTGCACCGCCAGGGCGGAGGCCAGACCGGCGGCAAAAATGGCAAGAAACCCGAGGCTGACGAAAGCGATGACGATCTGGCCGAAATGCTTGTCTTTATTCAGCGAGAACAGTGTCGGGGCCTTCATCTTCGAATCCTTAGGGCAAGGCCATCTTCATGGGAAAGCATATTCCGCGGGCAGCAATCGCGCGGCTTATCAGTCGTCGAGATCGAGAAAGGCCACGACATCGTTTTCCGTGGCCAGATACAGTCCGGCTTGCACATCTTCCGGCTGCTGCGCCCCGATCTGCAGCGCTTCGCTAAGGGGGCCGTAGAACAAGGTAGAGGCGGAACCGCCCTCGCCGGCGTCATCCAGGAAATAGAGCCGCACGGAGGCCTGATCGAAGGTCGTTCGCATGGCGGGCAGGATGCAGACTATCCGCCAAAAGCACAATGGCGCGCAGGTTGATTTGGATCAGCAACCGAGTCGATAAAAAATGCAAGCAGAAACGCATTTCTTTTGGGACTTCTTCACAAACACACGCTACATTCGTGAAATCTGACAGAAAAGAGGGGGTGCCATAATGACCATCATGACATTTCCAGATCTTATCGACCTGCGGGACAGCCCGGTGGTCACTGTCGATGGGCTTGAGCCGCATGTCGGCGAAAGCTGGCGCGAATATAACGACCGCGCGATTGCGTGGATCGAGAGCGATCCGGATTTCGGCGTGGGCGAGACCCGCTATCCGCTGCGCAGGCTGGTCGCCGAAACCCTCGCCTATCTGTCCGGCATGGCCGCCGTCATTGGGGCGACGTTGTTCTGGTAATCCGCCGTTGCGGACTATCCCCTTCCAACTAGCAACATAGTTGTCATGGACCGGGCGTAGCAGGTCCCCCGAACTATTTGGGGGTCCCGAGTCCATGAACGCCACGATTGCCGCAAATCCGCCAGTTGGCCGGCCAGATCTCGACAAAGGACTCGGAAGCGCCGGGAAATATGGGTTCATCGCGGCGATCCTCGCCGCTATCCTGTATGTCGCCTACAGCGTCTATGTCGATGCAAGCGCCGTCGGCATTCGCGCGACGACCTACCTGCCCTTCATCCTGCTGTTCATCGCCCTGCTGATCGCGCTCGGCTTCGAGTTCGTGAACGGCTTCCACGATACCGCCAATGCGGTGGCGACGGTGATCTACACCAATGCGATGCCTGCCAATGTCGCGGTGGTTTGGTCGGGTTTCTTCAATTTCCTGGGCGTGCTGCTGTCAACGGGTGCGGT
>JAHFPU010000222.1 GCA_023266635.1 Sphingobium sp.
ATCGGCTGGGCATCGATTATTCCGGCTTCCTCGACAACCAACTGACCGACGACTGGAACTACGACATCTTCCCCAACATCCAGATGGGCATCCATCCGGAGGGCGTGAGCATGCTCTATTTCCGTCCCCATGCGACGGACCCGCGCAAGTTCGTGTTCGACGTGATCGTCATGATGCATCCGCAGGAAAATCCCGAAATCCTGCCGCCTGCCTATATGGGCCTGCCGGAAGGATGGGACATTAGTGGCAAGGAACCGGCGCAGGTCCAGCATATCGACTGGCGCGAAGGCGGCCTTGGCGAGGTGTTCGATCAGGACAGCGGCCTGTTCGCCGAAGTCCAGCGCGGTATCGAAAGCCTGGGCTTCCGCGGATCGATCCTGTCCGAGCAGGAACAGCGCATCGGCCATTTCCATGCCGAACTCGATCGTTACATCAACGCCGCCCACTGACCCTGCTGCGATACTGGATATTGATTTGATGCTTTCCCCGTCCCGCCGCGCCACGCTCGCGGCCGTCTCTCTGCTTGCCCTGCCCTTGTCGGCCTGCACGTCCGGTCCTGCTGCCCCTGAAAACGGGACAGAGGCAAAAGATGCCGGGCCGTCCGGATGGCAGGCGCAACTGACCGACGGCAGCGACGGGCGGGACTGGCCGGCATTCGGCCGCACCTATGGGGAACAGCATTATAGTCCTCTGGATCAGGTCAATACCAACACGGTCAAGCGGCTGGGTCTGGCGTGGTCGCTGGATTTGCCTGCGGGCAATCCAGCGACGGGCCCAATCGAGGTCGATGGCATATTATATTTCGCATCCGGCTACAGCATCGCCCATGCCGTCGACGTGCGCACCGGCAAGTTGCTTTGGACCTTCGATCCCAAGGCGCCAGAGGCGGCCGGCCACAAATTGCGCCAGGGTTGGGGCAGCCGCGGCATCGCCTACTGGAACGGCAAGGTCTATATCGGCACGCAGGACGGCCGTCTGATCGCGATCGATGCGAAGACGGGCAAGGTCGTGTGGTCGACCATGACCATGGGCAAGGACGATCTGCGCTTCATCAGCGGACCGCCCCGCGCCTTCGACGGCATGGTCATCATCGGCAATGGCGGCGCGGACGAGGCGGCCATCCGGGGCTACGCGACCGCTTATGACGCGGAAACCGGTAAGCAGATATGGCGCTTCTACACCGTTCCGGGCAATCCAAAGGACGGCTTCGAGAACAAGGCCATGGAGATGGCCGCAAAGACCTGGTCGGGCGAATGGTGGAAATATGGCGGCGGCGGCACGGTGTGGAACGCCATCACCTATGACAAGGAAAGCGACACGATATACCTCGGCACCGGCAACGGATCGCCCTGGAACCGCAAAATCCGGAGCGAGGGCAAGGGCGACAATCTCTTCCTCTGTTCGATCGTCGCCGTGAACGCCAAGACCGGCGAATATAAATGGCATTACCAGATCAATCCCGGCGAAAGCTGGGACTATAATGCGGCGATGGATATGCAATTGGCTGACCTGTCGATCGACGGGAAGCCGCGCAAGGTCCTGATGACGGCACCCAAGAACGGCTTCTTCTATGTCATCGACCGCACCACCGGAAAGCTGATCTCCGCCAAGCCCTTCGTCACCACGACCTGGGCCAAGAGCATAGATATCAAGAGCGGACGTCCGGTTGAGGAACCCAATGTCCGCTATGAAGATGGGCCGGTGACCTTCAAGCCAAGCCCGGCGGGCGCGCATAGCTGGACGCCGATGGCGTTCAGCCCGAAGAGCGGGCTCGTCTACATCCCGGCCATCGACCTGGAAGTCACCTATGACGATAAGGGTATCACGAAGGAGAACTGGAAGCGCACGCCCGGCATGGCGCTCGATTATGGCGTCAATGTCGTGGTGCAGCCCTCCAAGGGCGCGAATATCTTAAGCTATCTCGTGGCGTGGGACCCGGTGACGCAAAAGGAGGCGTGGCGTCTGCCTACGCCGGGCCATTTTAACGGCGGCCTGATGGCGACCGGCGGCGGACTGGTGTTCCAGGGGCATCCCGACTCCTCCTTCACCGCCTATGACGCGAAAAATGGCGGCGTCGCGTGGAATTTCGATGCGAAGGCGCCGGTCGTCGCACCACCCATCACCTACTCCGTCGACGGCAAGCAATATGTGACCGTCATCGCCGGCATGGGGACCAGCGCAGGCCTGTTCGGGCCCCTCCTCGCCAAGTTCGGCATCGATTATCGCACCCAGACCCGCCGCGTGCTGACCTTCGTCCTCGACGGCAAGGCGACGCTACCGGCGAAGGTACCCTACAAGCCCCAGGCTGTAGACGATCCTGACTTCAAGGCGAACACCACGGCGGCCAAGGCTGGCGAAAACATCTTCAACGTGCGTTGCGCCGTATGCCATGGCGGCGGCGCGATCGCAGGCGGCACGGCACCCGACCTGCGTACGTCGGGTGCGATCCTGTCGGCGGATGCGATCTCCGCGATCGTGCATGACGGAGCGCTCGTGCCTAACGGAATGCCGCGCTTCGAAGAGCTTAGCACTGAGGATCGGGAGAATATCCGGCAGTATCTGCGCACGCGGGCCGATGATCTGCGCAAGGGGCGACCGTAGAAAGGGCATCCTCCCCGTTCGCCCTGAGCTTGTCGAAGGGCTGTCTTTCTTTTGGCGTTGACAAGAAGGACAGGGCTTCGACATGCTCAGCCCGAACGGAATAGAATGGCTCTCACTTAAGGCAGAGTACTCTATATTTTCCGCACCGGGTCCTTGCCGTCCCAGTTACGCGCCGTTGCCTTGATGCCGTCGAACAACTCAGTCATCGCCGGAGAGACTTCGATCAGTTCGACCATCGTGCCGGGAAACAGCACATCGGTATCAAGGTAGGAGAAGCGCGAAATGGGCAGTTGTCCTTCGGCGGCGACGCTGATGCCTGCCGCCCGCGCTGCAGCCATTTGCGCATCATAATCCGTGGCCACGGTGCCAAGGTGATGGACGCCCCGCCGCCCGGCATCCAGGAACTCGCGATAGGTCGACGGATCGCGCCCCGGCTGGATGATCTCGATCATCGTGTCGCCACTGTAGGACAGGGCCGCGGCGCCCAGGAAATCATAGTCGGGACCGACTCGTTCCCCCCGCACCTCAAACCACTCCGTCTGTAACGGCACGGGGAACATGAAGAATGGGCCAACCCCCATCGTCTTGACCATATGATCGATCGCCGACTCCACATCTTCGACGACATAAGCGATCTGAAATACCGGTCCGAATAGCTGACTCATTGCCTGATCCTCTCTTGCAGACCTGTTTTTTGCGCAACCCATGGCGGATCGTGCGAATCTGCTTGCAAAACAATCATGCATGTTTTTTTATTGGTGTCGATCCGCATGAAGACGGAAATCATCCAACCCGGGATGAACATCATGGAGAGCTGGAAATGAAGTTCGACTTCAATCTGTGGGATATCCACATTGGCACGCCGCATCCGTTCAACGATCGCGCACCCGTCATCGACAATGGAACCGCGCGGCCGACCGGCGCGCGCTATCACGACAAAGCATTTGCCGCCGCCGAGTGGGAGAAGGTCTTCGCCCGCAGCTGGCTGGTCGCCTGTCCCGTTTCCGACGTGCGCGAACCGGGCGACTTCGCCAAGTTCGACATCGGGCCGGAGAGCTTCATCATCGTCCATGGCGACGATGGCCAGATCCATGCCCATTACAATGTCTGCCCGCATCGCGGCAGCCAGATCGTCCAGGCCGACACCGGCAGCGTCGGCAAGTTCACCTGCCCCTTCCACAGCTGGCAATTCAGCCTGGAGGGCGAGAACCTGGCCGTGACCGATCCGGAGACGTTCCGACCGGAAGTCCTGTGCCACGACCACAATATGACGTCCGTCCGCTGTGAAGTGGCCGCTGGCCTCGTGTTCATTTCCATGGACCCGCATATCGAGCCGCTCAAGCAATGGCTGGCTCCCGTTCTTAAGCATCTCGAGCTGTACGAAATCGACAAGATGAACGTCGTCCAGCATCGTCAGTCGGACTGGGGCTCCAACTGGAAAGGCGGCGTCGACGCCTTCGCGGAAATCTATCATCTTCACGCCGTGCATCCGCAGACTCAGTGCCTGATGGATGACCGCACGCAGATCGACCTGTATCCGGGCGGGATCAGCCGCCAGTTCGTGCCCTTTGCACAGCCCAGCCGGCGCTATGATGACCAGGAAAGCGTCAATCCGGGCATCGCCATGATGCTGCAGGATGCTGGCATCGACCCGGCCAGCTATGATGGCACCGCGCACGAAACTCGCGCGGCGGTCCAGCAGGCCAAGCGCGAGCGGTCCGAGAAATATGGCCTTGGCTACGAGAAGTTCAGCGACACGCAGCTGAGCGATTCCACGGTCTATGGCCTGTTCCCCAACGCGCAGATCGGTTGCCATCCGGAGGCTGTATTCCTGCACCGTTTCGTGCCGCACGCCACCGACCCCAACCAGTTCACCTATGACACCTGCATTCTCTACCGGCACATCGACGCGCCTGGTTATTGCGCGCCGGCATGGATGGGCTTGGGTGACGAGATTGACCTGACGGGCCGGACCCGCCCCGACATCGTCCATACCGGTCTTGGTGAGCCTCCCGGCCTTGGCGAGGTTCTGGATCAGGACAGCGACCTGCTGCCGATCGTGCAGGCCGGCGCCCGTTCACGCGGCTTCCGAGGTCCGCTGTGGAGTGAGCAGGAAGCAAGGCTACGCCATTTCCATGTCGAACTGGACAAGCGCATGGCACAGGGAGACGACGCGTGAATTACGATCCACGCAGTTGGGCGGTCCATAAGGACAGCAAGCATCCCTTCGATACGCCTGCTCCCTATGTCGATAATGGATCGGCCCGGCCGGATCCGGCCCGCTATAGCGATCCGGCTTTCGCCGAGGCGGAATGGGAGAAGGTGTTTACGCAGACCTGGCTGCTCGCCGGGCCGTCGAGCGACGTGCGTGAATCCGGTGACTGGATGCGGTTCGACATCGGCGTCGAATCCTTCATCATCGTGCGCAAGGATGATGGCGCGCTTGCCGCCCATTATAATGTATGCCCGCATCGCGGTAGCCGACTGGTGATGGACGATGTCGGATCGCAGGGCAGCTTTTCCTGCCCATTTCACAGCTGGAAGTTCGATCTGGACGGCAGCAATCTGGCAGTTACCGACCCGGAAACCTTCCGGCCGGAAGTATTGTGCCACGATATCAATCTGTCGTCCGTGCGGGTCGAGGAGGAAGCGGGTCTCGTCTTCATTTCGATGACCGACGACGTCCCGCCCCTGAAAGACTATCTCGGCACGATCCTGCCGATGCTGGAAACATACGAGATCGACAAAATGCATGTCGTGCAGCATCGCCGGTCGGACTGGGCGGCGAACTGGAAGGGCGGGATCGACGCTTTCTATGAAAGCTATCACCTCCATGCCATCCATCCGCAGACGATGGGCATGCTGGACGATCGCACCCATATCGACCTGTTCGAAAATGGCATGAGCCGCCAGTTCGTGCCGTTCGGCCAGCCCAACTCGCATTTCCCGGACCAGCAGGGAATCAATCCGGGCATCGCCGTGATGCTCGACGATGCAGGTCTGGACGCCGAGACGTTTCAGGGCACCGCCTATGAAAGCCGTTCGGCGATCGCGATGGCGAAGCGCGATCGTGCGGCGAAGCTGGGCATCGACTATGACAGGTTCAGCGACGCCCAGTTGACGGACGCGACGATTTTCGGCGTATTCCCCAATGCGCAGGTAGGCTGTCACCCGGAGGCGGTTTTCCTTCACCGGTTCAAGCCGCATGGCGACGATCCCGATCAGTTCACCTATGAAACCACGATCATGTATCGGCATATCGACGTGCCGGGCTATGGCGCGCCGCTGTGGATGGGCCTTGGCGACGATGTGGACCTGACCGGCGCGACCCGTCCGGAAGTCGTCCACACGCCCCTGGGCGTACCGCCGGGCATGGGCGAAGTGCTGGATCAGGATAGCGACTTGCTGCCGATCGTACAGGCCGGCGCGCATTCGCGCGGCTTCCGTGGCCCCCTATGGGGTGAGCAGGAGGCGCGGCTGCGCCATTTCCATGTCCATCTCGATCAATGGCTGGCTGACAAGAGGTAACCCCGAAGGGGGAGGCGGTCTATGCAGGCCGCCTCCCCCGCCCTGTCAGAACGGGCGGATCGTCACGCCATTATCTACGACAAATTCCGCGCCCGTGACGAAGCGTGATTCATCAGACGCCAGGAACAGGATCATCGCCGCGACATCTTCCGGCGCGCCTGCCGTTCCAGGCGGCAGCACGCCTGCCGGGATCACATTGGGCTTGCCGGGGCGCCCCTCGGCCAATTGCACCATCGGCGTTTCGATGGAGCCGGGATGCACGGAATTGCAGCGGATCTTGTAGCCCTTCTCCTGGCACATCACGGCCACCGACTTGGTCATCGCACGCACCGCGCCCTTGGCGGCGGAATAGGCGAAGAAGATGGGGTAGCCCAGCAGCGCGCCGGTCGACGACATGTTGATGATGGAGCCGCCGTCATTCTTGTTCATCAGCGGAATCGCATGCTTGCATCCCAGGAAAACGCCGTCGCTCATGATCGCGTTGACCCAGCGATACTGTTCCAGCGTCGTATCCTCGACATCGGCATTCAGCACCACGCCAGCATTGTTCACCAAAACATCCAGCCGCCCGAACGTCTCGTCGATCGTCTTCATGACATCGATCCACGCCTCTTCGGAGGCGACATCGAGCGCGAGAGCGATGGCGCTGTTGCCGATCTGGTCGGCGACCTTCTGCGCCGTTTCCAGCTTCACATCGGTCACGACGACACGCGCGCCTTCGCGGGCCAGCGCCACGCAGTCCGCCGCGCCAAGGCCTGAACCTCCACCGGTCACCAATGCCACCTTGCCAGCCACTCGTCCCATTCCACTCTCCTATTGTGGTCCGGCATTTGTCTTGCCGGAGCGTTCCCGCGCAACCTATCTCAACGATGGCCACAGTCTATATAAAACATGCACGATTGTTTTATTTATTGCGCCGGGATCGGGATGGATGCGCCGTTCGCTGCAACAATTGGGCCGGATGCGTGGCCTTTATGGTAGCTTCTGCCCTTTGCCTCAGGCCGTGTTGCCGCGAATTAATGTTGATTGCATTGCAGTGCAGCGCCGCGCCGTTTAGGCAGCGGACCAATGTTTTCCGACCCCTACCGGGATTCGCCCGATCCAGATCGTGCGCCGTTACGGCGTCGGGCCATGGCCATGCTGTTCGCACTGGCGGTGCATGTCCTGATCCTGCTTGTCCTGCTGACGCTGGCCCCCTCCCTGCCGCTGCCCAAGATCGACAAGATTCCGACGACCTTCACGATGATCCCGGATCACAAGGAAGCCAAGACACAGAAAGAGTCGGGCGAGAAAACCAAGAAGGCCGAAGGCGGCGCCCCGCCAAAATCGCCGGAAAAAGTGACCAAGCCCCAGGTTCAGCCCAAGGAGCCTACGCCCGACCTCCCCTTCATCAAGATGAGCAGCGCGGATTTCGCCGCCGCCGACATCTCCAAAATGCCTTCGCATGCCGGCGAGGGGCAATCCGCCGGGAATGGTACGGGCAAGGACAGCGCCATGGCCTATGGCCCCGGCGAAGGTCCAGGAGGGGAGCAACTGTACGACGCCGACTGGTATCGCAAACCGACGGACGCGGAACTTGCGACCTATATGCCGCCGGGCAACCGGCAGAGCGGCTGGGGCCTCGTCGCCTGCAAGACAATCGAGAATTATCACGTCGAGAATTGCCAGGCCCTGGGAGAGTCGCCGCTGGGATCAGGCTTCGCGCGGGCCGTGCGTTTGGCGGCATGGCAGTTTCTCGTGGTTCCACCGCGTGTCGGCGGACGCGCGCAGGTCGGCGCCTGGGTGCGGATAAGGATCGACTATATCGAGGGCGTGGTGAAACAATAAGCCGACGCGATCGGGGTCAGGGAACCAATGTCCGCACGGGCCGTTATGCCAATGTTGACGGTCGCTCACGCTGACCCCCCGCACAAGGCGCTGTCAACGTAAAGGGCCCCGTCGCTTAGGCGTCGGGGCCTTTATTTTGTCTTTGGTATGTAGGGTCGCTGACTGCCGGCCTTAATTTAGCCGATACGCGCTAGTATCTCGTCACTTTCCGGGCGATCCAGCCAGTCAGGGCTGACCTGTATCCACTCCACGGTGCGACCGGGGCCAATCAGCAGTACGGTCGGCTGCGGCAGTTCCCATGTTCCGGTGCCAGTGACGTCGCCAATCCATCCCGCAGGCGGCGGTTCGGGCCGATCGTCCGGAACGAAGCTGATGCCAAGCGCGCGCGCAAGGCCGTTGCCGGGATCGCTCGCCACCGTGAAGGCAAGGTTATGGCGATCCTTGATATCGCGCAGCTTGTCCGGCGTCTGCGGACTGACAGCGACCAGCCGAATGCTCCTGGCTTTCAGAGCCGGATAGAGCGTGCGATCATAATAAGGCAGCGCCAGATTGCAGGCAGGACATCCGGCGAAACGGAAGAAGACCAGCAAAGCCCGACTATCTGCAGTCAGGTCATCCAGACTGATGGCATCGCCATCCACATCCACAAGATCGAACGGCGGCAGGATATCGCCCGACTGAACCGTCGCCGACGGATCAAAGCGATCCGTCAGTGTTCGCCGCTGACCGGCATTTGCCGCAAGCTGCGCAGGCGACCAGGTCCGCTCCCGTTCTGCCTGAAGCTCCGCATACTGCCCCTTCAAGCTATCAATCGCTACTGTCGCCATCGTAATCTCCTTATCGCGGCCGCCACGAACCTGCGGCACACGCACTCATGCCGCCGCAAGCTGCTCGGTGGTCTCTCTTTTCCGGTTATCCGGGATCGTCAGCCCCAAGTTGCCACGCAGCGTACTGGCGTCATAATCCCGCCGGAACAGGCCCCGTTCCTGCAGGATGGGCACCACCTCAGCGACGAACCGGTTGAACTGTTCCGGGTGGCCGAGATGGACATTCAGCCCATCAAGCGCGCGCCCCTCGAACCAGCGCTCTATCTCATTCGCGACGGTCTGTGCCGATCCGGTGAACGGACTACCCCGCCCCGCCCTTTGGCGTTCTACCGCCTCCCGCAGAGACAGACCCTCGGCAACTGCGGCTTCGGTAATCTTCTTTGCCTGCGTGTAGAAACTGTTCCGCGCATGTTCGAGCGCCTGAACCGGAAACGGCGCATCGACATCATATTGCCGAAAGTCGTGCCAGCCAAAGGCGCGTCCGAACTCGGCCAGCGCCTGATCGAAACTCTGGTCCAGCCGCCGGTATTTCAGCTCGATCGCCTTGGCGTCCTCGTCCGTATCGCCGACATAGACGAAGAAGCCCGGCAGGATAACGATGGACTCGGGATCACGCCCCAGACGCGCGGCGCGGCCTTTCAGGTCGGCATAAAATGCCTGTCCCTGCTCAATGTTGGCGGCATGCGTGAAAATGGCGTCCGCGATATTGGCGCCGAGGTCACGGCCCTGATCGCTATCGCCTGCCTGGAAGATGACCGGTTCGCCCTGAGGCGAGCGCTGGATGTTGAGCGGGCCGACGACCGAGAAGAATTCCCCTTCATGATCGAGCCGATGAAGCTTGCCGGCGTCCAGGAACTGCCCGGTTGCGCGGTCGCGCACCAATGCGCCATCCTCATAGGACCGCCACAGGCCGCGCGTGACGTCGAGAAACTCGACGGCGCGCCGATAGCGCGTGTCATAGTCGAAATGCTCAGGCTGGCTGAAGTTGCCCGCCGTGCCGGCGTCTCCGCTGGTGACGACATTCCATCCCGCCCGGCCCTTGCTAATCAGGTCCAGAGAAGCGAACCGGCGCGCGAGACTGAAAGGGTCGTTGTAGGATGTCGTCAGCGTGCCAACGAGGCCAATGTTCTTCGTCGCCACCGCAAGCGCGGACAGCAGCGTCAGGGGTTCGAGCCGATTGAGATAATGCGGCGGCGAATGCGGCGTGATGAATTGGCTATCTACGATGAAAACCAGATCGAACTTGGCCGCTTCCGCCTGACGCACGATATCGATGTACCAGTCGATATTGACGCTCGCATCGACCGGAATATCGGTGTCGAGCCAACGATTGCTATCACCTGGCCCGCCGACACCGGTAGGCACAAGGCCGAGCTTGAGTTGACGCTTGGTCACGATAATCCCCAAGCTGTCAGGCGTCGAAGCCGGGCGATTCCCGCCGCGCCTTGCGCAACGCCGCTTCCCAGACGAGGTCATAGTGAGACTTTGCGCCCTCGACCGGCTTGCGCTCACGGGACATCTGGCGACGCACTTCTTCCTGGGCTGCTTCCGGCGCGATCAGCACATTCTCCCGACCCACGCTCAAAGAGCGCACTTGCGCCGTACAGGCCGCTTCAAGATGATAGATGCCGCTAAACGCTTCGCCCGGTGATGCGCCAAGCGCCAGAGTGCCATGATTGCGCAGCAGCATGACCTTCGTATTGCCAAGATCGGCAACCAGCCGCTCCCGCTCATCCAGGTTCAACGCCACGCCTTCATAATCATGATAGGAAAGACCGGGGATCAGGGCGAGCGCGCGCTGATTGAGCGGCAGCAACCCTTCGGCATGGGCAGACACCGCCATGCCATCGGCGCTATGGAAATGGGCGATATAATGGGCGTCGTCTCGCGCGCCGTGGATCGCCGAGTGGATCACATAGCCGGCATAGTTGATGCCATAGTCGCTCTCACCAATGACATTGCCGTCGAGGTCGACCTTGACCAAACTCGACGCGGTAATCTCGTCGAACATCAGGCCAAAGGGATTGATCAGGAAATGGTGATCCGGGCCGGGAAGCCGGGCGGAGATATGCGTGTAGAGAAAATCGTCCCAGCGATAGAGAGCCGAAAGGCGATAGAAGGCCGCCAGATCGACACGCGCTTTCCATTCCGCATCGCTGAAGCCCTGCGGCTCGGTCCTTACATCTTTCAGCACGGTTGCCATCACGATACTCCTTTGCGGGACAGTCTAGGGGTGCCGTAGCACGCCGAATAACGAGGATTTCTAATCAAGCGCCATATTCCGCTCATGCGGGAAACACGGTAGCGTCGGCGATAGCGGCGACATTAACATGCTTGGGCAATTCGCCATCCGCATAAAAGCGATCGACGACGCGCTGGAGCGGCGCAATGACCGCGTTGTCCGGTGGGACCAGCAAGGCGTTCTGCCGATCCACCATTATCTTGGCGACGCGTAGATCGACCTTGGTCTGGCGCACGAAGATTTCCGCATAGGTATCCGGGTTGGCGAGAGACCACCGAGCCGCCGCCTGGAACCGGGCGAGAATATCGCGCAGCGCTGAACGCTTGTCGGGATCGTCCAGCGCTCCCTGCGACGCCGCAAGTAAACTGTAAGGGCTGTTGATCCCTTCTCCGTCGCGCACCAACCGCGCACCTGCCAGTTCCGCAGCGATCTGATAGGTGCCGAATGTCGCCCAAATGTCGATACGTCCGGCAGCGAAAGCCGCAGCGGCGTCATTCGGGAGCATGAAGCCGATATCCACCTTCTTGGGATCGACCTTGGCCTCTTTCAGCGCCTCAAGCAGCAGATAATGCGAGATGCTGCCGCGTGCGCTGGACACGATGACGCGCTGGCCGGCAAGGTCGGCAACCTTCCGGACCGACGATCCCTGCCGGGCGAGAATGCCGATATTGCGTGTAGAGAATTTCATGCCCGCAATAATCTTGAGCGGCGCTCCGGCGGCGGCGGCCAGCACCACAGGAAGGTCGCCAGCCGGGGCGGTATCCACAGCACCGGCATTAAGCGCCTCGAGCAATGGCGCTGCGCCGACGAAATTCGCCCATTCAATGTCATAGGGCAGGTTCTTCAGGACGCCCGCAGCTTCCGCCTTGGATTGCAGGAGATGGACCTGATCGCCAAGGACGAGCTTCGTCCGCCCGCCCTTCTTTGCGCCGCAGGCGGCAAGGCCGAACGCAGGGATTGCCAGTGCGGCAATCCCTGCGAGCACGCCTCGACGGTTAGAAATCAAGTGCGATCCGTCCATAATAATAACCGCCTGCGGGGTTGAAGGGCGACGGGCCGTAATAGCCCTGCCCGGTCTGTGGATTGCCCGGCCCGTTGGTTTCGGGCCGCACGTCGAACAGATTGGTCGCGCCGAAGGACACGGTTGCAAAGGACGTGACCTTCGCGCTGATGCTCGCGTCGGTGATCCATTTGGCACCGAAGTGACGATCGTCACCCGCCGCAGTCCGCTGCGTATATTTCCCGTAGCGGGTCGTGGTGACGGCAAAGCCCAATATGCCCTTGCTCCAGTTCAGTGTGCCGACCAGCTTGGTATGGGGTTGCAACACCTCAAGTTCACCTTGCTTATCACCGCCAAAGAAGACCGATCCCGCACCGAGCAGGGAAGTCCCGTTTGCCGCAAACAGTTGCGACGGCGTATCGACAAGATCGGTGATATGGGTCTTGCTGTAGTTGAAAGCGAGCGTACCCCCTAGCTTGCCGAGCGCGCCGATATTGGTGCTGTAGTCCGCAACCAGATCGAACCCCTTGGTCGTGGTATCGACGGCATTGATGAAATACTCGGCCTGCTCGATGTCTGACAGACCATTCGCCGTGAGGATCGCCGTGATCCCCGGTCCGAACAGTCGGCCGGTGCGCGCCACACGGTTCTTGATGCGAATATAATAGCCATCGAGTGTAAGCGAGAAGCCCTGGAAAGGCGTCGCGACGACGCCCAGACCAGCGTTCCAGCTCTTCTCCGCCTTCAGCGGCTTCGCACCGAGCAGTTGTCCGACCGTGGAATCCGCCGTCACCAGCTTGGCGACCGTCGGCCGCAACTCCGTAAGGCCCGTCGCCGCGTTGAAGAAGGACGATGTCCGTCCATCGGTCTGGGCATAGCCGATCTGCGTCAGCGACGGCGCGCGGAAGCCTGTGCCTACCGTGCCGCGAAACGCAATGGCCGGGCTGACCTCAAAGCGGCTGTTGAGCTTCAGGCTGACCGGGCTGCCCGATCCGTCGCTATAATGTTCGGCGCGGGCCGCTACGCCGACATACCACTGGTCAAGCGGATACAGGCCGAGGTCGACATAGCCGGCATAGACCCGTCGGCTGATGTCCGCCTCGTCGGCGGGCGACAGAACGATAGCGCCCTGCACCACCGGGGAAGCGATGCGACCGACGTTCCAGTCATATTGCTGGTCGCCGGGCCGGAACACATAGCTGGCCGGCTGATAGGCGAGCGGGTCGCCGGCAAAGGTGCGAAAACGGTCGAGCCGATATTCCGCGCCGATCGACACCTGAACCGGACGAGCAAGGCCGATGTCGAACTGGCGTGTCAGGTCGACATTATGCGTCCATTCCCGGAACTCGAAACTGGCCAGGTTCGGCCATTGCGTCGGGCTAGTGGGGCCAAGCGATGGCCGGATCGACAAGTCAGAATATTGGTGGCTGTAGTTGCGGCCAAACGACGAACTCACGTCGTAATCCCAGCCGATAAGGGTGCCTTTTAGGCCGCCGACGAACTGGAAGTCATTCTCGTCGATATTGTTGAGGGGGTAATAGCCATCAGGAAAAAGCGCGGTGAAGTTGGCGGTGCTGTTGGGCCGGCGGAAGTTGTTGCCGATCACCGCCTTGCGTTCGCCATAGGTGCCGAACGAATAGAGGGTGGCGTTATCCGTCACTGGCAGTTCCGCATTATAGGTGAGGTTGAACGCCTTGATCTGCGGGTCGCCATTATGCGCGCCGTCCTTGTTCCACGCCGCATTGCGGGCATTGGCGTCGGCGACGTTTGCCAGCACCTGGGCGCGGGACAGTCCGCTGCGCGTCACGACCTGATCCACGGTAACGCCTGCGGGCAATCCGTACAGGTTGGTGTCGGTCGCGGGCAGGTTCCACCATGCGCCGCCGCGCTTGCGGATATCACCGCTGACAGTCAGGAAACCGCCGTCGCCGATCCGCGTGCCGTAGCGCAGATTGGCCTTCCAGCTATCCGGCTTGCCATTGGCGCTGTAGAGGGTGCCGTATGTCGCGTCGCCGGAAATCCCCTCTTTCTGGCTCAACTGGATATTGATGACGCCGGCCACGGCGTCGGTGCCATATTGGGCGGCCGCGGAATCCTTGAGGACCTCGATCCGGTCGATCGCGCTGGTCGGAATCAGGTCCAGATCAACAGGATTGACACCCGACGTGTCAGTGGGGCTGTTGTTGAGGAAAGCGCCATTGTGGCGGCGCTTTCCGTTGACCAACACCAATGTGTAAGCGGGGCCAAGGCCGCGATTGGTGACAGGCCGACCGACCGAAAAGACCCCGGCATTGGTCGCGCCGAAATTTAGCGAGGGCAGCAATTTGGTCAGCGCTTCGCCGAATTCGGCAGCGCCGGTCCCCTGCAACTTGTCGGAACCGACGACGTCGATAGGGGCCGGGCTCTCCAGCACGGTGCGCGGCGTGCCGCGTACGCCCGTGACAATGATGGCGCCAGTATCGCCCGCGTCATCAATCGGACCCGTTTGGGCATAGGATGACCCTGCCCAGGCGATCGCCAGTGCAAAAGTCGATATCCCTGCAATGCGATGATATTTCATGAATATTCCCCCAATATAATTGAAGGCTCTCCTAAGTTTTACATATGTATTGGAATAATGATTTAGGCATATTTCTGATGAGAAAATAAAAACTCTAATTTTTATTTTCTTATCGAAACATTATCTATCTGCTATTCGGAAAATTGCCTGTCGAATGCCTCAGTAACGGAACGCTTGGGATCGATCAGGCCCGCCTTCTGAAAGCGCGCCGTGATTTCCTGCTCATGCGCAATGACCTTGCCGTCGATGGGCTGAGAAATGCGATTGTTGCGATCGAAACTGGCGCGGGCGATGTCCAGCGGCAGGCCGGTCTCCTTCGCCAGAACCTGTGAAAATTCATCCGGATGCGCGCGCGCCCAGGCGACAGCCTTTGCCTCACGGGCAAGGAAGTCCTTCAAAATGGCCTTCTTCGGCGCAATCGTATCCGCATTGGCGATGTCGATATAGAGCGGAAGCCCGTAATCCTTGGCGTCGACCACAGCGAGCGCGCCTTCCTTGATCGCGACATTGGTATAGGGCGTCCAAGTCGACCAGGCATCGATCGCCCCGCTATCGAACGCAGCTTTCGCATCGCCGGGCGGAAGGAAGGTCACACGGACCGCACTTGCTGGAATATGCGCGCGCTCGAGCGCCTGAAGCAGCAGATGATGACCGATCGAACCGCGCGTCGTGGCGACGGACTTGCCAACAAGGTCCTGCACGCCGCGGATCGGCGATCCCTGCTTCACCAGCACTGCCAATGCGTCGGCGGCCTGATGCGCCGGAGCCTGGACCCCGATCGCCTTGACCGGACTGCCGCTCTGATAGGCGAAGATGAAAGGCGCGTCAGCAGCGAGACCGAGGTCCGCTGCGCCACCGCCCACCGCCTCAAGCAGGGGCTGCGCCGCCGGGAACTCCGACCATTCGACCGTATAGGGCGCGCCCTTGAGCGCGCCCGAGGCCAGCATCATCGATTTGACCTGCCCCTTCTGATTGGCGACCCGCAGGACATTTTCAGGCCCGCGAAAGAGCCCCGAAGCGAATATCCCGATGCCCGTGACGCATACTGCCCCGACAACAATCTTCAGTACCGTCCGTCGCGTCATTAGCCAGCCAGCGCCAGTTGGGCTTCATCACGCGCGGCGACCTTGCTGCGCACGACCGGCAGCAATTCGCGTCCGTACAGGATGCTGTCGCCCAGCGGATCGAAGCCGCGGATCAGGAAATGATCGATGCCGATATCATAATATTCCAGCATCGCGTCGGCCACCTGCTCGGGCGTGCCAACCAGACCGGTGCTGTTGCCCGCTGCGCCAGTCAGCGCAGCGACGCCGGTCCACAGGCGCGTATCGCGACGATTGCCCTGCGCGGTGTCGAGCAGACGCAGCGATCCGACATTGGCCGGGCGATGACCCGTGACGGGAAGCCCTGCGGCAAGACGATTCTCCCGCACCTGCTCCTCAATCTCGTCCGCCTTCTTCCAGGCCGCTTCCTCGGTATCGGCAATCACCGGACGCAAGGACAGCGAGAAGCCGGGATCACGGCCAAAGCGCGCCGCCGACCGGCGGACCTGGCGAACGGTCTCCCCGACCTGCTCCAGCGTTTCGCCCCACAGGGCATAGACGTCGGCGTGACGGCCCGCGACCTCGATCGCTTCTTCGGACGATCCGCCGAAGAAGACTGGCAGATTGTCCGGCTTGATGGCGCTGAAGCCTTGCTTCACGTCATAGAAGCGGCCCTGATGATCGAAGGGCTGCGCCTCGGTCCATTCCTGACGAAGCACGGTCAGATATTCGTCGGTGCGCGCATAGCGCTCAGCCTTGACGCTTTTCGTATCACCGTCCCGCGCCATTTCCTCGTCGGCGCCGCCGGTAATGATATGCACGGCGACGCGGCCGCCGGACAGTTGATCAAGCGTTGCGAGCTGGCGCGCAGCCACCGTCGGCTGGGTGAAACCGGGACGATGCGCTACCAGAAAGCCGAGCTTGCTGGTGAGGGCTGCGGCATGCGCCGCGACGATCTGGCTTTCGGGAGTGTTTGATCCGAACGGGATCAGCACACGATCAAAGCCACCCTGCTCCTGCGCCTTTGCGGCCGCGTCGACATACTCCTTATCAAGTACCCGGCTGCGAACTGCCGACTGGGTTTCCGAACCATTGTTGAAGCCGATATAGCCGATGAACTTGACGCTCATGATGCGTCTCCTCTTTAAGAATTACTGATCAGATGACGTAGAAGCCGTGGGTGCCGTCGCGGGCGAGCTGATCGACCAGCCCATATTCCCAATCGAGATAGGCCTGCATCGCCGCAGCCTTGTTGTCCGTGCCTTCATAGGGCCGCTTGTACCGCCCCTCGGGACCGCGCGGAGACGGCGCGCCATCGGAGCCGGTTGCAAGCGTCACCTGCGTCCAGTCGGCATCCAGTATCGACACATCCCAGCCAAGCTGGGCCAGCCAGGATGCCGTCATGTCCGCGCGCGGGCCAAGATCATCGGCAACGACGATCCGTGCGCCGCGCACCGGGGCATAATGGTCGGTCTCCTGCACCAGCTGCCCGCCCTGCGCATTCCGGAAGCCCGGAATGTGCCCAGCTTCATAAGCCTTTGGCTGGCGCACGTCGTAGAGATACAGGGTGCGGCCCGTATCGGCCTTCAGATGCTCCAGTTCCGCAAAGCCGATGCGCTTCACGCCGGCGCGATAGGATACGGCGCGCGCATTGCCGCGCGCCTCCTCGACCCCGGCATTGTCGACTTCCGGCGCGATGCGGGTCTGGCCGGTTTCCAGGTCCTGACCCGCCAGCGTCCAACCGATCGTGCCGTTGCGCAGCGCGTAGACCTTGTTCGGGATGCCCGCATTGACCAGCGACTGCGTGCCGATGATCGATCGCGTGCGCCCGGCGCAATTGACGATGATCGTGGTGTCCGGATCGGGCGCGATCGCTCTGGCGCGGAGCACCAGTTCGGCCCCCGGAACGCTAGTCCCGGTGGGGATGCTCATCGTATTATATTCGTCGGTGCGCCGCGCATCCAATATAGCGATGTCGGCTTTCTCGCGGATCAGCGCCTGCACCTCTTCGGCGGGGAGCGAAGGCGTGTGGTTGCGATGCTCGACCAGTTCGCCAAAGGCCTTAGAATAGCTGTTCACATCCTCGAACAGTTCGAAGCCGGCATCGCGCCATCCGGCAAGGCCGCCCTCCAGTTCGCTGACGTCCGTGAAGCCCAAAGCCAGAAGCCGCACGGCCGCGCGCTCCGCAAGCCCTTCGCCATTATCGTACACGACGATCGGTGTCGCAATCCGGGGAATGCGCCAGCGCGCTTCATCGTCGATCCGGCGCAGCGGAATCTGCGCGGCGAAGAGCGGATGTCCCTGCGCGAATTCATGCTCTTCGCGCACATCGATGATCGCGATCTCGTCGCCGGCAAGCAGGGCCGTGCGGATCGCGGCAGGTGTCGTCGTATGCGTGCGGTCGAGGGTATCCGTGATCATTTGGATCTGTCCCAAAGATTGGGGATGACGCTGTTCGCGTATCCGGAGATGAAGGGTTTTGGCGTGCCGTCCTCGGCAAAGGTCGCACGTTCGACCGCGCCGATATTGGCCCCATAGACGTGAATGCTGACCGACGGCGCGTCAGCGCGGCCGTTGGATACGCGGTGGATGTCGCCAGTGCGCGGGCTCAGCGCCTCGACAGCGCCCTCGTGAAGATAATCGGTCTCCGCCGCGACAAGCGCGCCGCCTGCGCCGCGCGTGAAACGCTCGACCTTCTCCTTGCCGCGCAAAATGCCGACCAGCCCCCACACGCGATGATCATGGATCGGCGTGGACTGGCCGGGCGCCCAGACGAAGCTGACGATGCTGAACCGCTCGCGACTGTCGCAATGGAGGAGATATTGCTGGTAACGCTCCGGATTTGGGCGGGCAAACGCCTCGGGCAGCCAGTCGTCCTTGGCGATCAGCCGGGCGAGCAACGCGCTGCCCGATTCCAGGATCGAGCGCTCGTCGCGGGTGCCCGACAAGAGGTCGGCAAATGCTGTGATGAACCCGCGCAGCCTTGATGTGTCGACAGGCCGGTCGATAGCGGTAATCGCGTTCATTCGGCGGCCTGCACCAGGGACACGACGTCCTCGCCATGATCGCCGCCAAGATGGGAGAGCAGCTTCTCGCGCAGGCGCGCGGACAAGCCGCCCCGCTGACCGCGCTCCACACCGATCCGCTCCTCGGCGACGATGCGCCCGCCATCGAGCACCAATATCCGGTCGGCAAGCGCAATAGCTTCCTCGACATCATGCGTGACCATCAGGACCGCCGGGCGATGGACGCGCCAGAGGGCAAGCACCAGATCGTGCATGCGGTATCGCGTAAGCGCGTCGAGGGCCGCGAAAGGCTCATCAAGCAGCAGCAGCTCCGGCTCGCGCACCAGCGCCCGCGCGAGCGCCACGCGCTGCGCTTCGCCGCCCGAAAGCGTCAGCGGCCATGCATCGAGGCGATGGCCGAGGCCGACTTCATGAAGCGCCTTCTCGCTTCGTTCACGCAGGGCGTCGCCCTTCAGGCCCAGCCCGACATTCTTCCATACCAGCTTCCAGGGGAGCAGCCGCGCGTCCTGAAACACCACAGCACGCGATCCGGGAACCGTCACATCCTGACCGCTCACCTCATCCAGCCCGGCCAATGTGCGCAGCAGGGTCGTCTTGCCGGAACCGGAACGGCCCAGCAGCGCGACGAATTCGCCCGGCGCGATATCCAGGTCCAGACCGTCAATGATAACGTTCGGGCCAAAGCGCCGCGAAAAATTGCGCAGCCGCACAACGGGCGCTTCATCGGGTTCGGAGGTAAAGGTCTTGACGACCGAGAAGCCAAGGCGTGCATCCATGATCATTGCTCCACTATGCTAGGGCGCCAGACCAGGGCGCGACGTTCAATGGCGCGCACTCCCCAGTCGGCGAGGAGGCCAAGGATGGCGTAAACCATCAGGCAAACGACGATGATGTCGGTCCGCATGAAATCGCGGGCATTGTTGATGAGGTAACCAAGGCCCGCCGAGGCGTTGATCTGCTCCGCGACGACAAGCACCAGGATCGATACGGACAGCGCGTAGCGCAGGCCAACGAGCAAAGCCGGGAACGCGGCCGGCAGGACGACATGCCAGATTTGCTCTGCCCGGCTAAGGCCAAAGCTGCGCGCAGCTTCCAGCAAACGCGGATCGACGCTGCGAATGCCGCTGAACAGATTGAGATATACCGGGAAGATAGTGCCGAATGCGATCAGGGCTATCTTCGGCGTCTCACCAATCCCGAACCAGACGATGAAGAGAGGCGTCAGGGCGAGCGCCGGGATGGTGCGCTTGATCTGCATGAGGGGGTCGACGATCAGTTCGCCGGAGCGCGACAGGCCCGACACCAGGCCAAGGATCGTGCCGAGCCCGACACCGATGAACAGGCCGACCGCCACACGCCCGAAGGACACAAGAAGATTTGACGGAAGTTCGCCCGAGATGATCATCTCGAAAAGGGCGCCCATGACTGCGGAAGGCGCAGCAAGGGTGCGTTCCGGGATAACCCCAACCCGCGATCCCAGCTCCCAAAGGAGCAGTAGCAGGACCGGAGACAGCCATCTGCCACCGAAGGCAGACAGCGAAAATGGCTTACGCGCCGTTTGGCCCGCCTTCTGTGCGGAAATGGATAATGCCGTCATGCCGATTGCCTTTTGGTGTCGGCAATAAGCTCAACATGCTTTCTCTACTGCTTCAATTGAGTTTTCCCCCGCGCACATATTTGGGATTCTCATAAGCAACGCTTCGTCGCTCGCGAAGCCCGGTTTATCAAGAGTTTCAAGGTTTTTTGTCGTCCAAGCCATGTCCGGATAGCTTTTCCTTGCCCTTTGCAATCTCTACTATTTTGATTGATATATAAGAATGCGCCATAGGCCATCCGTTGTTTCCGACAGCGGATCGGCATGTCTATGGTCAAGGGGCGCACATGCCGGTTAATCTTCCTACGAATCTCCTGCGCAGCTTCGTCGCGATCGTCGAGACGGGCTCCATGCTGAATGCGTCCGAACAGGTGTTCGTGACGCAATCCGCGCTCAGTCTTCAGATCAAGCGGCTGGAAGAGCTTGTCCAGCAGACCCTGTTCCTTCGTGAGGGCCGTCGACTTGCTCTGACACGCGCGGGTACCGTTCTCCTCGATTATGCGCGCCGCGTTCTGGTGCTGCATGATGAGGCCGTGGCTGCGGTCAGCGCCGGCCGTTTCGTCGGCCCGGCGCGCATCGGCATGGTGCAGGACTTCGCCGATACTTTGCTGAGCGGCCTCTTGTCCCGCTTTGCCGAACTGCATCCCGATGCACAGATCTATGCGCGCGTTGCCGGCACGGCTGAATTGCAGGCGCTGCTCGACCGACGCGAACTGGACATTCTCCTGGGATTTGCAGCGCCCAATGATGCAAGCGCCGTGAGCGTCGCGCCAATGAGTTGGTATGGGGAGTCGACGCTGGTTGATCGCCCCGTCATATCGCTGGCGGTGCTTGAAGAGCCGTGCCGTTTCCGCGAGGCGGCGATACGCGGCCTTGAGGATGCAGGTCTCAGCTGGCGTATCGCAGTCGAGACGCCGAATCTCGCGACGCTGAAAGCCGCCGTCTCGGCCGGGCTGGGCATCACCTGCCGCACCCGCCTTTTCCTTGGCGACGATTCTACTTTGGATCATGAGCGCCTGCCGACGCTGCCGAATGTCGCCGCGATCCTGCGCACCAGCGATCAGTTGGACGATGCCGGGTCGCGGCTCGCGGAACTGGCGCGCGAAACCGTCCTGGCCTTGTGACCGACTCTTAGTAGCCGCGCACCGGATCAACGATGTCGCTGGGGTCTTCTCCTCGCGTGAAGCGGGACAGGTCGTCCGTCACCTTGTCCAGCAGGCGATGACGCACCAGCGTATAATTGCTGGAGATATGGGGCGTCAGGCGGACCTTGGGATGAGTATATAAGGGGTGACCTTCCGGCAGAGGTTCCGGCTCCGTGACATCCAGCGTCGCAAAGCCAAGCCGCCCACTGTCCAGGGCACGGATCAGCGCCTCCTGATCGAGCACCGAACCGCGCGCCACATTGATGAGATGCGCGTCCGGCTTTGCATGCGACAGCAAAGCGTCATCGATCAGCAGGCGCGTCTGCGGTGTCGCAGGCAGGGCAACGACAATATGATCGGACTCGGCCATCAGTTCGCGGATGTCCGACACCAGCGATATGCCCGGAATATGGCTCACTGTTGAAGAACGCCTGACACCCACGACCTGTGCGCCGAGGGCGATGGCTCGGCGACCGACGGCGTTACCGATCGCGCCGAGACCCAGGATGCCGACGGTCGTGCCGGACACCCGACCAAGCGGCTTTTGCACCCATTGCTCACGCGACCGGGCGGTTACCGCCTCAAGATTCTTCGCATGGGCATAGATGGCCGCGATGACATAGTCGGCAATCTCTTCCGACGCCACGCCTCGCCCGCACGTCACCAGCGGCGCTTCGAGCAGCCAGGGCGGGTAGAAATCTATCCCCGCCGAGGCGCTGTAAACCCATTTGAGCCGACCGGGCCAAGCCCCGGGGCGTCCTTGCGGCGACTGCCGCCAGGCCAGGGAAGGACGAATAAGCAGAACGTCCGCTTCACTCGCTGCGGCCCAGGGCTCTTCTTCCGAAACCGAAATCAGCCTTGGTCGAGATGGATGCTCTTCAAGGCTGCGGTTGAAATCGGGTTCCATCTGGCTGGCAATGACAAGCGACATAGAGGCTAATTCCCCAGGCCCGCACGACCGGCCGCAACCAGGATCGTGTCCGTCTGTGGCGAATGAATGCGGCTGCACAGCACATCCCGATAATGCCGCTCTAGCGGATTTTTCCTGCTGATTCCGGGATTACCGGTCAACTCCAGGCCGATTTCCACGGCCCGAATGGCGTTCGCCGTCACGATATATTTGATATTATTGACCTCGACGCCGCCCGGTGGCGTACCCGCATCGCTGCGCGCCGCCGCCGTATCGATAAGGGTGCGGTTCACCTGCAGCAGCGCCTCAATCTCTCCGAACTTCTCCTGCACGCGCGGCAGCGTCGCGAGGGAAGAACCCAGATTCGTCGGGACACGATCGTTAAGGTAGAAGCGCAGCCAGTCGCGCGCCGCGCGGGCCACCCCATTATAGATTGTCGAGATCGCCAAGGCGTTCCAGGTCGCCTGGGATGGATCGCCAGCGACCGACCACTCCTCCAGCTTGCGGACATCGACGGCATGGTCGAACGGCACCGGCGTATCGGCAAAATGCACGGCATGGCTGACGGTCGCCCGCATGCCCAGATGATCCCACTCCGGCTCGATCCGGATATTCGGACTGTCAGCACGCACCAGGAAATTGCCGACGCGCGGGCTATCCTCGTCCGTTTTCGCCCATACGGCGAACCAGTCGAGGCCGGTGGACCCGGTGGAATAGATTTTCGTGCCCTCGATCAGCCAGCCGTCGGCCGTCCGACGGGCAATCGTGGCAGGCAAGCCACCGCGAACCGGCGTTCCCAACTCCGGCTCGACACGAAGCCCGCCGATCAGACCCTTGCCTGCCACGGCGTCTCGCGCAATGCGCTCGTAAATGCCTTTGGGCCAGTTTCGGGTCTTCGCCGGCGCCGCATGATAGGCATAGGTCATGAAAAGGATCAGCGCGGTGGAGGGTTCGCCCTTCGCGACCGCGCCGAGCACGCGCAGTGCCTGCGACAGGGACGCGCCTCCGCCACCATATTCCGGCGCGACAGTCAGGCCAATCAGCCCTTCGCGCGCGAGCAGATCGAAATTGGCGCGCGGGAATTCGGCGGTTCGGTCATAATGCTCCGCCGTTTCGCCCAGCAGGCGGCTGATATGATCGAGTTGATCGTTATGAGAAATGGAAACCCCTCCGGTCACGGAAGCCTCGGCGAATTGCGTTGCCATGCTGTCAGACCTCCTTGAGGATTATATCGTTGAAACGGTTGTCCCACAGGGGGCGCACATCGACCGGCTTGGGCAGAAGGCCGGCCTTTTGAAACACGTTGGCGACCTCTTGCTGCGACGCGATCGTCTCTTTCGTCACCGGCTGAAGCGAATAGGGCGCGGTGCTGCGACGGAACTGATCGACGACATATTCCTTGGGCACGCCAATGTCGGTCGCAATGATCCCGGCCCACTGATCGCGATTTTCGACGGCCCAGGCAAACCCCTTCTTCAGGAGCGTAAGATACTCGCCGATGATCTTCACCCTCGCCGGATCGGCGAGAGCATCGACATGGGCGGCAACCAGATAATTGCCTGACAATATGCCGTTCGCCGTGCGCAGGATGCGCGCGCCCTCGGTCGCGATGGCCCGTTGTATGGGAAAGCCGTAGATCGCCCATGCATCGAGTGCGCCCTGGGAGAAAGCAGCCGCGCCGTCCGAAACGCCCATGGCGACCGGGACGATATCGTCCCAGGTCAAACCGACCTCTTCCAGCATCCGGATAAGGAAATATTGCGCCGTCGTCGCGCGGACATAGCCCACGCGCTTGCCCTTGAGATCGGCGATGGACCGAGCCGGCGAACCCTTCGGCACCAGCACGACCTGGTTATTCACGTCGCCATGCAGCACTGCGATCTGCTTGAAGCTCTGGATCGTGGACGCGGCCGCGAAAATCGGCGGTATCTCGCTCATCCCGCCATAGTCGAGCGATCCGCCGTTCAACGCCTCAACGACCAGATGTCCGGAAGCAAACTCGCTATATTGGACCTCGAAGCCCTCCGGCGCGAGGTGCGCGGACTTCAACAGCAGGCGGGTGTCGCCCTCGCCCTTACCCGTTACGGAAGCGCGCAGGCGGGGTATGGCCTTCTTTTTCGAACCACAGCCGGCCAGGACCAGCACACCAGCCGCGGCCGAACCCAAGAAAACACGTCGGGAAAACATCAACGCGCGCCAGCCACTTCGCGAGACGTCGTGGCCTCGGACTCCGGCCGATACTCGAACAGGATAACGTCGGGGTCGCGCAGAAGCTCTTTCTTCAAGCCGGCCAACGTCCTCTTCAGACGATCCCCACCGCGTTTCAACCAAGCCATAGCAAGCCCTTTCCTGACCTCAGGAGGATTTATCTATTCATTTGGTCGAGAATTGTCTGTCAAGCTTTGCTGGCAGACCCATTAGAATAACTTGAACCGCTCGAGACCCGCCCGCGATGCGGGCCGCTATGTCCCTCGGCTGTTATGAGTATCGCTCAACATATGAGCCATTTCCGAAAGACATAGAGCAATCACAATTAGATCGATCGCGAGAATTTGTTACGCCCTGTTGTCTGCATGACGCCAAGAGCGGCGTTGCGTGATCGTCCTTCTTGTTTTGAGGCGCTAATCGATGATCAGGATAGCACGACCAAAGGGGTGGGGCATGGGCGGACGGCCCATGATATTCAACGCCCGGGTCAATGCCAGTGACGTGGAAATCATCGTACCAAAGGGCATGTGGATGAGAGCGCTGCGGGACAGCGGTCAGGACAGTGAAGATACTGGCATCGGTCTTGAGCCGAGGGCTGCATACCGCCTGATCGAAGCAGCCGCATCGCACCAGCTTCATTGCGGAAACATCCCGTCCGGATCGACACTCGCGCTTCGATGAAGATTATGCAGACCTGCGCAACAAAGGCGACTTAAAGCCCCTCGCCGCCCACCCAATGCGCGGCTGACAGCCAGCGCGCCAGATCCCAGCTCTGATGCCGCAGGTCGGGCACGGCGACAATTTCCCAAAATGCGCCGCGCGTCATCGGCCCGACCGCATAGAGGCCATCATTCACGCCGCCGTCGCGCCCGATAACACGGCCGGCCTGATCCACGTCTATGCCCAGGTTCAGCCTGTCGGGGCGGATCAGCCCCTGATCGACCATGTTTTTAAGCAACGGCTCTTCGGTGCGCAGCAAATCGCCCTGCGGTCCGGTGCAGTTGATGATTCGTGACACCGTCAATCGGTTCGCAACCGACGCGCCTCTTGGCCGCCAGTCAACGCAACAGGCGCGTTCCACCGAAAGCACTCGTTCGATCTTCCCGGCGGCAAAAGTCAGCCGCCCTTCGGCCTGCATCGCCGCTACACGCTCGGCGATGTCGGGGGCGAGCCGGTGGCGATGCACATCCCAATAGGGGCGCAAATGCCGAAGGAAACGGCGTTGCTGGTCCTCGCTCGCGCTGCGCCAGATATTCTGGGTGTGAGGCCGCAGCTCGTCCACGGCCAGCCGCCAGCCCAATGTCTCGGCCCGCCGACGCACATGCGCGACGAGCGCCGATCCCGAATATTGCGGTTTGTCGAGCGAGTGCGGCGGAGGCCCGCCGGCGGCGTGCGCACGCGGCGAAAGACCCCGGCGGGACAGCGCAACGATCCGACCGGTGAAACCGCTGGCGTCAAGTGTGAGCGCCACATCGACCGCCGTCAGCCCGGTGCCGATCAGGACGATTATGTCGTCCTCGTTCAGGTCGCGTGTTACGTCGGTCGCCCATGGGTCGGCCATGAACACCGGCTCCCCCAGGCCTGCGAATTGCGGCAATTCATGCGGCGGCAGATTGCCCTGCGCCAGCACCCCGGCATCTGCAACGATCGAACCGCCATCTCGCAAGGCGATGCGGATGCCCGCCCCTTCCTCACGAACGCCCACGGCTTCGGCATGCACCATCCGCAGCCGGTCCGGCGCGGCGCTCATCGCCTCCGTCAGCAAATCCGCAAGATAGGTTCCGTAAACCGACCGCCCCACAAACCCGCGTTGGCCCTGCACTCCCTGCGCATCCAGCCAGCGGATGAAATGGTCCGGATCGTCCGGCAGCGCGCTCATGTTGGTCGCGCGGACATTGAGCAGATGCTCCCGCCGCGCGGTGCCATAGGCAACGCCCCGCGCCACCTGCCGCGCCCGCCGTTCGATCAGGGTGGCGTGCGGCCCTTCATGCCGCAGCAGATTGATCGCCAGCAACGAACCGCTGAATCCGCCGCCAATGATCGCGACATGGTCGCCGTTCAGCATGCAAGAGCGCTACAGGTGAAGAAGGCACAATGCATAAAGGCCGTTTCCATCCGGTGGAGGTTCCCCGGTTCGACTTGAGTGATGAGCAATATCGGCTGGCCTGGCGTGGTCACCTCGGCGCTCGTCTACGCTGTAACTGGCGCTCGTGACGCCCATGACACGGCCTATGATCTTGCCACATGACGCCCGAGGACGGCAAGCCCGGCTTACCCGAACCCTGCCAAAGCTTGCCTACTCGGCCGACTCTCCGGCAGAGAAGAGCAAGTCGTCCATCGCCCGCGCCACATTTTCCAGCGTGTAAGGTTTCTGCACCACCGGTCTGCCGCGATGCTCCATCGGCAACTGGGCCTGTTCGCCATAACCCGTTGCAAACAGGAAAGGCACGCCCAGGTCCATCAGGCGATCGGCAATGGCGAAGCTGGTCCTGTCCCCCAGGTTGATGTCAAGCATAGCGACCGAGGGCTGATGCGCATCGATCGAATCCAGCGCTGCTTCGACCGTTGCCGCCGTCGATACGGTATCCGCTCCCAGCCGACTGACAATATCCTCCGCATCGAGTGCGATGATCAGGCTGTCCTCCACAAGCAACAGGTCCCGTCCGGCGAGCATCTTGCCCGGCGGCGTCTGCGGATGGCCCATCGAGGCGCGTGGATACTTTATTGCTGGCCCCGCAAAGGTGCGTGGTTCCGACACATGGCGAGCGGGAATGCGAAACTCCGCTTCGACGCCGCTGGGCTTGTATTCAATGCTCGCCGATCCGCCGAGATCATAGGGTACGGACCGATCTATGATCGTCGTGCCGAAGCCCTTGCGGGTCGGGGCCTTCACTGGCGGGCCGCCGCTCTCGCACCATCGCAGAATCAGGTCGTTGGCTTCATTGCGCTGCCAGCTGATCGTCACCTGCCCGTTTGGCACTGAAAGGCTGCCATATTTGGTCGAATTGGTGACCAGTTCATGCACCACCAGGGCCATGGTCGAATAAGCCTGCGGGTTGAGCAGGATGGGTACGCCCTCGGAAATCACGCGTTCGCGCTCGTCGACAAACGCCGCCGCCTCGGCATCGATCAGGGCCTGCATCGGTGCGGGTCCCCAATGATCGTCGGTGATCTGGTTGTGCGCCCGCGCCAGGGCATGAATACGCCCGTCGACCAGCTTCACGAAGTCCTTCACCACCGCTTCGGATGGTTGCGATTGCCGGATGAGACCCCGGATCACGCCCAGAATGTTACGCACGCGGTGATTAAGTTCGGCGATCAGCAATTCCTGCCGCGCGCTTGCCTGTTGCCGCTCGGCGGACGCCTCATCGGCCAGGCGCAGAACCACCTCGATCAGCGTGGCGCGCAGCGTTTCGGCGACACGCAACTCCGAATCCGTGAAGGGCTTGGAATGACCTTCGACAAGTTGCTTCCATTCCGCAAAACTCTCTCGCGGCGTCAGGCGCGGCCCATTGGGCCCATAGGCTATCGGCTTGTGCGGGTCTCCCGCCCAGCGGACCGACCGCACCAGTTCCGATCGGAACAGCACGACATAGTCGCGCGGCGATCGGGAAATCGGGATGGCCAGCATCCCGGCGACCGCAGACGCAAAGCTCTCCGCGCCGGGCACCAGCGACGCGATATGATCAGTCGCGAAGACCTTGCCCGCGGCCGTACTGTTCAGCGCGCGGACGATTTTGCGGAAATCATCGATCGACGGTGTGGTGCCGGAAAAGGCGAAGTTGCCGGCGATCCACACGCCCACGCCATCGGCGCTGATGGCGTTGGTCAATATATCGCCGAGCCAGTCGGGATCCTTGAGCAGCGTCTCGTCGGACGCAACCGCACCCAGCAGCTGGTCGGAAATATCGCGCGCGCGCCGCTCGAAATTGACGGTTTCCTCGCGCTCACGGCTCTCCAGCCGCATCGAGAACATCTGCGCAAACAATTCGCTGACCGATCGCCGCTCGAAGGTCGGGCATCGCGCCGCATAATGGTGGCAGGCGAACAGGCCCCACAGTCGCCCCTCAACGATGATAGAGATCGACATGGACGCGCCGACGCCCATATTCTTGAGATATTCGATGTGGATCGGCGACACCGACCGCAGCACCGACAGCGACAGGTCCAGCGGCTGGCCCGCCGCGTCATATTGCGGCACGACCGGCACCGGCTCTGCATTCACATCGGTAATCATACGCAGCAGGTTGCGCCGGTACAGTTCGCGCGCCTGCGCAGGAATGTCGCTCGCGGGATAGTGCAGGCCCATAAACTTGCCGATGCCCGCCTTGCATGCTTCGGCCACGACCTCGCCCGATCCATCCGCAGCGAAGCGATACACCATCACCCGGTCGAAGCCGACCAACGCCCGCACCTGACGCGCGCCCTCCTTGAAGAAGGTGGCGAAATCCCCGCACTGATCGAGGCGCGTGATCATCGACCGCACCATGCCGGTGGCGTCGCCATGCTCGCCCGAGGCCGGCTCCGCCTCCAGCACGACCTGCCCGCCGGAAAAATGGATCGCGATATCGAAACCCGGCGCGCCTGGCACCAGCGTACAATCGAAAAGCCGCTCGACCGCATCCGGTCCGCGCAGCATTGCCGTGCGATTGCGCAGATCATGCACGGCGCTCTGCGGCAATATTTCGGCCAGGGGCTGGCCGATCAATTCTTCTGGCGTCCGCCCGATGAAATCTGCGACGTTCGCCGAGACCCGGGCGACGATCCAGTCGGCCGTCAGCGCAAACAGGAAACCGATGGGCTGGATGCCGCCCAAGATGTGAATGGGTTCACGGTCGCAGTTGGTAAGATCGACCGTTGCTTCTATATCTGCCAAACTCAATCTGCCTTGATTTTCGCGTGACCACTCCGCTCGAAGACACCGAAGACATTTCGGGCGGCGGCGACGGCATCGCCGATTTCCTCTTCGGTTCGCAACCGGTCGTCAAGTAACTGGATCAAGGTCCGCCAGGCTCCCGCAGACCCGCTGGTAAGGAAATGCTTCGGAAAATCGGAGGGGACGGAGCGTGCGAGCATCGCCCCGCCCAACCGCGATCCTTCAAGGACATAGATGCCGCCAAGCACGGCGGCGGGACTTGTAAAACGGGGACCGGCCTCATGCTCCGGCGTGCCGAGGCCAAGCGCCGCAAGGTCCGACCGCAGAGCATCCGAGCGCTTGCGCGCCGCCCAGTCCGGCAAAACCTCCCCGGCTCCGGCTTCGTCAAGCGCCGCCTCGCAAGGAAGGAAAGCGTTCGCCTGCGCCAGCAGAAACCGTCCATAGTCGGCCCGATCACTCAGTCGAAGGTCGGAAAAAAGCGCATCCACACGGTCGTGATTATCGCGTGTTTCCTGTCGTAAAATGGAACGAGCCGTCACCATAAACCCTGCATTGGATTGAAGACGCCCGATTGCGCTCCAACGGCGGGATTGTCGACAGATTATCTTTCGTCCGCCACCCAACACCCGCCAAAGGACAAAAATCGACAAACGCTGCAAATGTTCCCGGAACGCAACAAAGCTCTTCCCCTCCTTTTCCTCTTGGCTGAACAATGGCTGCACAGGCGGTTCAGCGACGTGCCATCTGCGTTCAGCAATGTGTCCTTACCGACAGTGAGGAGACTGGAGATGACGACGAAATTCTGGAAGTTGGCGATGGCGGCCGGTGCGGCTGCCGCAACCCTGATGCCTCTGGCAGCGCAGGCCCATGGCGACGGCCGCCACCGGGGATGGAACGACCGCGGCGGATATCATGAACGCGGATATGATCGCGGCTATCGCCCAAGCGCCTATCGGGGCGGCTATGACGACCGGCGTTCCTATCGTGGTCGGGGATGCAAGACTAGCGGCACGACCGGCCTCGTCCTTGGCGGCGTAGCGGGTGCCCTTTTGGGCCGCAGCGTCGATCGCTATGGTGACCGTGCCCCCGGCACCATCATCGGCGCAGGCGCAGGCGCGCTCTTGGGCCGGGAAATCGACAGCAAACGGCGTTGCTGATCTCATTTGCGGGCGGTGCATGCCGCCCGCACCAACCTGACAGAAGCATACCTATTTCTTTTCCGAGTGCCGGTGCGGACAGGTGGGGGATATGCCCGCCTCGCACCGCCGCCGGTCCTTCTTTCAATGAACATCAAATATAGGCGCGCGGCCATAGCCGAAGGAGAGGTTGATGATCCGCATCACAGGCGACGGGATTAACGGCCATACCGCCCCGGCAGAATCCCCTACCCGATAAGACCACCTTCCCTTTTTCTGTCAGGAGCATCCCATGCTGATCATCGCAGGCCATATTCGCACTGACCCCTCGCTCGTGGAATCCCTCGCCGCCGATCTTCGGGCGGGCCGGGAGCGCACACGCGCGGAAGATGGCTGCCTTGCCTATAATTTCGCGCTGGATGAGGCGAATGAAGGCAGCGTGCTCGTCTATGAGCGCTGGCGAGATCAGACCTCGCTGGACGTGCATCTGGCGACACCGGAAGTGGCCGAACTGATGGGCGGCTGGGTCGAGAAGATCGAGATCGCCGTCAAGATCTATGACGTCTCGGCCGAACGCGACATGGGCGTCTGAGACCCTATCCTTCTTAGTGCAGGCTGGGCTGCTGGCGATCGCTCTCGCGGGTTCGCCTTCCCTTGCGCTGACCATCTCGCGCGCAGCGCTATCCGTGCTGTGTCGCACACCTGAATAGCGCGCAGCGCGCATACCATCTTCGCAGTTGCACCGGGCCTAACGCCAGCCCGTCATAGTTAATGATCCGCATTCTCGACAGTCAGTCCAAAATGGCGGGATTCTGTGCATTTTCGGTACAGAATCCCACTCTGGATTAACAATTCGTCACTTTTCACGACGCCGCGAAAAGCAGATTATTCGACTCGAAAAGGTCGTGGATTTTGCACTTGCGGGGGTGTCGATGAAACTGGGGGTTTTCGAGGCGCAAAGCCTGGATCAGGTCATGGCCGCCCGGAAAGGGCATACGACGGGTTTTGATTATCTGCGTATAGGTCTGTCACTGGCGGTTCTGTTCGTGCACTGCCTTTGGATATCCGACGTCGCCGGCTGGCAATGGTTGTGGTCGTCATGGACCGGGCCGGTCGAACGGTCGATCCTGCCCGCCTTCTTCATCCTCTCCGGCTATCTCGTCGTCGGCAGCCTGTTTCGTAACAGCATGCCCCAATTCGTCGCCCTGCGCGTCGTCCGGCTGGTGCCGGCGCTTGCGGTGGAGATCGTCCTGACGGCCCTGGGCTTGGGCCTCGTCTTTACGACCCTTTCGACCAGCGACTATCTGCGCTCACCGGAATTTCACGCCTATTTCCTGAACATCATAGGCTATATCCATTACACGCTTCCCGGCGTGTTCGGCGGACAGCAACTCAATGTCCAGCTTTGGACGATTCCCTATGAGCTCGAATGTTATGTGCTGATTGTTACCCTGGCGTTGCTTGGCCTTGTCCAGCGCCGGAAGCTGCTCCTTTCGTTGCTGATATTCGGCGCGGTGGCTGGCGCCGCACTCTCGTACCGCAACGGCTGGCCGACGCTGCAATCGGTGGTCTCAGGCCGCGTGCTGGTGCTGGGTTTCCTCGCCGGCATGACCATCTACCAGTTCAGGGGCCGCATCCCCTACAACAAATATGTGTTCCTTGCGTCTTGTGCAGCAACCTACATGCTGTTCGCTATCCCCCACATGAATTTCCTGGGTGTGATCCCGCTGGCTTACGCCACCGTCTATTTCGGCACGCTCAAACTGCCGAAGGTGCCGTTCGGCGCCCTTTCCTACGGCGTCTATCTGTTCCATTTCCCGATCGCGTTCACCCTGTACCAGGTATCGGGAGGCGCGCTTGCCTGGTGGGAACTGACCCCGCTGGTGATCGCGATCACGGGTCTGTTTGCAATGGGGTCATGGACGCTGATCGAGCATCCGACGCTCAAGCGCAAAAAGCAGGTTCTTGCATTCGTCGACCGCGCCATGGCTACCCTCATGCCGCGTAACCGGAAAGCCCGACAGGCCCCTCTTTCACCATCCAACGCGCGCTGGGTCGCAGTAATGGCCGCCCCCGCCAAGGCCGCCAACGATGCCGAAAGTCCGGCTCTGCACCTGGTGGACACGGCCGACATCGCCTGACGGTATGCGTAACCCGTCATCCCAGCGAAGGCTGGGATCTCAGGCCCAACGGCGCATCATCTCCTGAGATGCCAGCCTTCGCTGGCATGACAACTCATGATCCTTCACCAACCTTCCGCTGTCCTACAGCCCGGTCCCGCCATACAATGCAGATCGTTCTTTCCCATCGTCAGCCAGCCCCTACGCCTTTTGCAATAGGATCATGCCGACGCAATAAAATGTCGAGTTACGCGGGAAAAGAGGGAAGCGAATGACGATGATCGGTGGCCCCAATCGGAGGCTATGCCTCCCGCCTCACCGCTTCGGTAGCGCATAGGCGACAACATAATCGCCCTTCGTCGTGTGCAAATGGTCGTCGCCGCCCGACACCATCACCAGGAATTGCCGCCCACTCGCCGCCGACAGGTAGGTCATCGGGATGGCGCTGCCGCCGCCGGGCAACTTGGCTTTCCACACTTCCTTGCCGGTCGCCGTCTCATAGGCGCGCAGATAGCGGTCCTGCGCCGCCGCGATGAAGGCGACGCCGCCCCGGCTCACCGACGATCCCCCCTGGCTGAACGTGCCCAGCGTCACGGGCAGGTGCGAGCGCACCCGCAACGGGCCGATCTCCTCGGCATTGCCGAACGGTTTGCTCCAGATCAGCTTGCCCGACACCAGATCGATCGCGCTGACCCGGCCATAGGGCGGCTTGGTGCAAGGAACGCCCAGCGGCGACATGAACATGCTGGTCAGCACGCCATAGGGCGTATTGCCCTGCGGCGCCTTTTCGCTGATCTCGATCTGACCAGCATTCTTCGCGGTGAAGGGCTTAAGGCCGATCCTGTCTGCCTGATCCCTTTTGATCAGCTTCGTGTAGACCGGCATATAGTTGGAATTGACGACGGCGATATGCCGCTCGGGATCGACCGACAGGCTGCCCCAGTCGATACCGCCCATATTGCCCGGATATTCCAGCGCCAGGGAGAGGCCCGGCGGCGTCATCGGCCCCTCATAACGCGCCTTGCGGAACCATATCCGGCAGAGCATCTGGTCGATCGGCGTGATTCCCCACATGTCCTGCTCGACCAAATTGGCGCCGCGCAGCGACGGCATGCCGGTGGAGAAGGGCTGCGTGGGCGAGAGGCGGTCGTCAGGCACCAGCCCCGCCTGCGGAACCTTGCGCTCCTCAACAGCCTTGATCGGCTTGCCGGTCGCGCGGTCCAGCACGAAAATCTCGCCGCGCTTGGTCGGCTGGATCAGGGCATGGCGGACACCGCCCGGCGTAGGCAGGTCCACCAGCGTCGGCTGTGATCCCACATCATAGTCCCACAGATCATGATGCACGGTCTGGAACGCCCAGCGCGGCTTGCCGGTAGCCGCGTCGATCGCCACCACGGAGCTGGAATAGCGATCATCGAACGCGCGCCGATGCCCGCCAAAATAATCGGGCGGGGAATTGCCCGTCGGCACATAGACCAGCCCGAGCGCCTCATCCGCGCTCATCGGCGCCCAGGCATTGGGGGTGGACTTTGTATAAGTCTCGCCCGCTCCCGGCTCCGTCTGCCGGTCCGGCCGCCCCATGTCCCAAGCCCAGGCGAACTTGCCGGTCACCGCATCGAACGCCCGCACCACGCCGGACGGCTCACCCCAATATTGGTTGTCGGCAACCCAGCCGCCCAGCACGACCTTGCCTTTGATCATCGTCGGCGCGGATGTCGTGTAATAATAACCCGGCGTCACCTCACCCATGCCGGTCAGCAGCGATGTCTGCCCGTTCGTGCCGAAATCGCGGCAAAGCTTTCCGTCATGCGCGTCCAGCGCGATCAGTCGCGCGTCGATGGTGTTGGTGATAATCCGCTCGGCACAGGCCCCTGTCAGGCCCGGCGCCCGGTAATAGGCGACGCCCCGGCACACGCGCTGCGGCATCTTGGTCGGGTCGACATGCGCGTCGAAACGCCAGAGCTGCTTGCCGGTTTCCGCGTCGAGCGCGATCACGTCGTTGACCGTCGAGCATAGATACAGGCTTTGCCCGATCTTCAGCGGCGTCGCTTCCAGATGCGTGCCGCTATCGCCAACCTTGTACGACCATGCCGGCTGCAGTTTGGCTGCCGTCTCCGGCGTGATCTGCCCCAGCGGGCTGAACCGCATGCCGCCGGCGTTATTGCCGAAATGCACCCATTCGCCATCGCCCGGCTGGCGGGCGATCTCTGCCTTGCCCGGCTCCGGCGCAGCGGCCATGCCGCGCTCAAAGGCAGGGTCCGCAGGAGAGGGTGGCGGCGCGAAGGCGTGCAGCGCCGTCCCCGCCCCGATCGCTATAACAAGGCCCGCAATACCCGACAGCAACGGCCGAACCACGCCGCCCGCCTGCAATATCCGGCGGATCCAGGGCAACAGCAACACGCACCCCAGCACCAGCGGCGCGACGATGCGCGGCAACAGCGCCCAACCGTCGAACCCCGCTTCCCACACCGCCCACACCAGCGTTGCCAGCAGCATCAAGCCAAACAGCGTCGCCCCCGCCCGGCGGCGCATCCACAGCAACGCGCCGCTCGCCAGAACGGCAGCGCCGCACAGCAGATAATAGGCCGATCCGCCCAACGTCAGCAGATAAACGCCGCCACACAAGAGCGTAATCCCGATCAATAAGAGCACGGCCGCATAGGCGCGCAGTACGAAAAGCCAAAAACGGTTTGGCGCAATCATCAGCTTCCCCCCGGAACGGATCAGGCGTTTGCCCGGAAGCCTGATCGGCTGCCTCTGCCCTGTCAACGGGGTGCGCGGGGCGGATTATGCCCAACAGTACGGCAATGATACAGCTTGGCATTATCTGCCCGCCACGATCACTCCCTTTTCGCCTGCTCCGCGAAGCTACGCACGGTTTCGGCCAGGGTCAGCGGATCGAACGGCTTGGCTATGATGCCCAGAGCGCCGGCCTCGACAAACCGATCGATATCTTTCTGCCACGCGCTGGCGGTCACGAACACGATCGGGATATTGGCCGTCCATCCCCGTTCCCGCAGGGCCGCCATCACGTCGGTCCCGGTCATGCCGGGCATCAGCATGTCGATCAACGCAAGGTCCGGAATCCATGCACCCTGCTGCAGCATTTCCAATACATCCTGCCCAGAACTTGCAAGGCGGACCTCGATGGCGGGGTCGAGCGCGAACGCTATCTCGACAATCGTCCGGATGTCCGGCTCATCATCGACATAGAGAATCTTCAACTTCTCAGCCATCAAAGCCCCCGCGCCCCTGACGCTCAATGATAGCCATCACCGTTTCGACAAGATTGGGTAATGACCTCTTCGATTTGATAAGAACCGCCTCGACATTCGCGACGTCGCTATGCCGGAAATCATGGGCGGAATAGATGATGACCGGTGTAGCAGGCGCATGGGCGGGCGACAGATCGGGAAGGATTTCAAGTCCAGACCCATCCGGCAGGTCAATGTCCACGATAGCGATATCGACTGCATTCTCCGCCAGGAACGCCCGCGCAGATTGCAGATCGGTGGCCCGGGCGATCCGGGCCAGATCACCCAGCGCCTTGGCGGTGATTTCCAACGTATCGCTGTCGTCGTCGATGTGCAGAACCATCGGCATCGGCGTCGTACCGCGCGCTATAGCGGCGTTTACCGCATCGTTCAGGCGCGCCTCGCGAACCGGCTTGGGAATCCAGTCGATTATATCGAGCGCAGCCATCTCGGCTGCCTCAACCGCCGGGTCCGAGGAGGCGATCACAATCACGGGAACAGTTCGCCCAGCCGGATGCGCGCGAATAGCCTGGATCATGGCCATCGCATCGCCCTCATGAGGCTGGAAATCGAAGATCACTGCCAGATAGGACCTGTCCCCGATCGCCAGCAAAGCCTCTTCGCGCGATCGCACCACGTCGATCCTAATGGCCTGCGCCGAGAAACCCTCGCCTATCGCCAGCGCTTCCGCCTCTTCCGCATAGATCAGGAGCCGCGGGGCGCCCTGCATCTCCTCCTGGCCCGTCACGGCATTCCAGAGTGGCACGGCAAAGGCAAAGACGCTACCACCGCCATCGCCATCCTCGAACCAGATCCTGCCGCCATGATTATGGACGATTTCGCGCGATATGGAGAGGCCTATTCCCGTACCCGATACCGCCTTGTCAGAGTTTCGCCGCGCCTGGGCGAAGCGGCCAAACAGCCGTTCGCGCAGTTCCTTGTCTATGCCCGGCCCCTGGTCGCGGATCGCAACGCGAACCTCATCCTTCCGCACCTCCAATGTGAGCGTGACGGCAGCGCCCGAAGGTGAGAATTTGATTGCATTGGACAGCAGGTTGGTCGTGACCTGAACCATCCGATCCATATCGCCACGAACCATGGCCGGATTTTCCCCGGCAATCATGCTGAGCGTCACCGCGTGGGTATCGGCCAGAGGCCGCGCGCCCTCCAGAGCCTGCTGCGCCGCGGTCCGCAAATCCATCGGCTGGAAATCGAAACGCATTTCGCCCGACTGCATCTTTTCGACATCAAGCAGGTCGTTGACGATGCGGATCAGGCGGTTCGCATTATTCTCCGCTATCACGATCAAGCGCTGCGCCGTTGCGGGCAGGTCGTGCGTCGCGCCACCGCGCAGCAGGCCAAGGGACCCGACGATGGAGGTAAGGGGTGTCCTCAACTCATGACTGACGGTCGACAGGAACTGATCCTTGAGTTGCTCGACCTTCTCGCGCTCCGACACGTCGCGGAAAGATGCGACGATGTGCATCCCATCCTCCTGCGGCATCAGACCAAGGGTAACGTCCACGGGCACCCTTTCCCCATCCGCGCGCCGCGCCTTCACCTGCGTACGTTGCGGTTCCGCAAGCCCCTGCGGAGTTAGGCCCAATCGATCCAGGAACGGCCCCTCGCCAGGGGCAATGTTCGCGATCATGGCAATGTCGCGGCGCACCAGCGCGGTCTTGGGGTAGCCGAACAGCTTTTCGGCCGCGCCGTTCATGACCTCGATCCCCCCACTGGGATTGATCAGGATCACCGCGTTGAAATCGCTTTCGAACAGCGCGATTTGCCGGTTGTGCGCCTCCGTCGCGGCGCGGGTCGCAATATATCGGCCTCGCCGATTACTCCAGACGATATAGGCGAGGGAAAAGCCGATGATCGAAACGACCGTCACCATGCTCCAATAGAGGATATTGGCCATATGGGACCGACCTTTGGCCTGCTCCTGATTGCGCGCGACCTGATCGTCTTGCCGGCGGGCCAGCTTGCCGACTTCCGTTTCGATGCCCTCCATCAGGGACCGTCCGTTCCCTGCGGCCACCATCTTGCCGGCCGCCGCAAGCCCGTCGCGATCACGAACGTTTATAACCGCCCGCATCTCGGCGAACTTCGCCTGCGTCAACTGATCCAGTTTCCGCAAAGTTGTTTGTGTCTCGTCATCGCTTGCTGAAGCGAGGCGATCGAGCGTGGACAGTTCCCGCGTCATCCCTGCCTCAATCCGATTGAAAGGCGTCAGGAAAACGGGGTCGCCGGTCAGCGCATAACCACGCTGGCTTCGCTCGGCATCCTTGATGTCCGCCAGCAAGGCTTGCGCTGCATTTACGCGCCGAAGCGACTGGGATGCGTCATTGAGATTGCGCAGGTTCCGCTGATAGGCGGCCGTCAGGGACAGGCCCAATATCGTCAAGAGTATCGGCAATATCGCGGCTACCGCCACGCTTCGCCAAAGCTTGGGCATTCCTCGACCGGCTGGGGTCGTTAAAGGCGCTGTACTCTCCAGGATATCGGCTCTCTCATCCAGGGACGAACGACCTCGTTCGAAGACTGAACCTGTCCGACCTCAATGTCGAGTACAATGGCAACTGGAACCGTTACGAACGCTTCCTCTACTATTTGGTCAGGCAATCCGATCCAAATTCATGTCAGAGAGCCCTTGCCTCCAAATCCAGCAAGGCCTGCTTCGCGACAAGCCCGCCCGCGAAGCCCGTGAGCCGTCCCGTCGATCCGATCACCCGATGGCACGGCGCAATGATGGAAATCGGATTTTTGCCGTTCGCAGCCCCAACGGCACGGGAAGCGGAAGGCTTGCCAATCTGATGGGCGATCTCACCATAACTGCGGGTCTGGCCGAAAGGAATGGTGAGCAACGCTTTCCAGACCATCTTCTGAAAGTCCGTTCCTCGAAAATCGAGTGGAACGGTGAACGCCTTGCGATCGCCAGAGAAATAGGCGCCCAACTGACGCTCCGTCTCCTGAAGGATCGCGTGATCATCCTCGTCTCTAACCGCGCCGAGCCGCACCCGATCTGGATTATCGTCCTGCCAAAGGATCGCAGCCAGTCCTTGCTCGCTCGCTACGAGCGTAAGCTCACCCACTGGTGAAGCCATTTTCTTGCGCACATAAGCCATCATATATCTCCTTCCAGCGATTGAGACGGACTAAGCCCGCCTAAATCACGATCTAGGAAGGGATATGGCGCAAGCAGACAACGCGCGCATCCCGATGCTTGCTGTCAAAAAGCAGCTTAAGCGCCAATTCCGGTATCAGTGGACGAACCGCGCCACGACATCCCGGTAGGACCGGCTGACCTTCACCTGCGCGCCGGATTCCAGCACCAGGAAACATTCGCCATTGGTGTGCGGCTTCACCTGCCGCACCTGCGACAGGTTGACGATGGTCGAGCGATGAACACGCTGGAAATTGCGCGGGTCGAGCCGCTTTTCCAGATCCTTCATCGTTTCCCGCAGGATCAGCGAATTGTCGGCGGTGTAGATGCACATATAGTCGCCCGCCGCATCGATCCGCTCGATGGAATCCACGTCGACGCGGAATATCTGGCCGCGATCCTTGATGTTGATGAGCTTCTCGAAGCGACTGGAGGCCGGCGTGTCCTCCTCCGTCACGAAGTCACTCATCGCCTGCGGCGCGACTTCGGCCAGCACCTCGCGCAGACGCTCTGCTTCCTGTACCTGCCGCTTCTGGCCCAGCCGCTGGCGCACACGGTCAAGCGCATCGGCCAACCGGTCCTGCTCCACAGGCTTCATCAGATAATCTACGGCCTGCGCCTCGAACGCGCGGATGGCGTGGTCGCTATAGGCGGTCACGAAGATGAACAGCGGCGGCTCGATTTCCATCATTCCCTGCACGACGGAAAAGCCGTCAAAACCGGGCATCTGGATGTCTAGGAAGACAAGGTCTGGCTTGTGGGTCTTGATCGATCGGATGGCTTCGCGGCCGTTCATACAGGTGTCGATGATCTCGACATCCTCATGCGCCTCAAGGCGCAGTTTCAACCCCTGGATGGCAAGGCTCTCATCATCCACGAGGATCGTTCTGATTGTCATGCGGCCACTTTCGTTGGTTCTTCCATTATCAGCGGCATTTCTATGGTTACAGAAAAACCGCCTCCAGGCGTGGAACGCGCATCGAAGGAATGTCGTTCCCCATATGCCTGGAACAACCGGTCCTTGATGTTCGCCAGGCCCACGCCTGTTGACAGGTTCGGCCTGACATTGGCTTCGTTCAATCCCGGACCCGTATCGGACACGACGATCCGGACGTTTTCACCGGCAGACTGCGCCGTAACCGTGATTTCAGCGCCCTCCTCCTTCGGCGCAACGGCATATTTGATGGCGTTTTCGACCAGCGGCTGCAGCAGCAGGGAGGGAAGCCTTGCCTGCGAAACGGTGGAATCAATGACGAACACCGACTGGAGCCGATGCTCGAAACGCATCTTCTCAATCTCTAGATAGAGCTTGAGCGTTTCCACCTCCTGCTCAAGCGTCACCTGCGCCGTAGGCTCATTGATCAGCGTATATCGCAGGAAGGACGACAGGCGGGACAGCATGGCGTTCGCGCGGTCGGTTTCCTTCAGCAGGACAAGCGTAGAGATACTGTTCAACGTATTGAACAGGAAATGCGGGTTGAGCTGATAGCGCAGCATCGCAAGCTGCGCAGAACTTGCCTGATTTTCCAGATGCAGCAACTGGTCCGCCTGCTCCTCGACCGTCAGGTAGAAATTGATCGCATAATAGAGCGCCGACCATGCGCCGAGCAGGGTTGTGCTGAGATAGGCTGCGCCCAGAAACAGCTGCAGTCCAGCGGTGTCGCTCGTGCGGTTCTGGGTTGCGAAGACCCAGGAATCGATAAAGGCGCACATGCCCGCCGCGCCCAGCACCACCAGGATCGACACGCCCCAGGTAACAATAGGGCGCTGGCGCAACAGCAACCGGAATATGACCGCCATCAACAGCGTGACCGAATAACCGGTGACCGTCGAAATCAGCACCGGCACCAGGCTGGACAGCGGCTGACCATTGGCGACGGTCGACGACGCGCGCAACAGAAATGCCCCCAGCCAACCCACCGTCTGCAGGTTCCAGAATGCGCGGTTCTTGTCCGCAAAAAAGGGTTCGGCTTGAAGGGGTTTTACCGACATCGCGCAGAGACTAGCGGCTTTTCAGATCATGGTGAAGTGCAAGCGGGGATATTGCGGCACGATCAGGCCGCGATTTCTTCCACTCCACCGACCGGGGCGATTTCGTCCGGGTAAATCCAGACCAGATCGCACAGGCCCAGCGCACGGCCATCATGCGAAAGGATACGGATCTGCTGGATCGGCTGACCGTCGCGACGATCGGCAAGGGTCGGGACGGACGGCACGCCGCATTCCCATTTCTCGCCCCACTGCCGCAGCGCGATCATCACCGGGGCGAGTTCATTGCCCTTTTCTGTAAGGCGATATTCCACCTTGCGTCGGTCACAGCTCATTGGCTCGCGCACCATGATGCCCTTTTCGACCAGCCGCGCCAGACGGTTGGCCAGGATATTTCGGGCGATGCCCAGCGTGGACTGAAAATCCTCGAAATGCCGCGTACCGGCAAGCGCGCCCCTCAGGATCAGGAACGACCATTTCTCGCCCATCGCCTCCAGCGCACTGGGAAGGCCGCATGTAAGCGCACAGGGAAATTCGTCCAACATGACTCCGCAATTACTCCAATTCGCGCCCTGTTGCAAAATTGTGAAACGCGCACGAAACAGCCTGGAATATAGGTTTAAAAACAAAACGTATCAAGTGTTCGGACAAAGGCGAGTGTGGCAGGGAAACCTAGGCGCGCAGCCAATTTCGCCTGACAGCCCTTTTTTGTTGCATGGCGGCAAAAATCCCCCACATCGGTATTCATATGTTGCGCCAATATGAACTTGTTGAACGTGTAAAACGGTACGACCCCGATGCGGACGAGGCGATGATCAACCGCGCCTATGTCTTTTCCATCCAGAAACATGGCAGCCAGAAGCGCGCCAGTGGCGACCCCTATTTCAGTCACCCGATCGAGGTGGCCGGCATCCTGACGGACCTGTATCTGGACGATCAGACCATCGTCACGGCGCTACTGCATGACACGATAGAAGATACGCTGGTCACGCATGAAGAGATTGAGAGCGTGTTCGGCAAGGATGTCGCGCGCCTCGTCGACGGCGTGACCAAGCTCAGCAAGATAGAGGCGCAGTCCGAAACGGAACGCGCGGCCGAAAACCTGCGCAAATTCCTCCTGGCTATGTCCGACGATATTCGTGTCCTGCTGGTGAAACTGGCGGATCGGCTCCACAATATGCGTACGCTGCATTTCATCAAGAATGAGGACAAGCGCCGCCGCATCGCCCGCGAGACGATGGACATCTACGCCCCGCTCGCCGAGCGGATCGGCATGTATGATTTCATGCGGGAAATGCAGCTTCTCGCCTTCCGCGAGTTGGAACCCGAAGCCTATGACAGCATAACCCGGCGGCTTGAGCAGCTGAAGGAGGGCGGTGGCGACAAGGTCGCGCGGATCGCCTCCGGCCTGCAGATGCTGCTCGGCAATGCCGGCATCAAGGTCACCGTGTCCGGCCGCGAAAAGCATCCTTATTCCATCTGGCGCAAGATGCAGGAGCGGCACATCAGCTTCGAGCAGCTGACCGACGTCATGGCGTTCCGCGTCATCACCGACAGCACGGAAGATTGCTACCGCGCGCTCGGCATCATCC
>JAHFPU010000110.1 GCA_023266635.1 Sphingobium sp.
AGTGGAAGCCGTCCTGCTCATAGCCGATGCGCTTCACCGTCGCGCGGACCGCCGCCTCGATCTCTTCCTGCGCGCCGGGCGCCCAGGCGCCATTCTCGTAAACGCCCTTGCAACGGATTTCACCGGCCAGCACGACCAACTGGGTCGTCGTCAGCGTCTCGCAGGCGATCCGCGCTTCCGGGTCCTTGGACAGGAACAGGTCTACGATCGAGTCGGAAATCTGGTCCGCGACCTTGTCAGGATGACCTTCCGAAACGCTCTCGGACGTGAAGAGGAACTGGTTGCGCATGGAACTCCCGCTTGGCTTAGGGTCGCCGGGCCGCGCGCGCGGAACCGGACATAAAGAAAAGTTTATGTGCGCGCTTTAGCTTCTGGACCGACGCGTTGCAATGGCCAAGCCGACGAGCAGCAGCACCAGCAGCATCGACGCCCAATTGCCGATGCGCGAAAAGACTGTCCGCCCGCCGGGCGGCGGCAATTGCGTATCGATGAACCCCGCTTGCTCATGCGGCACGCTCTTAAGGATGCGCCCGCGGGCATCGACCACGGCGGAAACGCCCGTTGGGGTCGCGCGGATTACCGGAATGCCTTCCTCGATCGCCCGCATCCGCGCCTGCGCCAGATGCTGCGGCGGTCCCCAGCTTCCGAACCAGGCGTCGTTGGACGGGTTGAACAGGAAATCGGGCCGGTTCTTCTCATCCACCACCTCGCCGGAGAAGATGATCTCATAACAGATCTGCACCCCCATCTTCAGCGCGGACCGACCGGGCGCGGCGGGCAGGGGGAGGGTGCGCGGGCCGGGGCCTGGCCAGAAATCGACGTCGCCCGGCACCAGTCGGGACAGGCCGATGGCGGACAGGATCGGCCGCATCGGCAGATATTCGCCATATGGGACGAGGTGCGCCTTGTCGTACCTACCGATCAAACGGCCCTCCGGCGTCATCACCCACAGGCTGTTGTTCGCGCCCGTCAGCGTGCGGCCGACATAAAGCCCGTCCTTTTCCTCTTCCTTGAAATAGATTTTGTCGCCGCCGGTCATTAGGAGGTCGTCCGGCCCCATCAGCAGAGCGAGCTTCTGCCGCCACTCCGGTTCGAAATCGAGATAGGCGGGGATCGCCGCCTCCGGCCAGAAGAGCAACCGGGGCTGGGCGGAGGGCTTGCCTGACAGCATCGCAAGTTTTTGGAAATTGCGCGCCTCGAACGTCTCGTCATATTTGTCCTGTTGCCCGATATTGGGCTGGACGACACGGATATGCGGGGCGGAGGCGGATGGCGTAGGCGCTGGGATAAGAAGCCCGACGACTCCGATCAACAGGATCGGCAGGAGCAATGTCAGGGCAGGCCGGACCTGCCGTTTGGCAGCGAGCATCACGCCCCCCGCCGCGATGATCACCAGAGCGGAAACGCCATAGGTGCCGATCCATGTGGACGCGATGGCTACGCCGGTAGGCAGGGCGGCGACGCCCAGGGGATTCCAGGCGAATCCGGTGAACAATGTCGCGCGCAGCCATTCCGTCGCAATCCATGCGGCAGCGAATATCAGGATGAAGGATGTAGGGCCGATACCCTGTATCCGGCGACGCGCCTCAAAAGCGGCGAGCGCGGCCAGACCCGGATAGACCGCCAGATAGAGCGACAGCAAAACGACCGCGCCGTAGCCAAACCAGTGCGGCATGGCGTCCTGGAAGGTGAAGGCATGCGCGATCCAGTTGAGACCTACGGTGAAATGCCCAAGGCCAAAACACCATCCGATCAGGAAAGCGTCTTTGCGCGTCGGCGCCCGCTCCACCAGCGTCATCAGCAGGGCTAGGCAAGCCAGCGTAACCGGCCACAATTGCAGCGGCGCAAAGCCGGTGGCGGATGCCAGCCCTGCGGCCAGCGCTGCGATGCGGGGATGTCTGGCGAGCACGGATGCCGCTATCGCCGCAGACGGTTACAGTTTCAACCTTCCTATTGAAGCATCAACCTCAACATCCGTTCGCTCGAAACGAACGGGCGTGTGAATGAGGCAGATCAAGCAGGCGTGCTGACGGTCACCTGGCTGCACTTATCGGTCTTGGCCGGGCCGCTGGTCAACATCGACGCGGCGATGAAGCCGCCGACGATCAGCACCAGGAATAGCGCGGAGAGCATGCCGAGATATTTCTCGATGAATGCCTTGATCGGCCGCCCGAACTTCCAGAACAGGAAACCGACCAGCATGAACTGGAACGCGCGCGACAGGATGCTGGCCCAGATGAAGGTGAACAGTGACAGGCCAATGAAGCCGGCGGTGATCGTGATCAGCTTGAACGGGATGGGCGTCGCGCCCTTTATCAGGATGATCTCCGCGCCATATTCGCGCAGATAGCATTGCGCGACCGGAAAGCTCTTCGACAGCCCCAGCGCATGCAGGAGCGAATCCCCGAAGGCGGCGAAGAAGAAATGGCCGATCGCATAGCCGAGCAGCCCGCCCAGCACCGATGCGATTGTGCAGATGAACCCGAAGCGCAGCGCCTTCTCCGGGCGGGCAAGGCACATCAGGCCAAGCAGCGGATGCGGCGGGATCGGGAAGAAGCTCGATTCCATGAAGGAGAAGAGGGCCAGCCAACGCTCCGCATGGCGGTGAGCGGCCTTGGCGAGCATCCACTGGTAAAGGCGAGCTATCATCGCGTTCGCCGGTAGCCCAACTGCGCCATGCTGGCCAGCGCGATATTGCCCGCCCTTGTGTCAAATCGGGCTGCTCCGGCGGGACAGGCGAAGGTGCGCAGCACATGCCTCGACCCCCAAAGCCATTTCCTGTAAGGCGGCGCGATTGTTACCGATAGGACGGCGCGAAAGATCGCCGGACTCAGGATGGTGTAATCCGTTGATGCCGTTGCAGAATGGGATGACGACAGGGGATCCGTTGGGAAGCCCTGACCCCTCAGGCCCGCCCATGGTCGCCCTGGCGGAAGCGTCCCGCCTGTCGCCGATCGGGCGCGGGCGCAGGATGGGCGCGCGCGCAGCGCGCGAAATCGCCGCCTTTGTCGAGGTCGTTGCTCTTATCTCCGCTCTTGCGGCGGCGTCGCTGACCATCGACCGATGGCACGCCAGCACCTTGCCGACGCTGGTGATGTTCAGCCTGTTCTGGGTCTGGGTCTATGTGCTTCTGACCTACAGATTCAATCGGACCTCTGACTCGCTGCTCGCGCGTGACCTTTTGGCCGACCGCATGGGGAACTGGCTGAAATCCGCGCTGCTGGTGGTGATCCTCGCATTCACGACCAAGACCAGCGAGGATTTGTCGCGCTTGTGGTTCGGCACGTCGGCGGGACTGGGTTTGGCCGCCATTGGCGTATCACGCACCATATCCTGGGCGATCCTGTCCTCGCATCGTTTCGGCGGCGCGCGGACCCACATCGCCATTTACGGCGCGGGCGCGAACATGGATGAGCTGCGCGCCCGGCTCGACGCCAATCCGCTCGGCGTCATAGACGGCCTGTATGACGATGGCGCCCGCGGCACCCAGAAAAAGGGCCGCGCCGCTGGGCTGGCGCAACTGATGGAAAGGGCGCGCAGCGGCAGGATCGACGCAGTGGTTATCAATCTGCCGTGGAGCGCCGAGGATCAGATCAAGCGCGTCGTCGAACAGCTTGAGTCCGTGAATGTGGACGTTCTGCTCGTTCCGCCGGAGGCATTGGCCGAACATGGGGCATTTCGCTCGGCGCGGCTGGGGCAATTGAACGCGCTCGCCCTCTACACCCGGCCTGCTGATGGCATTGCGGCACTGGTAAAGGCGTGTTTTGATCGCATTTTCGCCTTGGCTGCGCTTGTCGCGCTGCTGCCGCTAATGCTGATCGTAGCGCTGGCGATCCGGCTGGAGTCGCCTGGCCCGGTGTTTTTCCGTCAGCAGCGCTGCGGCCTCAACAACACGCCCTTCACCATGTGGAAGTTCCGCAGCATGCGGCAGGCCGCCGAAGACCGGAATGGCGACAGGCTCGTGACCCGTGGCGACAGCCGGGTGACCAAAGTGGGCGCGCTCATCCGTAAGCTCAGTATCGACGAGCTTCCCCAGTTCCTCAATGTATTGAACGGCACCATGTCGCTGGTCGGTCCGCGCCCGCATGCCTATGGCGCGAAGGCGGCCGACCGACTGTATGAGGATGTGGTCGATCGCTATGCGGCGCGCCACCGTATGCGCCCGGGCCTGACGGGTCTGGCGCAGGTGCGCGGGTTCCGGGGCAATACGGAAAACGAAAGCGACATCCGCAATCGGGTAGCCGCCGATCTGGAATATATGGATCGCTGGTCGCTTTCGCTGGATCTGGCCATCCTGTTCCGCACAGCCATCATCCTCGTCTGGCAGCGCAACGCCTACTGAATTTCTTCGAACAACATCTTGAAAGCATCGAGAGGCAACCTATTATTGCCTGAGCAATGATTGCTTAGGCAAGATAATGACCGGCCCCTACTATTCGATCGACAATTTCTATCCTCGAAATTCCGCGGGTTACCTGTTGAAACGGGTTCACAAACTGATCCATCAGCGGATGGAAGAGCTGTGTGAAAAAGGAGCGATCAGCTTCACGCAATGGGTCGTCCTGGCGCTCCTCTGTTCCGGCACGGCGTCGACGGCGGCGGAATTGTCGCGGGAGGTTGGGCATGATGCCGGCGCGATGACGCGCGTTATCGACCAACTGGAAACGCTGGGGTTGCTGACCCGCGAACGCGATCTGGAGGATCGCCGCATCGTCAAGCTGCGGATGACGCCGGAGGGTAAGGCGCAATTCGACGCGCTTTCCCCCACGATCATCGATCTATGGAATGGCCTCTTTGAAGGATTTGAGACTGTGGAGATCGACGCCTTCATCGGGACGCTCCGAACCTTGCTGAACAGACTCGAACCTAATGAGGGAGAGAAGTGATGCGGCGCGGATTGTCCGGGCTTGCGCTCGCTGCCTTGCTGGCGGGCTGTTCGATCCCCAACGCCAAGGTGGCCGTGACGCCCGTCCCGGCCGAACGGCTGGGTCTGCGCGACGTTGCAGCATCCTCGGTACAGGCGGACTGGTGGACGATGCTTGGCGACACCCAGATCGATCGGGTGATGGCGGATGCGCTGTCCGCCAACCCGCGTCTTGACGAGGCACTCGCACGCATCCGCGAGGCAAGAGCGCTCCTGGCCTCGAACAAGGCCGAGCAGTTGCCGCAACTTTCGGTCGATGCCAACGAGCAGCGGACTCGCTTCAGCGAGAAATATATCATCCCGCCCCCCTATGGCGGGTCGACCCAGTGGGTGGGGCAGGCGCAGGCCAATCTCGGCTGGAACCTTGACCTGTTCGGGCGCCAGGCTGATGCCGTAAAGGGTGCCCAGGCATCTGTCCGCGCTGCGTCGCTCGACTATGACGCGGCCCGCCTCGCGCTCTCGGGCGCGGTGGTTCAGACCTATGTCGAACTGAGCCGTTCGGAACGGCTAATCGGCATTGCAAAGGCGAATATCGCCCAGCGCGAAGACTCGCTGAAACTGGTGCAGGTCCGCATCCGCAGCAAGCTGTCGAGCGACCTTGATGCGCGCGCCGCCGAAACCCTGCTCGCGCAGTCCCGCCAAGCTCTGGTCCGCGCAGAGGGACAGCGGGTCCTGCTCGTGCATGCGCTGGCGCTGCTCGCCGGACGCGGCGCGGATTATTATCCGACGATCGGGAGGACGACGTTGCGGCTCGACGCAATGCCGTCCGTTCCGCAAAGCCTTCCGGCCGACCTGCTGTCCCGCCGTCCGGACATATTGGGCGCACAGGCGCGGATCGAAGCCGCTGAGGCTGGCCGGTCCGTGGCGCATAAGGCATTCTATCCCAACATCAACCTGAATGCCCTCATCGGCACACAGGCGCTTGGCCTCGGCAATCTGTTCTCCACCAGCGCGGGAACTTACGGCGCGGGCGCGGCGATTCATTTGCCGATCTTCGAGGGCGGCAAGCTGCGCGCCGACCAGGAAGCCGCGACCGCGCGGCTCGATTCTGCGATCGCCGCCTATAATGGCGCGGTGCTTGGCGCGGTCCGTGAAACGGCCGACGCCCTTGCGCAACTGGACACGGCCAAGGCAGACCTCGTGCATCAGCGCGAAGTCGTTCAGGGCCTGTCGGACGTGTCCCGGCTCAACCGCGTGCGCGTCGCCTCCGGTCTTGATTCCCGCGTGGAACTGATCGGCTCCGACATTCGCCTTCTGCAGGCGCAACAGGATGAGGCGAATCTGGAGGCGCAAGCCGCGCTGTCCAATGTTCAACTGCTTGTTGCGATCGGTGGCGGATATGTCCCCGCATCCGACCGCCTTCTGCCGCCCGGCAACTCAACAGGAATTCAATAATGACTGACGCGCAGGCATCTGCTGAACCATCCGCCAACGGCAATCCCGGCGCGCGCCGCAAATGGCTGCTGATCCTGGCCGCCGTCGTGCTGTTGGCGGGCATCGGATATGGCGTGTATCTTCTGTTGCGGCCGGCGACGGAAGAGACGGACGACGCCTATGTCGCCGGCGACACCGTCACCATAACGGCCCGCGATCCCGGCACCGTGCTTGCCATCCACGCCGACAACACCCAGATCGTCAAGGCCGGGCAGCCGCTGATCGATCTCGATCCGGCGACGATGGACGTGGACCTTGCAGCGGCCGAGGCGAAGCTGGCCCAGGCCGTTCGCGGCGTTCGCGCCGATTTTTCCAAGGTGAATGAAAGCGACGCTGCGATCGTCAGCGCCCAGGCCGAACTCGGTCGCGCCCGCAGCGACCTCGCGCGTCGGCGTCAGGCGGCGGCGGAAGGCGCCGTGTCTGGCGAGGAAGTGGCGCACGCGGCGGATGTCGTGAAGACCGCGCAGGCCGCATTGACCCTGGCGCAGAGCCAGTTGGCGCAGGCCAATACCCAGGTCCAGGGCACTGGCCTGTCGGATAATCCCGCCGTGCTGTCGGCAATCGCTGACTATCGCCGCGCCGCCATCCGCCGCAGCCATATGCATGTGACCGCACCCGTGGACGGCGTGCTTGCCCAACGCACGGTCCAGATCGGGCAGCAGATCGCTGCGGGAACGCCACTCATGACCGTCGTTCCGCTCCGCCGCGTCTGGATCGACGCCAATTTCCGCGAAACCCAGCTGAAGGACCTTCGCATCGGCCAGGCCGCGACGGTCACCTCCGACACCTATGGCGGCAAGGTCGTGTTTCACGGGAAGGTGATCGGCCTAGCCGCAGGAAGCGGCAACGCCTTTGCCTTGCTCCCGCCGCAGAATGCGAGCGGCAACTGGATCAAGATCGTTCAGCGCGTTCCGGTCCGTATCGCGCTCGATCCCCGCGAACTGGATCGCTATCCGCTGCGCATCGGCCTCTCGGTCAATGTCGAGGTCGATACGGCGGATACCTCCGGCACACTTGCCGGCCAGCCGGCGCGGGCAATCTTCCCCGCGCAGACAAGCGACACTGGAGATAGCGGCGTCGAACAGCGCATCGCGCAGATCATCGCCCGCAACCGGGGTACTGGCCGGTGAACTCCGGCGCGGCGGGACAGGCACCGCTGCAGGGCGGGGCGTTAGCGCTCACGGCCTTTGCGCTGGCGCTCGGCACCTTCATGCAGGTGCTCGACACGACTATCGCCAACGTCTCGCTGCCCACCATAGCAGGCAATCTCGGCGTCAGTTCGGATAGCGGCACCTGGGTCGTGACCTCTTTCGCCGTGGCGAATGGCGTCACCGTGCCGCTCACCGGCTGGCTCATGGGCCGTTTCGGTGTCGTGCGCACTTTTTGCGTGTCGGTCGTCCTATTCACGCTGGCGTCGCTGCTGTGCGGCCTTGCCTGGAATCTCAGTTCGCTGATCGTCTTTCGCATATTCCAGGGCGCGGTTTCCGGACCGATGATCCCAGGCAGCCAGGCGCTGCTGATTGCTATCTTCCCGCTGACCAAGCGATCGACCGCGCTCGGCGTGTGGTCGATCACGACATTGGTCGCGCCGATCCTTGGGCCGATCCTCGGCGGCTATATTTCAGACAATTACCACTGGAGCTGGATCTTCCTGATCAATATTCCGGTGGGTCTGTTCTGTGCGGTTGTGTGCTGGCGAGCGCTCGCCACGCGGGAAACGCCGACCAGGAAACTGCCCATCGACGTCATCGGCGTTGCCATGTTGGTTCTTTGGGTCGGGGCGCTGCAGATCATGCTCGACCTTGGCAAGAACGCCGACTGGTTCTCCTCCGGCATTATCGTGGCCACTGCGCTGATCGCGGTAATAGGCTTCGTTGCGTGGATCATCTGGGAACTGACAGACGCCCACCCCGCCGTTGACCTGCGGATGTTCCGGAACCGGAACTTCGCGTTCGGCACCATAGCGCTCTGTCTGGGCTATGCGGTGTTCTTCGCCAACGTGCTGATCATGCCGCTGTGGCTGCAGACGCAGATGGGGTACACGGCGACATGGGCTGGCCTTGTGGCGGCACCGAGCGGGGTTGCGGCAGTGCTTTTGACGCCTTTTATGGCGCGCATTTCCGGCAAGGTGGATGCTCGGTTGCTCGGAACCTTCAGTTTCCTGATATTCGGATTGTCCTATTTCCTGCGCGCCAACTACACGACGGGCGCGAGTTTCTGGGACCTGACGATACCCTTGTTCGTCAACGGGATCGGGATGAGCTGCTTCTTCCTGTCGATGATCAATATCCAGCTTGATGGCGTGCCGCCGGATCGGGTGCCCTCCGCGACCGGCATTTCGAATTTCGCACGCATCACCAGCGGCAGCTTCGCTGCGTCGATCATCACCACGTCTTGGGATCAGCGGGAGGCGCTTCATCAAAGCCGCCTCGCCGATCATCTCAGCGCCACTGCCCCGGCCTATGAATCGGTAGTGCGAACGCTCGGCAGCCAGGGAGCCACCAGCATTCAGGCGGCTGCAGCCGTCACACGCCAGATGGTTCAGCAGGCGTATCTGCTCGCCGTGAATGACCTTTTCTGGTTATCTGGATGGATATGTGTCGCTCTGGTCGGTCTTGTATGGCTAACCCGCCGACCCAGCGGCAGCGCAGGTCCCGTCGCTGCGGATTGAGACTGAGTGGATTTTCCGCTGTGCTTATGGTGATTTCCCCGGATAGCGGAATTGAAATATTGGCATTTCTCTGAGAAGAAGCGCGCATGACAGACTCACTGACCTTTTCCACCATTCCCCATGCCGCGCCGACATCTGCCGATGCCCGGGCGACCTTGCTGGAGGACCCCGCATTCGGACGGGTGCCCACCGATCATATGGTGATTGTGAAATGGACAGTGGAAAAGGGATGGCATGATGCGACCGTTCAGGCGCGGGCGCCGTTTCAGCTCGATCCCGCCTGCGCAGTCCTGCACTATGCGCAGGAAATCTTCGAAGGGATGAAGGCTTATCGGACTGCGGAAGGGGCGATCACCCTGTTCCGGCCGGAGGAGAATGCGCGCCGTTTCAATGAATCGGCCGAGCGCATGGCGATGCCGACGATACCTGAAGAGCTGTTCCTCGACGCGATCGAGGCGCTTGTCCGCGTCGATGCGGACTGGATTCCGGCAAACGACGGCGGCAGCCTTTATCTGCGTCCCTTCATGTTCGCGTCAGAGGTGTTCTTGGGCGTAAAGCCTGCCTCGGAATATATCTTCTGCGTCATCGCCTGCCCGGTCGGCGCCTATTTCAAGGGCGGCAGCAAGGCGATCACGCTTTGGGTCTCCGACGATTATTCGCGGGCGGCAGCAGGCGGCACGGGCGCGGCGAAGTGCGGCGGCAATTATGCCGGCAGCCTGATCGCGCAGGCCGAAGCGATGCGAAACGGCTGCGACCAGGTCGTATTCCTCGATGCGGCAGAGCATCGCTGGGTCGAGGAACTGGGCGGCATGAACATCTTTTTCGTCATGGAGGATGGCAGCGTCATTACCCCTCCGCTCGGCACGATCCTGCCCGGCATCACCCGCAAGTCGATCATGGAACTGGCGCAGGCCGCCGGCCATTCGGTGCTGGAACAGCCCTACAGCTTCGATCAGTGGCAGGCGGATGCCCGCAGCGGAAAGCTGCGCGAGGCTTTCGCCTGCGGCACGGCGGCGGTTGTCGCCGGCATCGGCGAGGTCCGCTATTCGGGTGGCGCTTTCGCCATCGGCAACAGCGGCGACGGCCCGGTAACGACTGCTCTGCGCGATCAACTGGTCGGCATTCAGAAGGGCAAGATTGCCGACGACCGGCACTGGCTGCGTTCGGTCGACTGATCGGCGACAGGCCCGCTCCGTCGCGTTCGTCGCGTTGGGGCATCCGATAACGCGGATTTGCTTGACAATCCGGCCATAGTTTCGCAATGCGCCCGCGACTTTACGCGGCCTCGCGCAATGCGATGGCCCTATGTTCCGGACATTTGAATGAACTTTGCCGATCTCGGCCTATCCGATGAATTGTTAAGGGCGGTCACTGAGGCCGGCTACGACACCCCGACTCCCATTCAGGCGCAAGCCATTCCGCCTGTCTTGATGATGAAGGACATCATCGGCATCGCCCAGACGGGCACCGGCAAGACGGCCAGCTTCGTCCTGCCGATGATCGATATTCTTGCCCATGGCCGTAGCCGCGCGCGCATGCCGCGCTCGCTGATCCTGGAGCCGACCCGTGAGCTTGCCGCGCAGGTCGCCGAGAATTTCGAGAAGTAC
>JAHFPU010000111.1 GCA_023266635.1 Sphingobium sp.
CCCCGGGCAGCTATCCCGAACAATGGAACGTACCGGCCCTTGTGGAGCAATCGCGCGAAATCCTCAGCATCGAGCCGGATTTCGATGCCTGGCTGAACGAGGATGCCGTCGATCCGGAAATGATCGAGGAGCGCCTTGCCGCTCTCGCCGAGGCGCATGTCGTCGGGAAGATCGCGCAGCTCGAATCGAACGACTGGCACATGGTCGAGAAGAGCATCCTGCTCCAGAGCCTCGACCATCATTGGAAGGAACATCTGTCCACGCTCGACGCGCTGCGTCAGGTGGTCCACCTGCGCGCCTATGCGCAGAAGACGCCGATCAACGAATATAAGCAGGAAGCGTTCGCCCTGTTCGAGCGCATGCTGGCCAATATCCGCGAGGATGTGACCCAGACCATCGGCCGCGTGCAGTTCCGCATGGACGACGAGCCCGCCTTGCCGGAGCTGCCGGTCCTGCCCGACTTCATCACCACCCATATCGATCCGTTCACTGGCATGGACGACACGGCGGACAGTGATGCAGGTTCGCAGGGATCGATCACGACGATGATTCCGACCCAGCGCCTTTCGGTGCCTGAAAATGGCGAGACTGTTGCCGCAGGCGAAATCAGCCGCAACGCGCCATGCCCCTGTGGTTCGGGCAAGAAATACAAGCATTGCCACGGGGCGCTCGCCTGACCGGCAATCATACGACCGTGAACGACGTTCATATCCGCCCCGCGCTGGAGGCGGATATCCCGGAGCTGCACGCGCTGGTCGAAAGCGCCTATCGCGGCGAGACTGCTCGGGCAGGGTGGACGCATGAGGCCGACCTGCTGGAAGGCCCCCGGACCAGCACTGAGGCACTGCAGGCCGTGTTGGCCGACCCGGACGAACTGCTCCTTCTTGTGCAGGACGGTGCGGCAATCGTCGGCAGCGTCCAGTTGACCCGGCTTTCGCCGTCGACCACCTATCTCGGCATGCTGACGGTAAAGCCCGGCCGCCAGAGCGGCGGCCTTGGCAAATGGATCATGAATGCCGCCGAAGAAGAGGCGAGGCGGCGCTTCGGCGCGGAAACGATGGAACTGTCGGTCGTGTCGCAGCGCGCTGAACTGATCGCCTATTATGGCCGCCGGGGATATCGGGAGACGGGAGAGTTGAAGCCCTTTCCAATACCGCTCGATCCACCTTTCTTTCTGGCGGTGCTGCGCAAGCCATTGTCCTGACCGGCGCTAGGCCGGATGCCGGGCGATCCGCTTTCCTTTCGTTCGACTGGTCAGATGGAACTGCCGGCAACGGTCACAGCGATAGATCCGGAGCGGGATACTGGTCGCCTGGAGCGCCAACATGGCCTGCTCCTCTGACGAAAAACGCGTCTTCTTCCGGCAAATGCTCAGCCTCGTGCGCATGCTCAACCCACGCTTACAAAGCTATCCATCACCCGCTTCCGACCAGCAGTTTCGAAATCGATCTCCAGCTTGTTGCCCTCAATCTCCGCGACGGTGCCGTAGCCGAACTTCTGGTGAAACACGCGCAGGCCGACGCTCATGTCGTCGCGGCCCTTGTTGCCGATCGACACCGCCGATCCTCGCGCCTCCACAATCCGCACCGGCTCGCGCGAAAAAGCGCCCTGCTGCTGCGCTCTCTGCCAGCCCGGCCCGCGGCCCGTGCCGCGTCCGACGTCAGCGAAGGGATCTGCGCGTTCCGACCAGTTGGCGCGCCATAGCGATGCGCCACCGGACATGCTGCTTTCCTCGTCCACATGCGCCTTGGGCAGTTCGCCGACAAAGCGGGAAGGGATGGAAGACGTCCATTGCCCATATATGCGCCGGTTCGCGGCATGCAGAATCACGCATTTGCGCCGCGCGCGGGTAATCGCGACATAGGCGAGCCGTCGCTCTTCCTCCAGGGAGGCAAGCCCGCCCTCATCGAGCGCCCGCTGTGAAGGGAATATCCCTTCCTCCCATCCCGCGAGAAACACGGTATCGAACTCCAGCCCCTTGGCGGCATGGATCGTCATGATCGTCACCTTGCGCTCGTCGGCCTGCGCCTCATTATCCATGACGAGGGAAACATGCTCCAGGAAAGCCCCTAACGTCTCATATTCCTCCATCGCCCGGACAAGCTCATTAAGGTTCTCCAGTCGCCCGGATGCCTCAACCGTCCGCTCGGCCTGTAGCACCGCCGTATAGCCGCTCTCGTCCAATATCTGGCGCGCCAGTTCCGGGTGCGGCAGTTGCGTGGCCTTGTCCCGCCAGCGCGCCAGGTCGCCGACGAAATTGCCGAGCGCCCGTCGTGCCTGCGGCGTCAGTTCGTCGGTATCGACAATGCGCGCGGCGGCGAAGGTGAGGGGGATGCCCTCCGCCCGCGCCAGTCGGTGCAGCTTCTCCACTGCCTTGTCGCCTAGGCCGCGCTTGGGCACGTTGACGATGCGCTCGAATGCCAGATCGTCGGCGGGCTGGTTCACCAGCCGCAGATAGGCCAGCGCATCCCGGATTTCCGCCCGCTCATAGAAGCGAAAGCCGCCGACGATACGATAAGGCATGCCGATCTGGATGAAGCGGTCTTCAAACTCGCGCGTCTGATGCTGCGCGCGGACAAGGATGGCGATATCGTCCAGCGTTCCGCCCCGGCGCTGATGGCTCTCAATCTCGTCGCCGACGCGTCGCGCTTCCTCCGGCCCGTCCCACACGCCAAGCACCTGGACTTTCTCGCCCTCTGCCTCGTCGGTCCAGAGCGTCTTGCCCAACCGTCCGCCATTCTCGGCGATCACGCCCGACGCCGCAGCAAGGATATGCGGCGTGGAGCGATAATTCTGCTCCAGCTTCACGATCTTCGCGCCGGGAAAATCCTTCTCGAACCGTAGGATGTTGGCGACCTCCGCCCCGCGCCAGCTATAGATCGACTGATCGTCGTCCCCAACGCAGCAGATATTCTTTCGCTCCTGCGCCAGCAGGCGGAGCCAGAGATACTGGCTGCTGTTCGTATCCTGATATTCATCGACCATGATATAGCGGAACCGCTGCTGATACTGCGCCAGCACCTCGCGATCCGTCTTGAGCAGGGTCAGCATGTGCAGCAGCAAATCACCGAAGTCGCAGGCGTTGAGAGCCCGCAGGCGCGCCTGATAGGCGGCGTAGAGCTTCTGGCCCAGGCCATTGGCATAATGCTCGCTCTCGCCCGCATCGACTTCGGCGGGCGTCATGCCCCGGTTCTTCCATCGGTCGATCAGGCCGCCCAGTTGTCGCGCGGGCCAGCGCTTCTCGTCGATGCTTTCGGCCTGGATCAGCTGTTTGAGCAACCGCAACTGGTCGTCCGTGTCCAGGATCGTGAAATTGCTTTGCAGGCCCACCAATTCGGCATGTCGGCGCAGCATCTTCGCACCCACGCTGTGGAAGGTGCCGAGCCAAGGCATACCCTCCACCGCCGGGCCGATCATCTTGCCGACCCGCTCGCGCATTTCCCGCGCTGCCTTGTTGGTGAAGGTGACCGACAGGATTTCGGAAGGGAAAGCGCGCCGCGTCGCCACCAGATGCGCCAGCCGCGCCGTCAGCGCCGCCGTCTTGCCGGTTCCCGCGCCCGCCAGCACCAGCAACGGCCCCTCGGTCGTCAACACCGCCTCACGCTGCGGAGCATTGAGACCATTGAGATAGGGCGGGTCGTTCGGGCTTGGAGCAGGCACTGTCATCATTGAACAATTAGGAAACGAAGCGTCATGGAGCAACCCCGCATGGCCTAATCGAATATCATGCGTTAAAAGAACAAAACACGAATCAGGACAGGAGATTTCCATGGCGACCGGACGATGCCACTGTGGCGCAATCAGCTATTCCGTGGAGGGCGAGCCGGAGCATAGCGCGCTCTGCCATTGCCGGGATTGCACCCGCTGCGCCGGCGCGCCGATGGTCGGCTGGGCGCTGTTTCTGGAGGACAAGGTGACGATCACCGGTACGCCGGCGACGTATAAATCATCAGAACACGCTACTCGCCATTTTTGCGGCGCATGCGGGACAGGGCTGTTTTACACCAGCACGGCCATCTTCCAGGGCAAGATCGATGTCCAGACCAGCACGCTGGATGATATCGACGCTTTTCCACCCTTCGGCCATATCCAAATGGCGGAAACGGCGCGCTGGATGGAGGACGCCCATACGCTGCCGAAGTTCGATCGCTATCCCGGCTAGGCTTTCTCAACGGCCTGCGTCACGCAGAGAACGCTTCGTCTCTCGCCACGATGGTTAAGGGAACGCAAGCGTCACGATTCCGGTTTTCCTCTCCACTGACGGGGATCATACCCAAGGAGAGGAAAACCCATGAAAATAAGCCTTCTCATCGGCGCTGCTGCATTGAGCCTGTCGACCGCTGCCATAGCGCAGGACCAGACCACAGCGCCGCCACCCCCGCCGCCCGCAACGAATGACATGAGCGCTGCCCAGATGCCGCAGGCGCAAACACCAGCGCCACCCCCGGCCGATCCGAACGCCGGACAACCCACAGGCGCAGCGCCGCCAGCCACAGGCATGACGCCCGCGGACCCAAGCGCGCCGAAGGATCCCGCGGCTCCGGTCGGCACATCGGCAAATCCGGTCGAGGTCGGTGGAAACGCTACGCCGCCGCCCGCCGCTCAGGCCGACTATCCGGTCTGCAGCAAGACGGTGCAGGACAGTTGCATCAATCCGGGCGAGGCCAAGCACAAGGCAAAGGCGAAAAAGCGGAAATAATCGGCGGATCGCTTCTTCGAAGGGCCGGGTTCATCACCCGGCCCTTTCTGTATCATGCATCCATCCGCAAGATATGCAGTCGCGCCTTGCCGACGTCGCGCACGGTTTCCGCCACAAAACCCTTCACGTCGATAGTCTCGCGCTTATCGGTCTCGATCGTCACCCAGGATGCGGAGCCGATCCATCCCAGCCGCGACAGCTTGTCGAGCGCTACCGCACCAGCACCGGTCCCATAGGGCGGGTCCATCATGATCAGGTCCAGCGGCGCGGGGGCACTGCCTAGCGCCAGCGCAGACGTCTGCCGAATGTCCGGCCGCAACCCCAGCTTATCGGCATTGGCGCGCAGCGATGCGACGGCCTCACGCTCCTGCTCGACAAAGATGCATGTCTCCGCGCCACGCGACAAAGCCTCTAATCCCAGAGCGCCGGACCCCGCGAACAGGTCTGCGACCGCCAGTCCCTCAAAGCTCCCCAACCGGCTCGTCAACATCGAGAAAAGGGCTTCGCGCGTTCTGTCCGCCGTGGGGCGCGTAACGTCCCCCTTGGGTGCGACCAATGGCCGGCCGCGCCACTTGCCGGAAATAATCCTCACTTCAGGCCTTTCCTGAACACCGCAAGATCATTCTGCCGAACCTCCATGACTGCGCTGGAGGCGAGATTGCCCAGCTCGAACGGACCATATTTGGTGCGGATCAACCGGCTGACCTGCAGGCCCAGATGTTCGAGAACGCGGCGGACTTCCCGGTTCTTGCCTTCCTTCAGCGTCATCTCGATCCACTTGTTATGACCGGTGCTGCGTTCCAGATTGGCGTCGATCTGGCCATAGCGCATGCCGTCAATCTCTATGCCCATCATCAGTTCTTCCAACTGCCCCTGGGTTATGTCGCCAAAGGCGCGCGCGCGGTAGGTGCGCGGGACGCCGGTGGCGGGCAATTCCATCTGCCGCTTGAATTCGCCATCTGTGGTCAGCAGCAGCAGGCCCTCCGTTGTCATGTCCAGCCGGCCGATCGGCATCACGCGGGGGAGGTCGGCAGGCAGCCGGTCATAAATGGTCGGCCGTCCCGCCGGATCGCGTTCGGTGGTCAGGCAGCCGCTAGGCTTGTGAAACAGGAACAGGCGGGTTGGGGCAGGGGCGCCCACTGCCTTGCCGTCCACTGTTACGCCATGCAGCGACGTGAGCAATGTCGCCGGCGTCGTCAGAACGTCACCGTTCAGCGTTATCCGGCCTTCCTCGATCATGCGCTCGATCTCGCGCCGTGACGCAATGCCGGCGCGCGCAAGCAACTTGGCGATGCGCTGGGGTTCCTTTCCGCCTTCGTCCACGGCTTTGGCGTGGGCGGGATGGGGATTGGCGGTTTCCGCCGGCTTACTCGTTCTGGCCCTTGTCTTCCGGGGAAAACCGCTTGTGGGTTTTTCTCCAAATTTGGGCCGCTGAGGATCGCGTCCACCGGGTCGTGGGCCTCTCCCAGGTGATTTTTTCTGAGGGGGTTGCACGAACAGCTTCCTTTCGCCGGGACCGAACGGCGTGTAATATTGGACAAAGGGTGCAGACTCGGCGGCGAGTTTGCTAACCGATTGAAACCGATACAGATATGCCGCGTTTAAGCGGTGATGGCGTAAACAGGGCGGAACGGCAATGTTTTTCGGGAAAGACCGGCGGGTTGTCCACCGGATACTGGTGGTAGAGGATGAGCCGCTCGTTGCGTTCGACAATGAGCATTTTCTGACGCATGCGGGCTATGTTGTCGTCGAGACCGTCGACGCGCTCAGCCAGGCGGAGGCGGTTCTCGCCTCTCAGGTCGTCGATCTCGTCATTGCGGATGTAAACTTGTCCGGCAATCGCGACGGCATCAAGGTCGCGACGGCGGCGCATGCGAGGGGCATCGCGGTCCTGTTCGTCACAGGGGCTTGCCCTTCTGACGCCCGGCATCTTGCCTATGGCTGTCTCTACAAGCCCTATTCGCAACGAGACCTGCTGTCCGCGATCGAGGTGGTCGACGCCATCATGCGCGGCGCGAAAATCCCGCGTTTGCCGCGTGGCCTTTCCCTGTTCGAGCGCGGCGTGGACGGCAACGCCGCCTGAAATCCTGGAAGTGAGCGAGCAGGCGTGGCGGAATGACGTCACGCGCCCTTGCGTCCACGCCCGGACGACCGCATTGTCCATTGCGTTGCAAACAGAAATGGGCAGGGGCCGCAAAGATGAACACAGCTGAAAAGGTCGGCGGCTGGCGCGCGAACATGCCGGAGGCGATCCGCCCTTATCTCGAGCGTGCGCCGCTGACGGCCCTCTTCCTTGGCATCTCGTCCGGTTTTCCCTTCGCTCTCCTTGCTGCAACCCTGACCAACCGTCTGGCTGACGCAGGGATCGAAAAGAAGTCCATCTCCGCCTTCGCGCTTGCCCTGCTGGTCTACAGCTTCAAATGGGCATGGGCGCCGCTGATAGACCGGTTCCGCCTTCCACTGCTGTCGGGGGCGCTGGGTCAGCGCCGCTCATGGCTCTGGCTTTGCGGTACGGCTACGGCAGTCGCGGTATTCGTGCTGGGCGTCGCCGATCCGTTGACGGGATTGCAGGCGGTCGTCGTAGGCGCATTGCTGTTGGGCTTTGCTGGCGCCACGTTCGATATCGTCATAGACGCCTATCGGATTGAGCTTCTTGCGCCCGAGCAATTGGGCGTAGGTTCAGGCATGTCGCAATATGGCTGGCGGCTTGGCGCGTTCTTTGCCGCGACGATCGCGCTTGCGGTCGCCAGCGTTTCCAACTGGGCCTGGGGCTATATCGCCTGCATGCCGCTCGCTTTCGCTGGCCCGATCGCGTCGATATTCGCGGGGGAGCCGGTTCGCCATCAGGAACCCAAGCCGGTGCGGGGGGTCGGCGAGGCTCTGGCGGCTTTTTACGGCCCTCTTGTCGATTTTTTCAAACGCAAGGGCGCGATCCTCGTCCTGCTGTTCGTCCTCATCCACAAGATCGGCGATACTATGGCGAACCTGATGATCCGCGATCTTCTGGTGGGTCTTGGCTTCACCAAGCCGGAGATCCTCTGGGGGGATGTCTGGATCGGCTTCTTCGCGCTGCTGGCCGGCATTTTCGTCGGCGGCATCATCTATGCGCGGATGGGTATGAAGCGGTCGGTGATGGTTAGTTTGATCCTGATGGCGGTGTCTAACCTCAGCTTTGCCGGACTTGCGGCGGTCGGCCACTCCATGCCGATGCTCGCCTGGACGATAGGTTTCGAGAATTTCGCCAGCGGCATCGGCGGCGTCACCGTCGTCGCCTACCTGTCGGCCCTCTGCAACCTGCGCTTCACGGCGACCCAGTTCGCTTTGCTCTCCGCCGCCGCCGCTATCGTTGGGCGTTTTCTCACCGGCACCACGGCGGGGTCACTGATAGAGCGGTTCGGCTATGTTGATTTCTACCTGCTTACCACAGCCTTCGCCTTGCCGGGCGTGCTGCTTTACTGGTTCCTCCTGCGCTCCGGCCTCATCGACCAGAGCATAGGCGAGGCTGGCGTAGCAGAACCCGCAGATCAGGCCGGAGCGTAAAATTCCATAGGTCGGCCCAGGTCGGCGAAGGATTGCGCCACCGCCTGCACGCAGGTCAGCGCGCCTAACGCACCGTCGGAGGCCAGTAGGGTAGATACCCGTTCATAGGCGGCATGGGGAGCGCTCAACCCCTCCGATACCGCCTGCATCAACAGCGCCTCGTCACCGGTCATCTTGGCGCAGCAGCAGGGCGCAACCATGATCTTGCGGCTCGACGCACGAGCCATTTCCAGCATCATCGCGCGCAACAACACCAGCGGACGGCGATAGCTTTTGCCAAAGCTGCCCAGCAGGGCATTGGCCGCATGGGCATCGTTCACCCCTGCCATAGCCATGCGACGCACGGCAAACAGGAACAGGCGGTTACCCCGGTCCTCGGGCACCGACTTGTCGGTCAATTTGTGCGTGATCTCGGGGTTGCGCATGCCGTGCCTCCATTCTCCTGACAGAGGCATAGCATGCAGCTATTGCGAGTCAATCGCAACTGAATTCAGTCGGGCAGTTGGCGGTTCATCCGAAGCACGGTTCCGGCGAGATAGAGCGATCCCGCAATCAGGATATCCAATGTCCCGCCATGTGCGCCAATCGCTTCGATTGCGTCCTGCGGGCCGTGATATGCCGTGAATGGCACGCCCCATTTTTCCGCGATGGCCGCGAACCGGGCAGGGGGATGATGCTCATGTCCGTCCACCGGAAGTCCATGAATATGTGCGACTTTCTCCCGCATGGGCGCCAGGAAGGACTCGATATCCTTGTTGGCCAACATGCCGATCACAAGGTGCAGTTTCTGCCCGGGCAACCGCTCTTCATCGAAATAGCGGCCAAGCACTTCACCCGCCGACGCGTTATGCCCGCCGTCCAGCCACACGATGATTTGTGGGTCGAGTGGTTCTAGAAGCGGGCCACGGTCCAACCGCTGCAGCCGCGCCGGCCAATGCGCCCACAGCGGCGCAGCCTTAAGCGCCGACTCGCTGACGGGAATTGCGTACTGATGCCGCAGCATGGCCGTCGCCAGCGCAGCATTCATCGGCTGGTGCGGCCCGGACAGGCGCGGCAGGGGCAGGTCTAGCCGCCCCTCGGCATCCCGATAGTGCAATCGACCTCGGTACACGGCCGCATCCCAGTCCGATCCCATCGGGCGCCAGGTGCCGCCGCGCGCATTTACCGCCTCGCCTACGACGGCAGCAATAGGGTCGGCATAGCGCATGGTCACGACCGAAGTGCCCGTCTTGGCGATCCCCGCTTTCTCCCCGGCAATCTCCGCGAGGCTTTCGCCCAGGAAACTCTGATGATCGATGCCAAGCTGCGCGATGCCGCACACGGCCGGGGCGGGAATCACGTTTGTCGCGTCGAGCCGACCACCCAGACCGACCTCGATGATACACGCATCTGCAGGATGCTCGGCAAAGGCCAGGAACATCGCCGCCGTCGTCACTTCGAAGAAGCTGGCCCCTATCCCCTCCGCGACATCCAGCACCCGCTCCAGATAGGTCGCAAGCGCCTCATCAGATATCAGCGCACCGTTGATCCGGATCCGCTCGTTGAACCGCACAAGATGGGGGGAGGTGAAGACATGCACACTCCGCCCATCGGCTTCGAGCGCGGCGCGCAGAAAGGCGCAGGTCGATCCCTTGCCGTTAGTCCCGGCGACATGGAACACCGGCGGCAGCGCCAGATGCGGATCGCCCAGCCGCGCGAGCAGGGAGGTTATCCGCTCCAGCCCCAATATGTCGGCGCCGGGCGAGAGCGTGGCCAGCCGGTCTAGCTGGGCCTGAACGGCCCGGTCGGAGGAAACGGCGTGATCGGGCATGATGTTTCCTGCCGGGGGCTATGGTCTGTGGTTACGCCGGATCAGGCGGCCATCCTCGGCGCGAGATAGCCGATAACCTGCGCCAGCTTCGCCTTCAGTTCATGCCGATGGACGACCATGTCGAGCATGCCGTGATCGAGCAGATATTCGGCGCGCTGAAACCCTTCGGGCAGCTTCTCGCGGATGGTGTTTTCGATCACCCGCTGTCCGGCAAAACCGATCAGCGCATTGGGCTCGGCGATCTGGATGTCCCCCAGCATTGCGTAGCTCGCGGTCACACCGCCGGTGGTCGGGTCTGTCAGCACGACGATATAGGGCAGACCTGCCTCGTGCAGCTTGGCGATGGCGACGGTCGCGCGCGGCATCTGCATCAGCGACAGGATGCCTTCCTGCATCCGCGCCCCGCCGGCGGCTGTGAAAATAATATAGGGGGCTCGGTGCGCAATCGCTTCCTGAACGCCCTGCACGAACGCCGCGCCAACGCCCATGCCCATCGATCCG
>JAHFPU010000112.1 GCA_023266635.1 Sphingobium sp.
TGTGAGCGAATTGCGCGACAGGGCGACTGACGTGCGCCGCGCGGCGGGCAGCCTGCTGGAGACCGCCGATGCGATCGCGGGGAAGGCGGAGCGGTTGCGCAACGCCTTCGGGCGGCTGGCGGATGACGTGCGGACGGCGGCGTGAGGGAACTGAAGGTCAAAACGATATAATTTCCGTTCGTCCTGAGTAGCCATTGAGCGAAGTCGAAATGGCGTATCGAAGGATGTGAGCTTGGCGCGAGGTACTTCGATATGGGCCTTCGACAAGCTCAGTCCCCACTCAGCACGAACGGCCTAGGGTTAGACACATCGCGGGGCGCGGGGTCTGGTCTCTCGACTTCGCTCGAGACGAACGGAGGTTAGCGTTCGAGCGGACAGCCGTTCAGGGCTTGGCCGCCGGCGCTGCGCCCTTCTGACAATGATAGACCAGCCGCTCGTTGGGCTGGGGGGGCAGGATGGCGCGCAGGTCGTCCTGCATGCGCTTGATCTTGTCGAGCGCGGCGGGGTCGGTGGAGCATTGGCCGGAGTCCGATTTCGCGCGAATCTCTCGTGCGCGGTCCAGCGTGTCGGCATCGGCCAGATAGCGGTCGGCACGATAGGTGCCGGTCTGCGGATCGAAGCTGTTGACGGAAATCACCGCTTCCTCAGCGGGAGCAAGGATACGGCTCCAGCTTTCGCCCGCAGCGGTGCGGTTAGGGATGAACTGGGTTTTGCCATTGACGCAGCCGCCCGACGCCCAGTTGATCGCGACATCGTTCATATCCGACACGGTAATGCGGCTGCGCGCGGTGTCGATGAGGCAGATATTGTCGCCGAGTGGCGCATAGGTCGCGGCAGTCGTCACCTGTCCGTCGTCCGGCATAACGACCCGCTCGTCGATGCTGGAGAAGCTGGGGCGCAGCAGGAAGGTGATGAGCGCGCCCAGCAGCAGCACGCCGCCACCGATGCCAAAATAGAGGGCTGGCTTCTCCTTGCCCTGATTATGGTTGAGCCCGGCAGCGCCGAGGCCCAGCACGGCGAGCGCGAGGAGGACGGCGGCAATCGCCATCGCGTTCTCGCGGCCGGAGATGACCTGCTGCTCGGCCGATTCGCGCGCCTTGGCCATGGCGGCGTCATGCGCCTCGTCCCGGGCGCGGGCGGCGGCGTCCTTCTGGGCGTTTTCCTCTGCGGTGCGGCGGGCGTCTGCATCCGTGATCTCGGCGATCGACTTGCAGTCGGCGGTCGTGCGCAGGAACTGGACGCCGGCCTGACGCAGGAAGTTCGCGACCTCGCGGTTGGAGACGGCAAAGCCGAACTCCGCGTCGGCATTGCTGTCCGAGACAGAGCCGAAGCTGTTGACGCCCAGCACCCGGCCGCAATCGTCCACCAGCGGTCCGCCGCTGTTGCCCGCGGCGAGCGGGGCGGTGTGCAGGAGGGTGTCGTAGCTCTTGCTGCTGCGTCCCGAGGAGATGTTGCCGCTGGTCTTCACGGGGATTTGTGGCTGGATCATCTGCTGCAGGTCGAGGCCCTGCGCGCGGTCGACGGTGCCGGGATAGCCGATGGCCGTGACATGCTGCCCATCCTGCGGCACGCCGGCGTAGAAGGTGCTGACGGGCAGGGCGCCGTCGTCGAGCTGAATCAGGGCGAGGTCGTTGCCCGGCGAGAAGGCGATGATCCTGCCGCCATAGCTTTTCTTCCCCTCCGACGGGACGACGCCGATGACGAGGTTCTTCTCTTCCCGGACAAGCTCCACGACATGGGCATTGGTCAGCACTTTGTCCGGCGCGACGGCGATGCCTGAGCCGTGGCCCACGAAATAGGACTGGTTGCCGTCGGTCGCGACGATGGCGACGCGGACGATTCCGCGGGCGGCGGCGGTCAGGTCCTGCTGATCGGCACGCGCGATCGACGCGAAGCCGGCGAGGCACAGAATCAGGGTAAGGCGGCGGAGCAGGGTCATTGTCCGCGCACTACATATGGGTTGGGGAATTGTTGTAAACGGGAAATGGATTGGCTTTGAGCGCAAGGGGCGGGAAGCCTTCTCTATGGGGCGTTGGCAGGGTAGATGCATGAACCAGATGACTCACCCCCAAGCCATGCCCGCCGCCATCGACGCCGATGCCGCATGGGACGCCTTTTCCCGCCGGGACCGTGACCAGGACGGGCGGTTCGTCGGCGCGGTGCTGACCACCGGCATCTATTGCAAGCCCAGTTGCCCGGCGCGGCACCCGAAGCGGGAGAATGTCCTGTTCTTCCCCGATGGGGCGGCGGCGCGCGGGGCGGGATTTCGCGCATGCCTGAGGTGCCGCCCGGACGAGGTGGGGCGGGATCGGCAGGCGGTGCAGAAAGCCCTCAAGCTGATCGCCGCGGCAGAGGAGCCGCTTTCTCTCGATGAACTGGCGGGCGCGGTCGGCTATGCGGCGCACCATTTCCACCGGCTGTTCAAGCGGGACACGGGCGTCACCCCGGCCGCATATGCCCGCAAGCTGCGCGCCGACCGGTTGGAGGTGGCGCTGGCGGAGGGCAACAGCGTGACTGAGGCGATCTATGACGCGGGCTATAACGCGCCGAGCCGCGCCTATACCGACGCCAGCCGACGGCTGGGCATGACACCGAGCGCTTGGCGCAATGGCGGGCAGGGCGTGACCATCCGCTACACGGTGGCGCAAAGCAGTCTTGGCCCCATGCTGATCGCGGCGACCGACAAGGGGTTGTGCCGGATCAGCTTCGACGAAGATGAGGCGGACTTGACGCAGCGCTTCCCCCATGCGGACATCTGCCCGGCGGACGAGGGTTTCGCCGATCTGGCGGCGGCGGTGGTGGCGTTGGCCGATCATCCGGAGCGGCGCATGAACCTGCCGGTCGACGTGCAGGGTACGGCGTTCCAGCAGGCGGTATGGGATGCCCTGCGCGCGATCCCGCCGGGCGAGACACGGTCGTACAAGCAGGTGGCGGAAAGCATCGGCAAGCCCGGCGCGGTGCGGGCAACGGGGACGGCCTGCGGGGACAATCCGCTGCCGCTGCTTGTGCCATGCCATCGGGTGCTGCGCAGCGACGGCGGTCTGGGCGGCTATGCCTATGGGCTGGCGCGCAAGGAGAAGCTGCTGGAGCGGGAGAGGCAGGCATAGTTCGCCCCGCTGCGTGCTCCTGCGAAAGCAGGAGCCTAGATCCTACGGTCGAACTGGGCTCCTGCTTTCGCAGGAGCACGGGAAGTGATCTCAGGGCAAGCCCGATTAAAAACATGCATTCATGATTGTTTTTATTCCGGCGCTGTGAGAGCCTTTGCCTGACCCCGCACCCAGACGGGGCAGGAGAGATAGCCCGATGGCCATAGAGACAATCCAGTTCGACCCGTCACCCGCGCGCCTTGCCGACTTGAAGCAACGCGTCGCGAATGCGCATCTGCCGCATGACTATGCAAATGCCGACTGGTCCTATGGCATGAATGGCGAGGTGCTGCGCGAGCTGCTCGATTATTGGCGGGACGGCTATGACTGGGAAAGCCAGCACAAGGCAATCAATAGCTTCTGCCATCATCGGGTCGAGATTGACGGCGTGCCCGTGCATTTTATGCGCGAGCCGGGGCGTGGGCCGGCGCCGATGCCGATCATCCTGTCCCATGGCTGGCCTTGGAGCTTCTGGGACCTGCACCGGGTTATCCGGCCGCTGGCGGATCCTGCCTCTTATGGCGGCGATCCCGCCGATGCGTTCGAGGTGATCGTGCCGTCCATGCCGGGGTTCGGGCTTTCGACGCCGCTGACGAAGACCGGCGTCAATTTCTGGTCGACGGCAGACCTGTGGCACAAGTTGATGACCCAGGTGCTGGGTTTCACGCGCTACGCGGCGCAGGGCGGCGATTGGGGCGCGCTGACGACAACGCAGCTGGGGCATAAATATGCGGATGAACTGTTCGGCATCCATATCTCCACGGTCGCGCCGCTGACCCTGTTCAATCATGAGCGGCCATGGGACATCACCGCTGGTACGCTAGCACCTGAGGGGCTGTCGGGCAGCGAGAGGCAGGCATTCCTCGACTGGCAGACGCGCATTGCGGCGCATGTCTGCGTGCAGGTGCTCGATCCGCAGACGCTGGCCTATGCGCTGCACGACTCGCCGGTCGGCCTGCTCGCCTGGCTGGTGGAGCGGCGGTATAGCTGGGGCGATTGCCGCGAGGGGCTCTATGCGGCGTTCGACAAGGACTTCCTGATTACGTCGGCGATGATCTACTGGCTGACCGACAGCTTCGTGACGTCGGCCCGGTTCTATGCCGAGGCCGCGCGCAATCTTTGGCAACCGTCGCACAGCCTGTCGCCGATGATCCAGGCGCCGACGGGCATCAGCGCCTTCACGCATGACGGCACAACCGGGCTTGGCACGGGCATGGACGGCATTTTCAACCTGGTGTTCGAGCGCCGTCACGACCGCGGCGGACATTTCGCGCCGATCGAGGTTCCCGACACGATCGTCGAGGATGTCCGGGCGATGTTCAGGCCGATGCGGTTGTGATGAGAAGGCGGGGCAGGGCCGCATAATCGCAGCCATTCCGGCTGTGTTTCGAGATTTCTTCACGATCCCATGTTAGCTCCGCTGGATTCGGGGGAGAAGGCGCATGCGGGATATGCGATTATGGCTGGCCTGCCTGTGTCTGGCGGCGATGGTTCTGGCGCCTGGCAAGGCCAATGCCGCCTGGAACCAGGCGCAATCGAAGCATTTCACCGTCTACAGCAACCGGAATGTGAAGGAACTGCGTGAGTTCGCCGAGAAGCTCGAGAAGTTCGATTATCTGTTGCGGGTTATGAGCGGGACGGACAGCAAGGCCAATGATCGGCCATTGCAGGTTTTCGCGCTCGACAGCATCGGAGAGGTGCGATCGATCAGCGGCAATCCCCACACCGCCGGCTTCTATAACACGTCGGACCGCAACGCCTTCGCCGTTGTGACGCGCCGTAGCGAGGCAGGGAAGTTCGATCTGGATTCCGAGCAGATCCTGTTCCACGAATATGCCCACCATTTCATGCTGCACTATTTTCCGGCGGCCTATCCCGCCTGGTATGTCGAGGGGTTTGCCGAATTCTATTCTACGGTGACGTTCAAACCGGACGGGGCGATCGTCTTCGGCAACCCGCCTTTGTACCGCGCGCCCACCCTGGTCAGGATGGGCATATATCCTTTGGAGAAGCTGTTCGCCCGGACCACCGACAGGCTGGGTGCGCTTGAGGGCGACAGCTACTACGGCACGGCTTGGCTGCTTACTCACTATCTGCATTACAATGAAAAGCGGGGAGCGGAATTCGCCCGCTATCTGAAGGATGTCGTCACCGGTGTTCCGGACGTGACGCTCGACAATCATTTCGAGGGCGGGGACAAGGCGCTGGAGAAGGAATTGCGCGCCTATATAAATGCTCGCATTTCGGCGTCTTCGCTAACGACCAGGGAACTGCCGCCCATCTCCGTGACGATCACGGCTCTGGACCCGGCGCAGGCGGCATTGCTGAAATACCGGCTGCGCCTGATGGCCGGCATGCCGGAAGCAGAGCGTGAAAAATTTGCTACGGGGGTTCGCGAGACGGCCGCCCATTTCCCTGCCAGCGCCGACGCCCAGGGCGTGCTGGCGGATGCGGAAATGCTTTCGGACCATAAGGACGCGGCGCTGGCCGCGGCGGAAAGGGCCCTTGCCATCGATCCGAAATATGCGCCCGCGCTGGCCACCAAAGCCGAATTGCTGCTGGAAAAGGCGAATGCAAGCGACAAACCGGAGGATTGGAAGGCGGCCCTAGCGACCATCGTCAAGGCGAACAGGGCCGATCTGGAAGACCCGGTGCCGCTGGTGCTGTTCTATCGCTATCATGCGATGCGCGGCGGCGACATGCCGGCAGTTGGCTATGATGGGCTGGAGAAGGCCTTCGCGCTATTGCCGCAGAACCCCAATTACCGGTTCATGCTGGCGTCGGGCTATGCACACCGGAAGAACTACAAGGCCGCCATCCGGATTCTGGATGTCCTGGCCTTCTCCCCCCATGAATCGGGCATGCGGGAGGGCGCGTTGAAGCTGCAGCAGGCGTTCAGGGATGCGGAGGCGGGAGGGGGCGCCATTTCCTTGGATGTCGAGGTGCCTGCCGTGGAGCAGGACAAGGAATGATCGGCTAGACGAAGCTGTAGGGATCGACGTCCACCGCGACCCGGGTGCCGGATTTCCACACGACATTGCCCAGCCATTCGCGGATGGCGGCCTGAACGTCCGTCTGGCGGGTGGCGTGGACGAGCAGGCGGTGGCGGTGGCGGCCGCGCAGGACGGCGAGCGGTGCGGGGGCGGGGCCGTAGACGCTCATGCCGTCGATATGGGGTGCGCTCTTGCCGATGAGGCGGGCGGTTTCGGCGGCCTCCCGCGCATTCTCGCTCGACACGATGATGGCGGCGAAGCGGCCGAAGGGCGGGGCGTTGGCGCGGCGGCGGCTTTCGGTCTCGGCGGCGTAGAAGCGTTCGGAGTCGCCGGCGATCAGCGCCTTGATGACGCCGGCCTCCATCATCCGGGTCTGGAGGAACACACGGCCCGGCTTCTGCCCGCGTCCCGCGCGGCCGGAGACCTGCACGATCTGCTGGAAGGTGCGCTCCGACGCGCGCAGGTCGCCGCCCTCCAGACCCAGATCCGCGTCAATCACGCCGACCAGAGTCAGGTTGGGGAAGTGATAGCCCTTCGTCACCAGCTGCGTGCCGACGATGATGTCGATATCGCCGCCCTCTACGCTTTTCACGAACTCGGCCGCCTTGGCCGGGGACCAGAGCGTGTCGGAGGTGACGATGGCGGTGCGGGCGTTGGGCCAACGTTCCGCCACCTCGTCGGCGATGCGCTCGACCCCGGGGCCGCAGGCGACGAGGCTGTCCTCCTCGCTGCATTCCGGGCAGCGGCGGGGCGTGGGGATGACATGGCCGCAATGGTGGCAGGCAAGCCGGCTTGTCAGGCGATGCTCGACCATCCAGGCGGTGCAATTGGGGCATTGGAAACGATGGCCGCAATGGCGGCAGAGGGTGAGTGGGGCATAGCCCCGGCGGTTGAGGAAGAGCAGGCTTTGCTCGCCCTTTTCAAGCGCCTCATCGATGGCTTTCACGAGGGCCGGCGCGATCCAGCGGCCGCGTTCGGGCGGATCGGACAGCAGGTCCAGCCCCACGATTTCCGGCATTTCCGCGCCGCCATACCGGCCGGGCAGCTTGATCTCCGTATAGCGGCCGATCTCCACCTGATGCCGCGTCTCTATGGCGGGCGTGGCGGAGGCGAGGATGACGGCGCATCCCTCCTGAAGGCCGCGCATCACCGCGACGTCGCGGGCGTGGTAATGGACGCCATCCTCCTGCTTGAAGCTGGTCTCGTGCGCTTCGTCGACGACGATGAGGCCGAGAGCTGCATAGGGGAGGAAGAGGGCAGAGCGGGCGCCGACGACGACCTTCGCCTGACCCGAGGCGATGGCGCGCCAGGCGCGGCGGCGCTCCGACTGGCGCAGGCCGCTGTGCCAGCTGACGGGGACCGTGCCGAAGCGTTTCTCGAACCGTTCGAGGAAGGGTTCGGTGAGGGCGATTTCGGGGAGCAGGACGAGGACCTGTTTCTCGTCCCGGATCGCGCGGGCGATCGCCTCGAAATAGACCTCGGTCTTGCCCGAGCCGGTGACGCCGTCGAGCAGGAAGGGCTCGAACGCCTGCGCATCGACGGCGGCGACGAAGCGGGCGGCGGCAGCTGACTGTTCCGCGCTGAGCGCTGGCGGGGCGAAGTCCGGGTCGGGTTCGGGGAAGGGCGTGTCGGTGGAGACCTCGACCGCCTCGAACGCGCCGGACTTGACGAGGCCGCGGATCACGGCGTCCGACACGCCGCCGATCAGCGCCAGTTCGCGCACCAAGCCCTGCCGCGCGCCGATGCGTTCGAGCGCCTGGGTGCGTTGCTCCGTCATCCGGTCCGGCGTGTCGCCGGTCGGGCGATATTCGATGACGGTGCGCGCGCCCTCCAGCGCCGAGAGCGAAGCCAAGGCCATGCGCAGCACGGCGGCGGGCGGGGCGAGATAATAGTCGGCCGTCCACTCGATCAGGCGGCGGAGCGGCGTGGGGATCGGCGGAGCGTCCACCACGGCGAGGAGGTTGCGCAGGCGGTTGTCGCCCACGGTTTCGGCCTCCGGGAAGCTGTCCGGCTCCCACACCACGCCAACAAGCTGGCGGGGACCGAGCGGGGCGACCACGATGCTGCCCGCCTCGACATGCATGTCGTGGGGAACACGATAGTCGAGCGGGCCAAGGGCTGCGTTGAGGATGAGGACGCGGGCGCGAGTCATGGCCCCTAGTTAGGGACGATGGAAGGGAAAGGGAATCTTTGTGGCGGACATGACCCCGGGAGTCGTTGTGCGCCTTCAACCCGAGGACGTCCGAGGTTAGAAGGGCATTTCCGTTTCATGAGCCATGGAGAGGATGATGAGGTATATTTTGGCAGCCGCCGCGGCGCTTTGGTTTTCCTGTCAGGCACTCGAAGCGGGTGAGCCGCTGTTCGATTCCCATGTGCATCTTTGGCACCGCGAGGACTCGCTGAAGGCGTATGAAGCGCAGTTGAAGGCAGCGGGCGTCGAGGAAAATGGTTTGGGCGCCATGTGGTTTGGCGGACCCAATCAGGCGCTGGAGGGGAAGCCCGACGAGGTGCGAGCAAACAATGATGGGCTAATTGCGCTCAGCAAGCGGCATCCTGGAATGCTGCCGATTGCGACTGTCCATCCCTATGATGGGGATGCGGCATTGGAGGAGTTGGCGCGCGTCTCGGCTTTGGGCGTGAAAGTTCTCAAAATCCATCCGCATACGCAGAAGTTTGATCCGGCCGACCCACGCGTGCTGGCGCTGGTCAAGCGCGCGGGCGAACTGGGCGTGGTCGTCCTGATGGACAATGCGAACATCCTGCCCGGCGACAGCGAGAAGCTGTTCAACCTGGCCATTGCTGCGCCCCGAACGAAATTTATCTTCGCGCATATGGGTGGGCTGAACTTCCGTTTCTGGAATGTGCTGAAATTGGCGCGGACGGCGGAAGGGCTTTTTGCCGATAATGTCTATTTCGACATATCGGCGATCGTGACTGTAGCGGCGGATTCGCCGATTCAGCAGGAGTTCGTATGGACGATGCGGAACGTTGGGACGGACCATATTTTATTGGGTTCGGATTATCCCCAATTTTCGTTGGCGCAGAACCTGAAGGCATTCGACCATCTTGGACTGACGGAGGGCGAGAAGGCGGCGATACGGTATGGAAATGCAAAGAAGCTTCTGGGGTTAAAGTGACGTGATGGCATGGCGTCAGCGCTACGCTTGTCTTACTGTCCGCGCATGACCGCAGCCTCTGCCCTGATCGCCGAGTATCGCCTGTTCCTGGCGCAGGACCGGCGGCGGTCGGTGCATACGGTGCGGGCCTATGTCGCGACGGCGGAGCGGCTGTTGGATTTTCTGGTTCGGCATCGGGGCGGGGATGTGTCCCGCAATGACCTGACGCGGCTGTCCACGGGAGACATTCGGTCTTTCCTGGCGGACCGACGTGGCGATGGGATCGGCAACCTGTCGGCGGCGCGGGAATTGTCTGCCGTGCGTACGTTTCTGCGCTTTTCGGGGGGCGAGGGCGCGCGAGTGCCGGCGATCAAGGGGCCACGGGTCAAGCGGGGCGTGCCGCGACCGGTGTCGCCCGATGACGTGATCGCGCTGGCCGAAGATGTGGCGGAGATGGCGCGCGAGGGGTGGATCGGCGCGCGCGACTGGGCGGTGCTGATGCTGCTCTATGGATCGGGACTGCGGATCAGCGAGGCGCTGGGGATCACCGGGGACGCGCTGCCGCTGGGCGAGACGCTGCGGGTGACGGGCAAGCGCAACAAGACACGGCTGGTGCCGCTGCTGCCGCAGGTGAAACAAGCGGTCGAGGCCTATCTGGCGGTATGCCCCTGGCCGGCGGAGAAGGGGAAGCCGATCTTTCGTGGCGCGCGGGGCGGGGTCCTCGACGCGGCGCTGATCCGGCGCGCGGTGCAGGGCGCGAGGGGGCGGCTGGGTCTTTCCGACCGGACGACGCCGCATGCGCTGCGGCACAGTTTCGCGACGCACCTGCTGGGGCGGGGGGCGGATTTGCGGTCACTGCAGGAACTGCTCGGCCACGCCAGCCTGTCATCGACGCAGGTCTATACGCAGGTCGATGCGGCTTACCTGCTGGATATCTACCGGAACGCTCATCCGCGCGCCTGAAGCGCGACCACGCCATCAATCCGCCGCAATGGTGCGGCAGCCTTGCCGTTCCTCGATTGGTCGAAGGGATGGCGATGCTGCGTCTGCTGATGATCCTGCAAACGGTGGGCGCCGTCTCCGGCAACCCCATTTCGTCCGACTTCGACCTCAAGGACGTAAAACCGACACCGGAAGCGGGGTCTATCGTCGTCACGGCGCGCAAGCGGAACCAGCGGATCGAGCGGGAGCCGGTAAGCGAGGAGCCGCCGCTGGGCCGCGCCG
>JAHFPU010000113.1 GCA_023266635.1 Sphingobium sp.
TTGGCAGGCGTGAAGCCCAGCTTCTTGGAAGCTGCGATCGCGATGGTCGCGCCCGTCGAAGGATTGCGACCCTCGCGAGCCGGGCTGTCCTTGACCTTGAACTTGCCAAATCCGGCCAGCGAGATTTCTTCTCCCTTGACCGCCGCGTCCCCGATTGCCGCCAGCACGCTGTCGACGATCTTCTTTGCGTCGCTCTTTGCGATGCCCTGGGCGCTAGCTACGGCGTCTGCCAGTTCGTTGGTATTCATATGCGAATCTCCTGTTAGCAGGACGCGCCATGCCAACAGGCGTCGCGCACGTCGAGAAACATTTCGCTCATCACGCGGTTTCGACGCCAATTCCTGTCGTTTTGTCGCTAATCGTGGCCAAAATGGGTACGCTTGCTTTCGATTTGCGGCTTCAGCGCGCGGGTGCCGTTGGTGCGGGCGGTACCGCGATTCTGGCTGTAGCCGTGATGTCCGGATTATCGCGCAGCTTGAGATATATCTGGCCATCCTTGGCACGCGGCGCGGCGATGACCCCGCCCGTAAAGCCTGCAGCGACATCCCGTGCATTTGTGAATTGCGGATTATCGGCGATGCTTGCGATGAGAAAAAGCCCTGCGCCGGACAACTGGCATCCGTCGTCTGTTCCCGGGCAAGTCATAGTTTGCAGCTCAGGCAGGCGAATAAGAGTGCCCAGCGATTGCCAATCGCCGGCCGCGTCGTCCTTGACGATCCGGAAGCGAAGCGGTCCAAAAGCGGACGGACCCAGATCTTTTGCCGGATCGAGCCGCGCGTGGGCTATTTGCGTATTTTCCAACCTCAGACCGTTGCGCGTATCCAATGTTGCGGACGCGGAGCCGTCCGCCGTGGCGACCTCGATCTTGTCCCTCGGCGTAAATTTGGTGGCTTCATCAGCCTTGATCGAGAAACTCAGTTGTGCGTTGCCGGGAATGGCGTCCGATCCCTGGAAGCTGATCGGGATGGCGCCGGTTTGTCCGGCTTGCACGCTTTTGGAGAGTAGCGTGACACTAGGCCGTTGTAGCACGCTGGATTGCAGCATTACCGCCGTAGGGGAGGCGACACCAAACTGTTTGACCTGCAAGGTGGCCGTGCCAGCGTCGGCAATCGGCGGAACCTCGACCATGATCGCGCCTGCGTCAGCGGTTTTCCACACCAGCGCCTGCTCCTTGCCGGATGACTGGCGGATCGCCACGCGTTCGACACAGGCGGCGGCGCTTCCTTCCAGCCGGAGCGTGGCCGGGCGACCGGCAATCAGCGCGGGATTGCTCGACGCGGAGCGCCAAGACTGCGCACCCGGACTTTGCAAACGGAACCGCGGCCCTTCAAATGGCTGAAATCCCCACATGCCATGAAGCGATGCGTCCACCGTGGCATCAAAATCCTGTGGATTGAGCGCGCCATTGTCGATCGCGAATCCGCCCTTGTCTGCGCGGGCGGTTACCGGCACATCGACGGTCTTGCCGTCCTTGGCCTTTAGGCGCAGCGCCATGTCGCGTGCATAACGGGTGGAATAAATGAGCGGCGCGCCCTCCACTTGAAGCACCATATCTGGCCTAGTCAGGCAGGCCGTTTGCTCGCCCATCGAGGCACGCAATGGAGGAAGATGCGGCGCTTCTATGGCGGGCAGCGCCGCGACGAGTACCGATTGCGGTTTGCGGAAGGATGGCGCTGCATTCAGGAGCAACGCCATGCTGTCGTCCCGGCTGATCGCAAGCGCCGGGATATATTGATAATCCGCCGTGTGAAACGCACCCAATATCTTCGCCAAATCACGGACAGCGCCAATATAGGGGCTGTAATAGCCCAAGCCGCCCTGAGGAGTCGCAGCCAACTGGAGCGCAAGATCGGTCGGCGCGCCGGTCAGCGCCTCGGTGAGGGAGGCGCTATGCATGTCGCTGAGCACCAGCGCTTCACGGTCCTGCGTCAGGCACGCGGCCTGAAGATTGGCCGGCTTTTCCAGGCATTCGGCGTTGAATTTGATCGCCAGACTGCGGGCAAGGAGAGGGGACACAGTTTCAAGCTGCGCCGGCCGGTCCGAATCCTGCAATCGAATGCCATTCAAAAAGGCGTCGAGCCTCGACCGATCCAGCGATGCCTGATTAAGGTCCTGAGATGCGCGAACGAACTCCCCGGGCCGTCCGCGTATCGCGTTGTTCAATGCAGCGAAATCCCCGCCGGTCTCCGGCGCCAAGAACAATACGATCTGCCGCGCGCCTTCCGGCACGGTGATCGTCAGCATGTTATCCTTGGCCTTGCGCTTCCACGTCTCCGCCTCGAATATCCATTCCTTGGGAGGCGGATTTGTCGCTCCGCGCAGGAAGGCGGCGACGAGCAGGTAATGCGCCGACTGTTCCTTGGTGAAATCAGCCTTGATCGTAAGCTGATCTCCTGCCGACAGGTCCGGAACCTGTGAGATGGGCAGGGTAGCGCCAGCTCGCTTGACGGATACCTGCAGCGCCGGACCGGCAAGGTCGAACGGCGCCGGATCGGCGGATGCCCGGCTCGTGAGCAGGCCGACCATAAGGCAGGCGGAAAGGGTGCGAAGTTTCATAGGCCGCATCGTCAACAGGCTGGAGGGGAAGGTCAACCCTTGCTGCGGTGCATTGAACCCTGCGTGAACCGTACCGTTCCCGGCATGTCATACATTTCTGAAAAGGGGGACGACTGCCGGGCTGCCTTCGACAGCGCCAAGCCACGCGCGGATGCCATACACTCTGGCGAGATTTTCGGCGTTCAGCACCTTTGCAGTATCGCCATCCGCAGCGACCTGTCCTTTGTCCAACAGGATAAGACGGTCGCAAAAACGTGCAGCGAGAGTCAGGTCGTGCAGCACGGCTATCACCGTTACACCGCCTGCCGCTTGGTCCTTCAGGAGGTCCATCACCTCAAGCTGATGTCCCGGATCAAGCGACGCCAGCGGTTCGTCTGCGATCAGCACCGGCGCTTCGACCGCAAGCGCTCGCGCCAACAACACACGGGCGCGCTCCCCGCCCGAAAGCTCGGTGGCAGTTCGATCCCGCAACGTCGACACATCGGCGAGCGTCATCGCGCGGTCGATGGCGATCCGGTCAGCGTCGGAAATCTGCGAGAAGGGCGCGAGATGCGGAATGCGGCCAAGGGCTACGAGCCGCTCCACCACCAGTGGCCAATGCAGTGTCTGTCCCTGCGGCAAATAGGAGATCAACCGCGCGATCTGCGCGTGGGGCAGGGCGGCTACATCCGCCTCATCTATCGTTACTCGGCCTTTTGTCGCCTTCTGCAGGCCGAGTATGGCACGCGCTAGCGTGGACTTGCCAGCCCCGTTGGGGCCGATGATGCCGATCAGCATTCCGCCTTCAAGGTGTGCGTCGATACCACGCAGGACTGCTTGTTTACCCAAGGATATGTGCAGGCTCTCGATGGCAATGGCTACCATATCCGCCGCTCCCGCATCAGGTGGACAAGGAAGACGGGAACACCCAAAAACGCGGTCACCACCCCTAATTTCAGTTCATTGCTGGTGGGTATGACCCGCACAAGGATATCGGCAAGTGTCAGCAGGATCGCTCCCCCGAGCGCCGAAGGCAATAGAATGGCGGAGGGCGATCGGTCCGTCAGAGGCCGAATGATATGCGGAACGATCAGGCCGACGAACCCGACCGATCCGGAAACCGCCACCGCGCCGCCTACGCCGATGGCTACGCCAAGCATGAGCCTTATCCGCATCAGCCCAAGGTCTATACCCAAGGCCTTTGCTCCATCCTCCCCCAACGTAAGGGCATCGAGCGCCCGCCCGTTCCATAAAAGCAAGGCAAGTCCCACCGCGATACAGGGCAGGGCGATCAACACATGGTTGAAGGACCGGTCCTCCAGCGATCCCAGCAGCCAGGTTGCAATCTCCATCGCCGCGAATGGATTGGGGGACAGGTTCAGCGTTAGGCTGATCCCTGCACCCGCGAGCGTCGAAATGGCGATTCCTGCAAGGATCAATGTCAGCGGGCTTTCTGACTTTCCGGCCAGGGCGAACAGCATCATCAGCGCGAAAATTGCGCCAATGATGGCCATGACTGGCAGCACGGCGGCGTGCAGTTCCGCCAAACCGAAATACAGCGCGATGACAGCGCCCAGCGCTGCGGAATTTGACACACCCACGACCGAAGGCTCAGCGAGGGGATTGCGCAGATACCCTTGCAGCGCCGCTCCCGCGAGGCCCAACATCGCGCCGACCGAAAGACCCAGCAATGCCCGGGGCATGCGCAAGTCGAACAGGATGATGCGTGCGACCGGATCATCGCTCCCTATCAACGCCTCGAAAATCCGCTGCAGGGATAGGGGGGCGGTGCCGAATGTGATCGACAGCAGTGCTGCGGCCAGGCAGCAAAAACCTAATAGAGTGATCAGCACGGTGCGATTCATGCCCATCCCTTGTGTCTGCTATCGGTTCCGGTCAATGGGGCGCGGCAACTTTGCATAGGGGATGATGTGCCGGCCTTCTTGCGCCTTTGCCTGGTATCGTTTCTGTGCGCCGCCCTTTCCGGACCGGCGGACGCGGCACAGCGCCCGCAGCGCATCCTGTCTCTCAACATGTGCGCCGATCAACTTCTGATCGCCCTTGCCGATCACGACCAGATTGCGGGCCTCACCCAGTTCGCGCGTGACCGTGATATGTCGGCAGAGGCGGAGCGCGCCGACCACTTGCCCATTTCCCGCGGAACGTCGGAGGACGTGCTGTCTTTACGACCCGACCTCATCATCTCCGGCACGTTCCACACGCTGAGCCCATTGGTGAAAAGCCAAAACTATCGCACTATCGATCTGCAGCCGGCGGAAAGCTATCCGGCCGTCGTTGCGCAGATCCGCCAGGTCGCGGCCGCTATTGGCCACGCCGAACGCGGTGAGGCAATGATCCGCCGGATGGATGCCGAACTCGCCGCTTTGCCGCGTATCAAGGGCAATCCCGTCGCGGCCTACTATCAACGGCGCGGGTATCTCACCGGGACAGGCACATTGATCGATGACCTTATGCGGCGGGTGGGCCTGCGCAACCTCGCGGCGGAGCTTGGCAAACCCTCCCTTTCGCGCTTGTCTGTCGAAGAGATGGTCATGGCCCATCCCGATTATCTTATCGTCGAAAGCGCCACCGATCGTGTCCGGGATCAGGGCACAGAAATGCTCCACCATCCGGCGCTCGATGGCATAGCGCGGCTACGACTGCCGCAGGCCTGGACGGTGTGTGGCGGTCCGGCTTATGTTCGCGCGGCCAGGAGTTTGATCCAGCAGCTGCAGAACCACTGATTAAGGCATACACGGGCTGCCCCGCTCGGGCTCAGCGAAACGCCAGAAAGAATATGGCTGGAACGGCGATGAGACGCGCAATAAACTGCATGCGCGAGAGATAGTGGTGGTTCGCCGGAACAGTGCTCGCCTCGATCGTGATCCATGCCAGGGCGCGGGCATGATAATCCTGCCAGCTTTCGCCGGGCATGGGTGGGATGCCGTCCACCGTGAAGGTCGGTGATGGTTCATAAGTGTCGATCAGGTAGAAATCGTTTTCCACCTTGTCCGGCGGTGACATTCCCTTAAGGGACGCCTCTCGCCGAGAGCGATTTTCAGCCACCTCTCAGATCCTCTCCTGCGCTGCCGGGGTCAGCGAGTCGAGCTATTGTCCCATTTTGGGACGGCGATTTCTATCCCATCCAAGACTTATCTACAGAAAAGCGATTTGTGTCTGAAATGCCTTGACAATCATCGGGCGATTCTAGGCTCGACATCGTCGATTTTACTATGCCTGGAGCAAATGCGCAGTTTTGCGCAGGGTTTTGCTTTGCTCTCGATCTTATTAACGGTCCGCCCGTCCAATGGGGTCTGGACTCGGGTGCCGTATTTCAAATTGCCCATAAGTAGTAAAAGCAAGGTCGCGGAAATGCTTTCTCAGGAATAGACGCCGCCTATCGCTTTTTCCGCTTGCAATCCTTGCAACCGCTTGCAGTAATGTTGCGGCGCACAACGCCAAACCCCGGGTGCAAGAGGGAGACGTCATTGACCTTCTACGAAATGCTCGATCAGACCGGTTCGGTCCGCCCCTGCTATGCGGAGGTGCAGAACTGGGTTGAACGGACGGGCATTTCCGGATTGAACCGGCGGCTTGAAGAAGCGGAAGCGATCTTCCGGCGCATCGGCATCACCTTTGCCGTTTATGGCGAGGGCGGCGATCCCGAACGGCTTATCCCCTTCGACCTGCTTCCCCGCGTATTCACCGCACAGGAATGGCGGGTATTGGATAAGGGCATCCGACAGCGCGCGCGCGCTCTCAATGCTTTTCTCCACGACATCTATCATCGGGGAGAGATCATCAGGGCGGGCATCATGCCGGCCGAGATCATCTACCAGAACAGCGCCTACCGACCCGAGATGGTAGGATTTTCGCCGCCGGGCAAAGTCTACAGTCATATTGTCGGCATCGATATCGTGCGCACCGGCCCGGACAGTTTCGAGGTGCTGGAGGATAATTGCCGTACGCCTTCCGGTGTTTCCTACATGCTCGAAAACCGGGAGATCATGACGCGCATGTTCCCCGAACTGTTCGGGCAAGGCGTGGTCGCTCCGGTGGATGACTATCCGGCCGAACTCCTGAAATGCCTTAAGGAGGTCGCGCCGCCCGCCTGCAAGGGCGACCCGGTCGTTGTCGTGCTGACGCCCGGCGCGCTCAACAGCGCCTATTATGAGCATAGTTTCCTGGCTGACCTTATGGGGGTCGAACTGGTCGAGCCTGCGGACCTGTTTGTGGACGAGGGCCGGGTGTGGATGAAGACGACCTCCGGCCCCACGGCCGTTGATGTCATCTATCGCCGCATCGATGATGAATATATCGATCCGCTGACGTTCCGGCCCGACAGCCTGTTGGGCGTGCCAGGGATATTCAACGTCTATCGCAATGGCGGTGTGACCTTGTGTTCAGCGCCGGGTTCCGGAATTGCCGATGATAAGGCGGTGTATGTCTATGTTCCTGAGATGATAAGATTTTATCTCGGCGAGCAACCGATCCTGTCCAACATCAAGACCTGGCAATGCGCCAAGCCCGACGAATGCGCTTACGTGTTGGAGCATTTGAGTGAGTTGGTGGCCAAGGAAGTACACGGGTCAGGCGGATACGGCATGCTGATCGGCCCGAAGGCGACGGCCGAAGAGGTTGCTGCGTATGCCGAGCGGATCAGGGCGAACCCTTCAGAATTTATCGCGCAGCCGACGCTGGACTTATCGACGGTGCCGACGCTGGGGCCGGCAAGCGTTGTCGAGCGCCATGCCGATTTCCGTCCCTATTGTCTGGTCGGCAAGCAGTTGCGGCTTGTGCCGGGCGGCCTGACCCGCGTGGCGCTGACGGAAGGATCGCTGGTGGTGAACTCCAGCCAGGGCGGCGGTGTCAAAGACACCTGGGTCATGCAGGATTGATGCGATGCTGAGCCGTACCGCCGAAAACCTTTACTGGATGGCCCGCTACATGGAGCGCGCTGAATCCACCGCCCGCCTGCTGACTATGGGGCAGCGCATGGCGATCCTGCCTGGCGCGCATCATCGTGACGAATGGCGATCCGTCGTCCGCGCGACGGGCGCCGAAGCGAACTTTCCAGAAGACAGTCACGTCAAGGAAACGGACGTTGTCGCCTATCTGATGCTGGACCTCGACAATCCCTCGTCGATCCGCTCCTGCCTCGCCAAGGCCCGCGCCAATGGCAAATCCGCGCGGACAATGCTGACGCAGGACATGTGGGAAGCGTTGAACGAGGGCTGGCGCAAGCTCGACAGCTATGACGTGGCGGAAGCGCGACAGCAACTCCCAGGCCTGATCGACTGGGTCAAAACGCGCGCCATGACGTTCCGGGGCGCTGCGGAAAGCGGCCAGTTGCGCAACGAGGGGCATGATTTCCTGCGTGCCGGCGGCGCGCTGGAGCGCGCGCAGATGACCCTGCGCCTGCTCGACGTCAAATATTATGTGCTGCTGCCGGAGACAGAGGTGGTCGGCGGTACGCGTGACCATTATCAATGGACATCCGTGCTGCACGCGCTTTCGGGCAGCCGCGCCTATCACCATGTCTATGGCGGCGCCTACACGCCGTGGCAGATTACCGATTTCCTGATGCTCAACCGGATGTTCCCGCGCAGCGTCGCCTTCTGTTACGACCAGCTTGCCTATCGGTTGAACCGTCTGGCGGGATGGCACGACGTTCGCGCGACCTGTGACGACACGGTGCACGAAATGGTCGCAGGCCTGGAAAATGTCGACAGCGGAGAGATATTCCGCCGCGGCCTGCATGAGACCGTACAGAATGGCCTGACCATGACGAACCGTCTGGGCATGGAAATCGCGCAGGCCTATCATTTCGGATAAGCGATGAAACTCCTCGTCCGTCACCAGACCAGCTACAGCTATGGCGCGGGATCAAGCCGCGTGGCCATGCTGTTGAAGCTCATGCCGCGCCGCCATGCCGGGCAGCGCGTGCTGGAATGGCAGGTCACGGTGAATGACGACCCCGTCCTTGGTTTTGCGCCCAATGGCTATGGTGATCTGGAAGCGCTCTGGATTCGCCATCAGTCGCTCAATATCGTCAATGTCGTAGCATCCGGCGTCGTGGAAACTACTGACACGAATGGTATAATTTCGGGCCTTGATGAGCGGTTCAATCCCATCGTGTATCTGCGTACGACGCCCCTTACCGAAGCATCGCCGCACATCCGCGACCTGGCTGAGTCCGTGCGTGATCGAGACCCGCTCGATCGTCTGCATGCGCTTTCCGCGTCGGTGCGAGAGGCTGTCAGCTATCGCGGCGGCATTACCGGGCCGGAAACCACTGCGGCGGAGGCGTTGTTGCTCGGCGGCGGCGTATGCCAGGATCATGCGCAGATATTCATCGCCGCCGCCCGGACGCTCGGTGTGCCGGCGCGCTATGTAGCGGGATATCTCGCGACTCAGGATGATGATGCGCTGCACGAGACCCATGCCTGGGCAGAGGCGATGGTCCCGGGGTTGGGCTGGGTCGGTTTTGATACGTCTAATCAGGTCTGCGTCACGGACAGATATGTCCGTCTGGCGTCGGGCCTGGATGCCGGGGACGCCGCGCCGGTTCGGGGGTCTGCGATGGCCGCGGGCATGATCGGCATTGACGCGGACGTTCGCATCGCGCAGGCCAGCGATGATGAACGCGAGCAACAGTTGCAAAAGCAGCAGCAACAACAATATTCTCAACCTGCGCGCGCAGGAAATTAAGATTATGAGAATGGGAGCCGGGGGGCGATGACCTATTGCGTTGCCGTGCGGGTCGATCAGGGACTCGTATTGCTGTCGGACACTCGCACCAATGCGGGCATGGACAATATCGCCCGTTTCCGAAAGATGTTCACCTATGAGGTGCCGGGCGACCGCGCGATTGCGCTCATGTGCTCGGGCAATCTGTCGATCACGCAGGAGGTGAAGACCTGCCTTTCGCGCCAGATAAAGATATCGCACGATACGCCCGATACCGAGACGATCCTCAACTGCAAGACCATGCACCGCGTCGCCCAGATCGTGGGAGAGGCCATGCAGGAAATGCAGCATCGCTATCGCGACACCATAGAGATGCAGGGGGCGGGGGCGGACGCCTCGATCCTGATCGCCGGTCAGCGCAAAGGCGGCAAACCGCGCCTCTACCTCGTCTACTCAGCTGGAAATTTCATCGAGGCGACGGCCGACACGCCCTTCTTCCAGATCGGCGAGCATAAATATGGCAAACCGATCCTCGACCGCATCATCAAGCCGGAAACGACGATCGACGATGCCGTGAAAGCGGTTTGCGTCTCGATGGATTCGACCTTGCGGTCCAATCTTTCGGTCGGAATGCCGCTGGATTTGGCGGTGATCGACACCAATGCCTATGAATTCCGTGTCCGCCGCCGGATTGAGCCTGACGACGAGGAATTTGCGATGATCTCTCAGGGCTGGTCAGCGGCCTTGCGTCGAGGGTTTGAGGCCTTGCCCAACGTACTCGACTGACGACGCCGCAGCATCGGCGCTATCCGGGCCACAAGCAAAACTGCAGCCCCGCATGCCTTGCGCCGATGATGCGACCCATTATCTCCAACTACCAACGACTCCATTTTCGCCGGAAGGACGCCATGACCGCCACCCATTCCACCCGCATGCTGATCCTGGGATCGGGACCCGCGGGCCTCAGCGCAGCCATCTATGCCGCGCGCGCTGGCATGGCGCCGATCGTGGTACAGGGCATGCAGCCGGGCGGGCAGTTGACCATCACAACCGATGTGGAAAATTATCCCGGCTTTCGTGACGTGATCCAGGGCCCCTGGCTGATGGAGCAGATGCAGGCGCAGGCCGAGCATGTCGGCGCGCAGATGATGTACGATCAGATCGTCAGCGTGGACCTGTCGCAGCGGCAA
>JAHFPU010000114.1 GCA_023266635.1 Sphingobium sp.
CAGGACGCGCCAAGCCCCCTCCAACACCACCCGCAAAACGGCCCCTTACGCCACAACTGCTACTCAAATTGTGAATCCCGGACAGTTGTGGGACTTGATCCGGGATCCATGAGCGCAAGCGTTGGTGTCGTCATGCGCGGTAGAGCCAATGGATCCCGCATCAAGTGCGGGATGACGGCGGTGGCTTGTGCTGATGAGAAACCGGGGCATCGCTAAGCCCAGTGTGCTCCTGCGAAAGCAGGAGTCCAGGGTTGCTTGGCGCTACACCACCCTGGGTTCCTGCGTTCGCAGGAACACGCAGCGCTTAGCAGTCGTTTGCGGCCAAGGCGATCTTTGGTTCGGGCTGCACGCTGTTGCGCGCCGGGCCGTATTTTTCCTGCAGCTTCGGCGTGGCGGTCTTCCACCAGGGTTCCGGCACGGTGAACAGCCCGCGCGAGGCGGCGTAGCGGCCCAGGTCCTTGCGCGCGGTGATGGCGGCGAAGGCCGGGGCGAAGAGCAGGCCGACGATGACCGGCATCAGCCAGAACATCGAAATGCCGCTCTGCCACGCCAGCGCGGTAAGGCCGACGCCGAGCGCGATGTGATATTTGAACACCCACAGCGCTTGGATCATCGACATGCCGTCGCGGTCACGGGTCTGGCCGTTCCATGCGGCCTTCTGGCCGAACATGATGCTGATGAGGTTGATGGTCTGCGTCAGCATGGCGACCGGGGCCATCATGATCGACAGCACGCATTCCATGAAGACGCCCTTGATGAGCGCGCTTGCGCCGCCAAAGGACGCGCGGCGTGTGCGATTGGCCAAGGCCCATCCGAGCGCCAGGAATTTGGGACCGAAGAGCAAAGCGGCGGTCAGGCCGAGCAACGCGCCCGACGGTAGCACGGTGCCCGCCTGCCAGGTGCCCTGCCACTCGCCAACCAGCACGACCAGGATCAGCGCCAGCCACATGGGCGAGGTCAGATAGGCCGATGCGCCGACCAGAAGCTGGAAGCGGTTGACGGGGTGGAGGCCGGCGACGCGCATCAGCAGCGGCACATGCTGGATATTGCCCTGACACCAGCGGCGATCACGGGTCGCGAGATCGGGCAGGGAGGGCGGAAATTCCTCATAGCTGTCGTCCGCCATCACCATGTGCACGGCCCAGCCGCGACGGCGCAGCAGCGCGGCCTCGACCATGTCGTGGCTCATGATGTGGCCACCGAACGGAGCAGGGCCGCGGAGCGTGGGCAAGCCGCAGCTGTCGGCGAAGGCCTTCACACGAATGATGGCGTTATGGCCCCAGAAGGTGCCTTCCGAACGGGCCCACCAGATCATGCCGGCGGCGCCCATCGGGCCATAGAGGCGGTTGGCGAACTGCTGCCACCGCGAGAAGAGCGTCGACGCGCCGACGACCGAGGGGACGGTCTGAATGAGGCCGAGGCGCGGGTGGCACTCCATGTCGACGGCCAGGCGCACCATCGTCTGGCCGCCCATTACGCTGTCGGCATCCAGCACCAGCATATAGTCGTAGCCGCCGCCGAAACGGTGGACCCATTCGGCGATGTTGCCGGGCTTGCGGCCAGTGTTCACCGCGCGCCGGCGATAATAGACGTTGCGCGCGAAGGAGGGCTGCATCTGGCGATAGGCCTGCTCCTCGATCAGGCCGTTCTCCACATTGGAGTCGCTCAGCACGAAGAAGTCGAACATGTCGCCGCCCATGACCTTGCCGAGTGAGCGCTCCATGATCGAAAGGCGGCCGAGGACCGCGAGGAAATCCTCGTTGCAGACCGGCAGCAGCACGGCGGTGCGACCGGTGAGCGTGCGGGGACGGGACGGGCGGTAGGGCTGGACGCGGCGGCCGCCGTCGAACGCCATGATGAAGAAGCCGATGACGCTGGTCGCGCAGCCGAAGGCGATCCAGGCGAAGAGCGGCACGAAGAGCGCGAGATAGATGATCTCGGTCGCGGAAAAGCCGTCGAGGCCGATCGTGCGCTTCATTTCATGCGCAGCGAGGAGGGCCGGCAGCAGGGCGAGGGCCATCACCAGAATGCGCTTGGCCGCGGCGTCGACATCGCCGCCGCGCACCGGACGCGGCGGGATCGCCATCTCCGGGGCTTCGCGGAAATTCTGTTCCGGCATCGCGATGGTCTGTTCGGGGGGCAGGCTCTCAAACGCCTGCGGACTGTCGCTGGGGCGCCGTGGGCCGATAAACGGTCGCGCGGTGCTCGAATCGCCTTGCCACATGCGGTGAATGCCTTTCCCTTGCAGTACGCCCCGCCCGGTGAAGGGCGGAATTACAACCGCTAACGCCTGCGCTGGTTCCGTAACGACCGGAAGTTCAAGGCAAAAGCGGGTAGTGGAATAATTCGGTAACCATTAGGCCGCCCTGCATGAGCGAAAGCTGAACGTCGACCGGGTCGGCCCCCGTCGGGTTGATGTCCAGGACCGCGCGCCACGATCCGGGGCGGCCCAATATGGGATAGGCGGCCTTCTTGAGCAGCGTGCCTCCGCCAAGCTCCGCCGCTACGGAAAGGCCGGTTTTCGCGGGCAGGCCGCCGAAATCGACGACAAGGCGCATGGCGTTTGGCTGCGCCCCCGGCGCGTCGCTGAAGCCGCGCAGGACATTCTCCACCTTTCCGGCAGACTGTGCCGCCGGTTCGACGGATTGCCAGTCGAGGCGGTAGGCGACGTCGATGCGCTGGCCGCCGGTGACAGGTTTTGCCGGGGTCCAGTAGGCGGCGACATTGTCAGTATATTCGCTGTCAGTCGGGAATTCGTAGAGCCTGACCTTGCCTGCGCCCAGTGCCTTGGTCGGCGTCGCCCAGAGCGAGGGACGGCGGTGATAGAAGACGCCGTCATCCTGATAATGGTCGAAATTGCGGTCGCGCTGGAGCAGGCCGAAGCCCTTGGGACTCTTTTCGGCAAAGTCGCTGCTATGCGGCGTTTTCGGGTTGGCGAGCGCGCGGAAGTGGGAAGGGCCGGTCGCCGAGCGGATGAGCAGACCGTCGGAATCATGGATTTCCGGCCGCCAGTCGGTCGCAAGCTTGCGGTGCGCCTGATCGTACCAGAACATGCTGGTCATCGGCATCAGGCCGAGTTCGTCGATGGGACGGCGGGTGAACAGCGCCGCTTCGATATTCTGGTGGACGCCCTCTTCGTCCAGGCTGTTGCCGAAGCGATAGGCCCCGGTGACGCTCGCGCCGTCGAGCAGCGCGTAGACGGTGACGGCGTCCGTCCCGGTGCGTTCAAGCCAGAAGGTGGTGAAGCGGGGAAACTCCTCCTTGCCGAGGCTGGTGTCGATGGCGATCGCGCGGGCGGAGAGCCCATATTGCTTCTCCGCGCCCGCCGCCCGGAAATAGCTCGCGCCCATATAGACGAGCCAGTCGGCGTCGCGCGCGCCGTTCATGAAGCGGAAGCCGGCAAAGCCTGCATCCGGTCCCAGCTGCGCGACGGGATTGTCCGGCGTCATGTCGAACATGGTCGGGTCATAGCGCAGCGGGGTCGATCGCCCATTCTCGACGATATTGATGGCGACCGGCTGCCCGGCCGTGTTGCTCAACGGGAAGAAGCGGACGCCGGTGGCGTCGGCTTGATCGTTCCAGAGCGTGCGATCCGCGCGGAACTGCGCCTTGTGCAGCGCTTCATAGCCGATCTTGGCCGCTGCCTGATTATGCGGCGTCTCTGCGTAAGGCTTGCGGGAGAGGGCCTGCGCCTGCGCGACCACCGCCTTCCAGGAGAAGGGTGTCGCGGCGTCCAGCGTCTGAGCATGGAGTTCGCCGGGCAGGAGCATCGCGGCGCTGGAGAGCGCGATCATGTCGCGCCGTGTAAGATCGGTCATCCCTCCATGATGGACTGCCCCGCGCCTTTTTCAAGTCCTGTGGGGGATGAAGGGCCGACGTTGATGTCCGTCTCCCGGACGCCCACGTCCGTCATCCCGGACTCGATCCGGGATCCATGAGCGCAAACTTTTGTGCGGTCATGCGGGCGTAGAGCCAATGGATCCCGCATCAAGTGCGGGATGACGGTGGTGTGAGGGAATGGAGACCCATGCCGTTCTCCTGCGCAAGCAGGAGTCCAGGGTGCGAGGCGCGGCGTGTGGGGCTCTAGGCTCCTGCTTTTGCAGGAGAACGGCTGTATAAAGGCAGCCCTGCCGCCCAAAAACAGTTGAAGCCCCCGTCCGGGGGGACGGGGGCTTCTGTCTGATCCGTTTTATCGAAAGGAGGACCCCCGACGCGGTGGGGACTGTTAATGCGCCGGGGGTCTCATGATCGGCTGATGGTGGACCAAGACCTCAGCCGATCATGTTCTGTAGTCCTTAGCGGATGAGGCTGAGGACGTTCTGCTGCGACTGGTTGGCCTGGGCCAACATCGCGGTCGAAGCCTGCGACAGGATCTGCTGCTTCGCCAGGGCGGTCGTCTCGGCCGAGAAGTCGGCGTCTTCGATCCGCGAGCGGGCTTCGGTCAGGTTGGTGATCGTCGAGTTCAGGTTCGAGATCGTCGTCTCCAGGCGGCTCTGGACGGCGCCCAGGTCAGCACGGTTCTTGGAGAGCAGGCCGATCGAGCCCAGTTCGTCGATGGTCGTGCCGGTCGTGCCGTCGCCGTCGATGATGTCCAGCGTATCACGGGCGCCGGCTGCGTCGTCCCAGTTGAGGGCGTCAACGCCGAGCGACGCTGCGTCCATCGCACCGATGGTGTAGGTGACCTTGTCGGACGAGCCGGTGCCGGTCTGGATGTCGAAGGCGGTGCCGGAGAGCTTCACGCCGTTGAACTTGGTCGTGTCGGAGATGTTGCCGATTTGCTCGACCAGCTGATCCGCTTCCGCCTTGATCGAGACGCGGTCGTTGTCGCTGACAGTGCTGGTCGAAGCCTGAACGGCCAGTTCACGGATACGCTGAAGGATGTTAGCGACTTCGCCCATCGCGCCTTCTGCGGTCTGAGCGGCGGAGATGCCGTCAGCAGCGTTGCGGCTGGCCTGGGTCAGACCGCGGATTTCGGCGGTCATCTTGGAAGAGATGGCGAGGCCTGCGGCATCGTCCTTAGCGCTGTTGATGCGCTTGCCGGTCGAAAGGCGCTCGAGTGCGGTCTGCAGGCCAGCATTTGCCTTGGAAGAGGCGTTGGCAGCGCGCAGAGCGGCGACGTTGGTTCCGATAACAGTCATGGGGTGTTCCTTTCCCGCTTCAAAGTCTCAGGTCGCTTGCCACCGTGGCTGCTGCGTCCTCGAATGGTGATAACGGCGGGGCGAAACGATCCTTAAATCTGCGACGAATTTTTTTGCCCCTTACGTGTGTGTACGCGCGCGGGATTCTTTCATTAACTGCATTGCCGAGCGAAAATGCCGGAATTGCTGGATGGATTTCCGGGGAAGCGTTTTGCCGCATGCGGAAATTCTTTGCCGGTTCGGCGGCAATCCTTTCCGCGTGTTAACCACATGATAATCACTTGGAGGCATTTTAACCCCATCGAAAGGCGCGGGGAACGGCACGGGGGTGCCGGACTTCGCAACAACCGGGGACACTCCATGTCAATGCTGGACATGAGCCTGGGCGTATGCAGGCTCGTTCCGAGCCTGAAGCTCTGGCTCGAAAACGCTCTGCTCGAAGTGGGAAGCGTCGATGCCGCCGCTTCCCGTGAGCGTGGCGACATCCGTATCCTGCTGATGACAGAGATCGCACATGCCACGCATCGCGACATCCTGATCGACTATCGTGATGGCGGCCCCAGCTTCCACCCGGCGGCCAATGGCTTTCCGGCGCGGATCGCCTTCGGCATCGACGACGCCGGCCTCGGCATGGCGCTGATCACTGAGCTTGTCCGCCCGGCCGGCATGCCTGCTGTTGGCGACGAAGCCAGCGCAAAGCTGATGCGTCTCGCCACCCGCATCGCCAAGAGCGACGCCACCGCGTTGATCCAGGGCGACACCGGCACCGGCAAGGAGGGCATGGCCCGCTTCCTGCACACGCAGAGCAACCGCGCCGACAAGGACTTCATCGCCGTCAACTGCGCCGCGCTTCCCGAAACCATGATGGAAGCGATGCTGTTCGGCCACCGCAAGGGCAGCTTCACCGGCGCGGCCGCCGCTTCGGACGGCCTGTTCCTGGCCGCCGATGGCGGCACGCTGTTTTTGGACGAGATTGCTGAACTGCCGCTGGCCCTGCAGGCCAAGCTGCTGCGCGCGCTGCAGGAGGGCGAAATCCTTCCCGTCGGCGCGACCCATCCGGTGCCCGTCAATGTCCGCGTCATCGCCGCCTGCAACCGCGACCTGGCCGCCGAGTGCGAAATGGGCCGGTTCCGCAGCGATCTTTACTGGCGCCTCAACGTGATGCCGCTGGAACTGCGCCCGCTGGCCGAGCGTCGCCGCGACATCACCGCCATTTCCGCCAATCTGCTGCTGCGTCATTATGCGCAGATGGGCGCGCAGGACGCCTTCCCCTGGCCGACCGCCGAGGCGATGGACCGCCTGACCGCGCATAGCTGGCCGGGCAACGCCCGTGAGTTGGGCAATGTCCTTCAGCGCGCGATGGTGCTGCGCGAGGGCGTCCGCATTGATACCTGCGATCTGAACATCGCCAGCCCGGTCGCCACGACGATGGTCCAGGCCAGCAATGACAGCGCGCCGATCCGCCTGGCGGACGTGGCCCGCATGTCAAAGATCGACGCCATCCGCCATGCCCTGCGCGAAACCGACGGCCACAAGGCCATGGCGGCGCGGAAGCTGGGAATTTCGGAACGCACCCTGCGCTATCGGCTTGCCGAGATGCGCGAACTCGCCGCCGCCTGAAGGACCATAGGATATGACAAGCATCTCCTCCACCGACAGCGTGATGGCGATCCGCAACGCCATTCTGCAGAAAAATGCGGCCCTGCGCGACGTCGCGTCGACCGGCACGCCGGGCGCAGCCGACATTGGCGGCGCTGGCGGTACGAAGGCGGGCGACTTCACGTCGGCGCTCAAGTCCGCCCTCAATCAGGTCAACGGCCTTCAGGCCAACGCCAATGACGCCGCGACCGCTTTCGAGCGCGGCGACACCACAGACATCGCCTCGGTGATGCTGGCCAAGCAGCAGGCCTCGATCGGGTTCGAAGCGACCCTTCAGGTCAGGAACAAGCTACTGTCCGCCTACAAGGACATTATGAGCATGCCGGTATAAACCATGAGCGACCAGAACCTCACCATCGACAATAATGGCGGCGCTGCCGTCTCCGGCGGTCTCCCCGCCTTCGGTTCTGCCCGTGGCGGACTGGACGGCATGAAGGATCGCTTCAGCGGCTTCTTCCGCCAGCCGGCCGTCGCACGCAGCCTGCCGATGCTCGGCTTGCTCGGCGTTGTCGCCGCGGCGGGTCTTGCCTGGATGGCGCTGCGCGAACCGCCGCAGCGCGATCTGTTCCGGGGTTTGCCAGACAGCGACCAGGCGGCCGTGGCCGAAGTGCTCGACAAGAACGCCATCTCGTACAATTTCGGCAACTCCGGCGCGATCACCGTGTCGGACGACGATTATTTCAAGGCGAAGATGATGCTCGCCAGCCAGGGCCTGCCCAAAAGCGCGCCCGACGGCAACAGCATGATCGACAGCCTGCCGATGGGCGCCAGCCGCGCCGTCGAGGGGGAGAAGCTGCGGTCTGCGCGCGAGATGGACCTCGCTCGCACGATCGAGGCGATCGACTCCGTCGAAAGCGCCCGCGTGCATCTGGCCGTCGAAGCGCCCAGCATCTTCTTGCGCGACCGCACCAAGCCGTCCGCCTCCGTCATGCTGCGTCTGGCCAATGGCCGCACGCTGTCCGACGCGCAGGTGCAGGCGATCGTGCATCTCGTCGCCTCCTCCGTGCCGGAACTGACGCCTGACCAGATTTCCGTCGTCGACCAGAACGGCAACCTTCTGTCCAGCAACAGCAGCGACGGCGCTTCGGATCGCCAGATCGCGGTGCAGACGCAGATCGAGGACCGCTATCGCCGCTCAATCGTCGCCCTGCTGACGCCTATCTTGGGCACCGCCAAATTCTCGACCGAAGTGCATGCCGACATGAACTTCGCTGAGCGCCAGGCGACCCGCGAAACCTATCCGCAGGACGAATCCCGCCTGCGCAGCGAACAGGGCAGCTGGTCCGCCGATCCCAAGGCGGCCGGTGGCGAAGCCGGTGGCATTCCGGGCGCTCTGTCCAACCAGGCACCGCCGCCGCCGATCGCGCAAGGGACCAATCCCAACCCGACCGCCGCGCCGGGTACGCCGCCGGCTGGTGCGCAGACAGCGGCAGCCACGGCCGCCGGCGAAGCGAACAAGACGCAGGAAACCTTCAACCGTGCCTATGAACTGGGCCGAGAGGTCTCCGTGACCAAGGACGCCGTGGGCACCGTCAAGCGCCTGTCGGTTGCCGTCGCCCTCGACACAGACGCCAATGGCAAGCCACGCTCGGCGCAGGAAATCGCTGCCCTGGAGGCCCTGGTGAAGGGCGCCGTCGGCTTCGATCAGAGCCGTGGCGACACGGTGGCCCTGTCCTCACGCGGCTTCGTGAAGGTCGAGGATGCCACTTCGCCCTGGTATGAAGCGACTTGGGTCTCGATGCTGGTCCGCAATCTCTCCGCGCTCGCCGTGGTGCTGGTCCTGCTGCTCGGCGTCGGCCGCCCGCTGCTGAAGCGTCGCGCTGCCGCAAAGGAGGCCTCCGCCGCCGACACCGCTGTGCAGGGGCAGAGGATCGGTCATGAGATCGCCACCGAACTGACCCGCTCGGCCCAGGCCGATCCGGCCCGGCCGGTGACGCTCGACATGATCTCCTCGACGCCGGACTATGCCTCGCGCGCCAGCCTCATCAAGAATTTCGTCAAGCAGGACCCCGACCGGGCCGCCCTGGTGGTCCGTGACCTTCTGAAAGAAGGGAAGAAGCAGGATGCTTGAGGAAGGCCCGCCCAAGGACGGAAGCCCGCTGCAGGGTAGCGCTGCAGCCGCCGTCCTCCTGATGCTGTTCGACGAGGATGAGGCTGCGCAGATCCTGGCGCGCCTGGAGCCGGAGGAAGTGCGTCAGCTCGGCTATGCCATGTACGACGTCGCCGATGTCGAGGTGGAGGAGGTCAACCAGGCCCTCGACCGCTTCGTCACCAAGGCGAAGCGCCGCACCACCATCGGCTATGGTGCGACCCAGCATATCCGGGGCGCGATGCACAAGGCGCTTGGCCCCGAGCGGGCCGACAACATGCTGGCGCGGATCACACCGCCGACCCAGTCCACGAAGCTGGAAATGCTGAAATGGATGGAAGCGAAGGAGATCGCGGCGCTGATCGATTGCGAGCATCCGCAGGTGATGGCGCTGGTGCTTGCGCATCTGGACGCGCCGATCGCGGCGGACGTGCTGCAGCTTTTGCCCGCAGAGCATCAGGAAGAGGTCGTGTATCGCATCGCGACGCTGGGCCCGGTCGGCAGCGAGGCGCTGGACGAGCTGGAAATCCTTCTGTCGCGCGGTGGCGCGGTCAAGTCGCAGGGCACGCAGTCGCAGCGCGGCGGCACGACCGAAGCGGCAGCGATCATGAACAATGTCCGCAAGGAGAATGAGCAGCGCATCATCAAGGCGCTGGCCAAGCGGGACAAGATCGTCGCGCAGTCGATCGAGGAGGAGATGTTCGTCTTCGACAACCTGATCGACCTGGACGACAAGAATATGGGCGCACTGATGCGCGGCGTGGACAACGAAGTGCTGGTCGTGGCCTTGAAGGGCGCGAACGAGCTGCTCAAGGGCAAGATCTTCAACGCCATGTCGGCGCGCGCGGCGCAGTCGATCGCCGACGAGATGGAAGAGCGCGGGCCGATCCGTCTGGCCGAGGTCATCGAGGCGCAGAAGGCGATCGTCGGTACGGCGCGCCGCATGGCCGACGCCGGCACGCTGATGCTGGGCGGCAAGGGGAATGACTTTGTCTAACGTCTGGGCCGCGGCAAGCGCGGGACAGGATGTGCAGCCGGTCGGGATCAACGGCTATGCTGCGGCAGGCAATCGGGGCAGCTTCCGCGCCCTGTTCGCCGACGGGCAAGCCATGTCGATCCGCCAGCCCGCCAATCAGGATACGGCCAACGCCGTCGATCCGGTGGATCAGGCGCATGCCGACGGCTTCGCTATGGGTTTCGAGGAAGGCAGCCGCATCGCGGCGGAAGCCGCCGCCGACGATCGCGAGGCGCAGCTGCGCCTTGCCGATGCGCTGGAGCAGCTTGCTCCCGCGCAGAGCGGCACGCTGGCGACGATGCTGTCCGCAACGGTCGTCCGTCTGGTCGAGCAGATTGTCGGGCAGGTGGCGATCGACGAGGATCTGCTGCGCGAACGGTGCGAGGCCGTTGCCGCCTTCATCGACGAGAATGACGCGAAGAACGCGCTGCACGTCAATCCGGTGGATGTGCCG
>JAHFPU010000115.1 GCA_023266635.1 Sphingobium sp.
CACGTTGCGCGAGTGATTGCAGATCGCCTTTGCGCTGGAGTGTGAGAAGATCACCGGCGCTTTAGTCACCGTTAGCGCATCCAGCATTGTCGCCTCGCTGACATGGCTGAGATCGACCAGCATCCCGATCCGGTTCAACTCATGCACCACCGCCTCGCCATATTTGGTGAGGCCGTCATGCTTGGGGTCGTCAGTTGCGCTGTCCGCCCAGTCGATCGTCACCGCATGGGTCAGCGTCAGATAGCCTGCGCCCAGCCGCTTATAGGCGCGCAGGACGGAGAAGCTCTTGTCGATCTGCCCGCCGCCCTCGACGCCGATCATCGACGCGATCTTGCCCGCCTTGTGCGCGGCGCGGACATCGGCGGCGGTCATCGCCAACTGGAAGGTCTGGGGATAACGGCGCACAATCTGGTTGACGAGGTCGATCTGCTCCAGCGTCGCCTTGACCTGCTCAAGCCCGGGCAGGGCGGGCGACACGAATACGGACCAGAATTGTCCGCCCATCCTGCCCTGTCGCAACCGTGCGATGTCCGTGTCGTAATCCTTGGTGTCGAGTTTATTGAGGTCAATCGTCCATCGCTTGTCCCCGGCATGATCGACCAGCGCTTCCGCCCAGTCATTATGCCCGTCAATCAGCGGCGTCGCCGCCAGCACCTTGTCTACCCGCGCCAGATAGGGGTCGGTCGGCGCGGGCGCCGCCATGGCCGAAAGCGGAAGGACAAGGGCTGTGGTGGCGATCAGGTAACGATGCATGGTGATATGCCCCTTCAGTAGGATGTCGTCATTGTGCCGGCGCCAGGACATAGGCCCCCTTGCCGTCCGGCGGAATCAGGTCCGTATCGCGGATGGTCAGCGCCATCGTCTTGAACGCCGGGTCCGGCATGCCCTTGGCGGGCTTGCTGGTAAGAACGATCGTCCCGCCGTCCTGCCGCCATGTGCCTTCCGCGAACAGGTCGAGCGCGCCATAGACCAGATACCATTCGAATTGCCCACGCGGATCGAGCATCAACTCCGATCCCGTCTCCATCACGCCTTGCAGGTAATAATGTCCGGCATGGGATTGCGGCGCGGCGGCCTTGGCCGAATCGGCTTGCGCCCCGGCCGGTGGCGCTATGGCCATAAGGGCAATCGGCGAAAGCCACATCATGCGTCTCATCATGCCGATCCTGAACCCCGGGCGAAAAGTGATGCGGGAGACATAATTTGTAGCTATCGGCGATCAGATGTCACCCGCTAATCCGACCGCCGCGCAGGATAAGGTTCCCGCGATCCTGCTGGCCGGAAGTCGGCCGGGCCGCGACCCGCTCGCCGCCGCCGCCGGAGTGACCTACAAGGCGCTGATCCCAATCGCCGGACGTCCGATGATCGACCATGTCGCCCGCATCTTGCTTGCCCATCCCCGCATCGGTCCGGTGATCGTTTTGGTGCAGGACCCGGCGATCTTCGCTGCCGATCCAGCCACCGCATGGCTCGCGCGCGATCCGGGTATCCAGATGATGCCGAGCGGCGCCGGGATCAGCCAGTCGCTGCTCGACCTGATCGACGGCGGCGGTGCGGCATTGCCTGCGGTCGTCACCACCGCCGACAATGTGCTGCTCACCGGCGCGATGATCGACAGCTTCCTTGCCGATGCCGTGCGCTCCGACATTGCCGTCGCCATGGTCGAGCGCCGCACGCTGCTCGCCGCCTATCCGGAATCGAAGCGCACCTGGCTCAAGTTCCGCGACGGCTGGTGGTCGGGTGCGAACCTGTTCTGGATCGGCGGACCCAAGGCGAGGGGCGTGATCGCTTTCTGGCGCTCGGTCGAGCAGGACAGGAAGAAAGGCTGGAAGATCCTCGCCGCCTTTGGTCCGTTCCTGCTGGTCTCCTCGGCGCTGCGCCTGCTGTCCTTGCGTCAGGGGATGCGGCTGGCCGGGCGGCGCTTTCAGGTTTCGGCGCGGCCTGTATCCATGCCCCAGCCCGAAGCGTGCATCGACGCCGACAAACCCGAAGACCTGGCCCTCATCGAACAGATACTCAGCGCGAAAGCGCGTCCGTAACTGCCGCCTTCGCCTGCTCAAGCACCGTCGGATAGGGATCGGTCGAACACAGGTCGACAATCTTCGCACCGTTGAATTTCAGATGCGGCGTCACCGCGACCTTCGCCTCCAGAGAGGCGCGCTTGTGATCGGGCTTGCGCGCAAAGGCCGTGTCGACATCGACGTTCAGCCGGATGACCAGATCGGGCACATGGCCGATCATCATGGCGTACATTGCCCGTTCCCGACGCGCGAGCAGCGACACCAGCCATCCCTCCGCCCGCGCCGCCGACAGGCCAGGCCCGTCATAGAAACCCGGCACTTCAATCTGTGGATAGCGGTCGGTGACGATGGTTACGCCATGCTTGCGCAGCGTAAGCATGCGCTTGAACGCCCGCATGCGCTTCACCGAGAACATGTAGATGACGAACGCCGTCGCCGCGCCGGGTATCTTCCCGTCCTTGTTGCGCGCCTGTCCCGCCTTCTTCGACAATTGCCGCTCGAACGCCCGGCCGATGAGCGGCCAGCGCTTGATCCGATTGCCCAGTTCGCCCGACCGCAGGCCCAGATAGACCGTGTCCACGTCTCGGGTCTGGCGCAGCCATGCCAGCAGGTCGGCCGACAGCGTGGACTTGCCGGACCCGTCGCAGCCGACGACGGCGATCATCGGTGCGAGACCAGCCTCGCTCACGCTTATTCGATACCCTTGAACACGCCCCCGAACTGGCGGGCGGCTCCGGCGATCAGGCGCAGGGCGACGATACCGGCATAGACATAATACCAGGTCAGGTCTGCGGGCAGGGTGAACCCGCGCCGCGCGAAGTCGAACAGGATCACCGCGGAGGCGAGCTGGAAGATCTTCTTATATTCGCGGCGGATCGCGCGGCGCCACCAGAAGGGATATTTGGGCTTCACCCAGCCATGCAGGCGGGGGAGCAGGGCGGGGACTTCCGCCGCCCATTTCGCATGCGCCGCGCCGAACTTCTCGATCAGGAAATTCTCTTCGTAGATCGAGATGCGCTCGTAGATGAGGACACTGATCAGGAACACCAGCGCGCCGAACACCCAGCTGCCCGACAGCATGGCGATGCCGGTGAAGTTCATGATGCGCCCGACATAGAGCGGATTGCGCACCAGCGAATAGGGGCCGGTTGTGTTGAGTTCCGACGCGACCGCCGCTTTTTTCGCATTGCCCGACGTGCCGAGCGCCGCGAAGCCGCCGACGATGATCCGCAACAGGGCGGCGGCGCTGGCGATAAATAGCGATACGCCGAACCAGATATGGTTCGCTTCGACCGTCGCGAACGGCCCCAACCGGCCCGAACACCAGGCGATCAGCACGCCCAGGCCGATGACGATATAGATGTAGCTGCCACGGATGATGAACAGCTTGTGCCCGCTCTGCGCGAGTTCTTTCTGGTACATGGGTCGGCCTATCCTGCGATCCGATGCCATGCGCTGGCCCGGTACGTGAAGCGGCGGCATCTACAGCCCCGGCCGCCTGTCCGTCAATAAGACGGTAAGATGACTATATGAGGCGCAGCTTGCGCGCCGTTTTTCCAAGAGACTCCCGGTCCGGCTCCTGCAGGGCGAAACGGAAAGAACACCACATAGCCGCCAATCCCACGATCACGCAGACCGGCAGAGCGATCGCCTCGTGCAGCATCGTGGCGGGTAGGGCGATCGCGATCGCCACCAGGGAAATGCCCACCGCGCGGACCAACACCCGACGAAACCCGCCATCGAAGGGGTGCAGCCCGTCATGGATCTGCAATTGCGCCATCGGAATGGCGGACGAGATGATGAAGCCCAGCCCCACCGCCCCGGCCATGCCCGTCAGCGGCGACAGCGGGATGGCGATCGCCGCCACGCCGCATGCGCAGGCCAAGCCGACAACACTGGCAATGATCTGGCGTCCATAGCCGCTCACCACCTGCAGGATCGGCACGGACGGTCCCAATATCGCTTCCACGCCGCGCGCCAGGATCAACAGGACGACCGCCCCCTGCGCTGCATTCGCGCCATGGCCGAAGACCGCAAGCATAGGGATCGTCGCTGCCGAAAGGACGAGTGTGAGCGGCGTGACCACTGCCGTGATCAGGCGCGTCGCGTAGGCGTAGATGGGCCGCACATGGTTCATGTCGTGGCGTAGCGCGCTCGACGCCAGCGGGGCCAACACATAGACGAAGGCGACGCGGACCAGCTGGACCACGCTCGAAATCTTCCGCCCGATTGTGTAGAGCGCCGCGGCGCTTGCGCCGGCCGCGCCGGGGATCAGCATGTTGAGCACGATGGCCGGCGCATCGCCGAACAGCCGCCCGACCATGTTGGCGGGCAGCACCGACAGCCCTGCCTTGGCGGTATCAGAAAACATCGTGCCGAACACCGGCCCTTCGAGGAAATGCTTCAGCACATAATGGCGGTTGAGCAGGCGGATGCTCAGCAGCACAGTGATGAAAAGAGACGTCATATGTGCGATGAACAGCCCCGTCAGGCCAAGCCCCGCAAAATAGAGGATCGCCGCCAGCACAAGCCGGATCACCTGCTCCCACACGATCCGCAGCCGGATCTCCGCGCCGAACAGATGGCGTGCGCGCAGGGCCGATGTCGCGATCTCGACAAAGGCCCAGAGCGGGAGCGCCCAGGCGAACAGGCGGATGGAAGGTATCAGCAGGTGCCGGTCGCTCACAGCGACGTTCAACATCGGCGCGATCTGCGGCGCGAAGATCACGCATAATGCGGCGACCAGCGTGCAGGGGCCAAGGCCAAGGATCATTGCCGCGCGCAGGGATGCGACCGCATCCCGATCATCCTTCGCCTGCGGCACCGTGCGCTGCATCGCCGATGTCATGCCCAGGTCGAAGACATTCTCGAACAGGTTCACCGCCGCCCACAGCACGGTGTAGATGCCGAAGCTCGCCAGCCCGAACATCGCCACATAGAGGGGTTGCGACACCAGTTCGATGACCGCGCCTAGCCGCGATAGCAATGTGGTGCCGACACCCTTCGCCACATGGCGGCTGGTGACGGGCGACGACTGCGCGGTATCCTTTGGCTCCATGGCCCGGCCCTAGAGCATTTTTCCGGCGCGCGTAATCACCTGATGGCGGGGAAAAGGGGAGAGGCCGAAAATCCTGCCGCGCCGCCCTTTGCGCTCCGGCAAACCGTCACAAAGTTGAAAGACGCACGCAATATTTTTGTGATGTTGCCGATCGATAAGCCACGGTCATGGTACATGGCCAGCCAATCGAGCAGGGGTCGATGGCAGGCGCGCTGTTCTCCGGCTCAGGCCGAGAGCCGCTGCGCTCGCCGGCTGCCCAGCATCACCGCGATCAGCGCGTCGCCGATTCGCGTCATGTCGGCGGCGAACGCCTCTTCCAATGCCCGGTCTTCCAGCACGTCCATGCGCACGATCTGCGGCATGGACAGGCCCAGCCGCAGCGTGCCCGCCCATTGCGCCTTCTCGCCGGACGTTCCCAAACGGATGCAGCGCACCGGCTGGCCGAGCCGGATGCCGCGCTCCAGCAGACCGCCCTGAATGGCGACGGCATCGTCGAAGCTCGGTCGGGTAAGGCAGCAGCTCAGATCCAGCGTCACCAGCGTCCGCATCTCGATCGGGTGCCATTGCGGAGGCGTCGTCCCGCCGAATCGCGATCCCAGCGTCTGCGCGCAGATGCGGGATTGCAGCTTGCCGGTCGCCGCCTGGAAAGCATCGATGACGCGCACGACGCGCGGGATTGGCAGGGCCTGGAACCGCTCCAGCTCGAAGATCGCCGCCTCCAGCCGCATCAGCAGGCCCATGTTCGGGCCATCGGGCAGCGCATCACGACCGGTCCAACCCTCCGGCCATTCGGCCCGGCGGAAAATCCTGTTCAGTCCCCCGGCGACGGGCGCGGCTTTGCGGACCATGTCGGCCGGGATCATGGCGAAGCCGCTGAAGGGCGGGCCCCCCATGAATTTCGACCCGGTCAGCAACACGATGATGCCGCGTCGCAGATAGGCGGCAATGGCCTCGCCGGTGATTCGCGCCTGGCAGGCGTCGACGACGAAGCTGACGTCCGCGCCGAATCGGCGGCGCAGTGCGTCGACATCGTCGATGGCGGGCAGGATCAGCCCGGTCTTGGAGCCATGGACGATATGCACCAGCGGATGTTCTCCGCGCGCCAGGGCGCGGGCGATGGTCGCGCGCATCTCCATTGCGATCATCGCGCTGTCATTGGCCAGGCCATGATCGTCGCGCACCGGAAACTGGCTGAGCGTCACCGGACCGAGGCCGGCGACCGGCGTGCCCGGTTCGGTCGGGACGTCGAGGGCGGTTTCCTTGGCAAAATGCAGACCGCCGGCGCTGTTCGCGCAGCCGCTGCCGACCTCGTCCGCGCCGAGCAGCAGGTTATGGATGCCGTTCGCGCCCTTGCCCGCAACGGCCGCCAGCGCGACATATTCCAGGTCCGTGCCGGATGGCGCGAAGGCGATCGCGCAATCCGTGCCGAGGCCGTAGGCGCTGCGAATGCGCCCACGCAGTTCGTCCAGCGCTGCACCATATCCGGCACCATCCAGCGCACCGGCGCTCATTCGGGTCTGCAGGTGCGCGAAAGCCTCCGGGGAAATGTCGTTCGCCGTGGAGGACGCATAGGTGGTCATCGCGCGCGGCCTTGGCGAGGCGAGGTAGCGATTGAGTCCGGTCTTGGGGTCCAGGATGATCCGGGCGTCGCCGCCCTCCGTCAGCAGGCGGGCGATGTGCGATGCGGTGTCGGTCATGGTCTGCCTTTCGCTTGTGCGGCCAGGCGGCCTCTGCCGTCCCTTTGGCATCCCCACGTTACGTCCCTGTTGCACTGTCATCGGCCTGCAACGGTCCGCGCGCCCACGCTCTCCACGCACATCCAGATTTGGTCTGAAAAGGAAGACTCCCATGCTGCGTCCCATCGAACCCATGCACGTTCCCTATGAGGCGTTGCGCCAACTGAGGGTGATGTTCGTCGCCAAGCACGCGCTGGGCGACGGCACGCCGCATGCCGAGGATGGCAACCACGCTGTCTATCATCATGAAGTGCGCACGATCCTGGAGGATATCGGTTTCGACCTGCGCCTGTCGAACGACTATCGCGATCTCTTCGACACGCCGGGCGTCGACTATGTCTTTCCGCTGCTCAATCGGGGCGGCTTCCTCAATTCGGAAATGATGCTGCCGCTGCTCTGCACCCGGCTTGGCATTCCCTTCTTGGGCGCGTCGCCCATTTTGCGCGGCATGTCCGACGACAAGCATCTCTCGAAGCTTGCGGCAGTCGCGCGCGGCGTGCCGACAGCGCCATGGGCCATCTATCGGCGCGGCGCGCCGGTGACGGAGCGCGACTGCCCGCGCGCGGACCGGCTGGTGATCAAGCCGAACGCCTCATCGGCGAGCTGGGGCGTGCGCGACGCGTCCGACTGGGCAGGCGTCGTGCAGGCCGTCGGCGCTATCCATGCAGAGGGGCATGACGCGATCGTCGAGCCGTTCATCAACGGCAGCGATATCGAGGTGCCGGTGATCACCATCATGGGTGAGCCGGTCATCATGCCGATGATGTTGTTCGAACAGGCCGACCCGTCGCACCTGCGCACCTATTGGGAAAAGCGCGACCTGGTTGACCGCACCCAGAAATATGATCTGGTCGATTTTGAGGAGCCCGATTTCGTGCCGCTGGTCCGCGACATGACCGCGCGCCTGGCCCGCGAGTATATGCCGTTCGATTATGGCCGCTTCGAATTCCGCTTCGACGCCGCGACCGGCAAAGTCGTGTTCCTGGAACAGAATCTCAACTGCAACCTGTGGTCGCAAAAGGTGTTCGGCCGTTCTGCCGCGCGTGCGGGCCTCACCCAGCGCGAACTGATCGAAACGATCGTCGCCGAAGGCCTGCGCCGTCACGGCCTGATCGACATCTCCCTGCTGGAGGCGGCAGAGTGACCATCAAGAACGCCACCGTCATCGTCCTTGCCGCCCAGCGCCCCGGCGTCGTCAACGAACTCGCCCGCGAATCCGGCGTTTCCCACAAATGCCTCGTCCCCATTTGCGGCAGGCCCCTGATCGCACATGTCATCGACACGCTCATGGTCACGCCGGGCGTGAGCCGGGTGAAGATATCGGTAGAACCGGACATTCACCCGGACCTCGCGGCGCTGTTCGCTGGCTATGATGGCCCGTCCATCGAACTCGTGCCATCCCGTCCGGGCATCGCAGACAGCGTATTGGCGGCGGCGGAGGGGGAGGATGATCCGATCATCATCACCACCGCCGACAATGTCCTGCTGACGCCCGCAGCCATTGACGAAGTGCGTTCCGCCCTTGTGGAGGCGGACGTCGTCGCCGGCATGACCACTCAGGGCGCCGTGCAGGCCGTCCATCCGGAGGCGCAGCGGCGCTTCTACATGTTCCGCGACGGCGGCTATTCGAACTGCAATCTCTACGGGGTGTCAGGCCCGCACGCCTTTCGCGCGGCGGAGATTTTCCGCGAAGGCGGCCAGTTCAAGAAGAACCCGCGCCGCCTGGTCACCGCCTTCGGCCTGTTCGATATCCTGCTGGTCCTTGCCCGCCTTGTCACGCTGGACGGCGCGATGAAGCGCGCGTCGAAGCGGTTCGGCCTTCGCTTCCGCACCGTAATATTCTCCGATGGCGCGCTGGCGGTCGATGTCGATAATGCCCGAACCTATGGCATTGCGGGTACAGTGCTGGCGAAACGCATAGGCTGGGCAGGGTAGCGCATCCTTTTTGCAGCGCAGCGCTTGACACCTGCGTCGCCATCCTGTTGACGGTCCCGAACGGGACTCAACGGGATATTTGCGACCATGGCGGAATTCAGACTGCCCGCGAACAGCCGGATCAACGGCAAGGGTGCGACGCACAAGGCGGCCGACGGTGCGAAGAACGTCAAGGCGTTCAAGGTCTATCGCTACGACCCCGACTCGGGCCAGAATCCGCGCTACGACACGTTCGAGATCGATCTGGACGAATGCGGTCCGATGGTGCTGGACGCCCTGATCAAGATGAAGTCGGAGCAGGACCCGAGCCTGACCTTCCGCCGCTCCTGCCGTGAGGGCATCTGCGGCTCCTGCTCGATGAACATCAACGGCAAGAACGGCCTCGCGTGCACGACCGCGATCGAGGATTGTAAGGGCGACGTGAAGATCACGCCGCTGCCGCACATGGACGTGATCAAGGACCTGGTTCCCGATTTCACCCATTTCTACGCCCAGTATAATTCGATCCAGCCCTGGCTGAAGACCGTGTCGCCGCCGCCCTCCGGTAAGGAGCGGCTGCAGTCGCCCAAGGAGCGGGAGAAGCTCGATGGCCTGTACGAGTGCATCCTGTGCGCCTGCTGCTCGACCAGCTGCCCCAGTTACTGGTGGAACTCCGACAAGTTCCTCGGCCCCGCCATCCTGCTTCAGGCCTATCGCTGGCTGGCCGACAGCCGTGACGAATATACCGGCGAGCGCCTCGACGAGCTGGAGGATCCTTTCCGCCTCTATCGCTGCCACACCATCATGAACTGTGCGAATGTCTGCCCGAAGGGTCTGTCCCCGGCTAAGGCGATAGCCGAAACCAAGAAGATGATGGTCGAGCGGCAGCTCTAGGCGGGTGTCCGACGCGTCCTTGAGCCGTTTCCAATATGATCCGGACCCCGCCAATCCCGGCTGGATGATCTGGGGACCGCGCGATGGTGGGGTCTTCAATGCGCATTATAATCCGGTTCTCGTGCGTGAGGACGGGCCGGGCAGCGCCACGGTGCGCTGTTTCGCCGGAGAACATCTGACCAGCGCCAGCGGCTATCTCCATGGCGGCGCCACGGCCGGATTCATCGACATCGCGCTCTTCGCCGGTGCACGCGGTTGCGGGCTGGCGCGGGAAGACCTTGCCGTCACCCTGGACCTCACCATCCAATATCTCGCACCGGGTTGCTCCGGGCAGAATCTCGACGCGAAGATTGATCTGGTGCGCGAAACCAAGCGCATTGCGTTCATTCGCGGCTTGCTGGAACAGGAGGATGGCCCCGTCGCCTCCTTCATGGCGACAGTCCGCAAAGGGTCGCCGCGGCCGTGACCACGGTTCTCAATCGCTATCATGCATTGGTGGCGGCAGGGGAACTTCGGCCCGATCCTGATCAGGAGGCGGCCGCCGCCCGGCTCGACATTCTCCAGAAGGAACTCGAAGCGGTCCCGCCACGCGGCTCGACGCTATGGAAGCTACTGCGCAAGGCGCCTGAACCGCCGCGCGGTCTCTACATGTGGGGCGGCGTCGGGCGCGGCAAGTCGATGCTGATGGACCT